>JBHJJC010000083.1:0-27789 GCA_050042945.1 Croceivirga sp.
TTCCAATAATTATCGTAAATTTTGGAACGACAGAATTGCTCACCGCATTCACCATCTTCGCACCATCTTTTATGATACCACCATGTTCACTCTTACTACCCACCATAAAACCGGTAACATCCTGTAAAAAAACCAAAGGAATCTTCTTTTGGTTACAATTTGCAATAAAGCGTGTGGCCTTATCTGCAGAATCAGAATAGATGACCCCTCCGAACTGCATTTCGCCCTGACCACTTTTAACCACTTTTCTTTGGTTGGCCACGATGCCTACGGCCCAGCCGTCAATACGTGCGTAGCCCGTTAAAAGGGTTTTACCGTAATCTTCTTTGTATTGCTCAAACTTTGAATCATCGACCAATCGTTTGATAATTTCCAACATATCGTACTGGTCAGAACGAGATTTGGGTAGTATCCCAAACAGTTCTTCAGGGTCATCTTTTGGCGTGATGGGGTCAGTTCTGTTGTATCCGCCCGTTTCAAAATCACCAATTTTACTGACGATATTTTTGATGGTATTCAAGGCATCCTTATCATCTTTGGCCTTGTAATCCGTGACACCACTGATTTCGCAATGTGTGGTTGCTCCACCTAAGGTTTCGTTATCGATACTTTCACCAATAGCCGCTTTTACGAGATAGCTTCCCGCTAAAAAAATACTTCCTGTTTTATCGACGATAAGCGCTTCATCGCTCATTATCGGTAAATAGGCTCCACCCGCGACACAGCTACCCATTACCGCTGAAATTTGAGTGATACCCATGCTACTCATTACGGCATTATTCCGAAAAATACGTCCGAAGTGTTCTTTATCAGGAAATATTTCATCCTGCATGGGCAAATAAACTCCCGCACTATCTACCAAATAGATGATCGGTAATCGATTTTCAATGGCAATCTCTTGGGCACGGAGGTTTTTCTTCCCGGTAATCGGAAACCATGCACCCGCTTTGACTGTGGCATCATTGGCTACTACGATACATTGTTTACCTTGTATATGACCAATTTTTACAACCACTCCGCCAGAAGGGCATCCTCCATGTTCTTCGTACATGCCTTCACCAGCAAATGCCCCTATTTCGATGGCATCTTCATCGGAATCCAACAAGAACGCTATCCGCTCCCTCGCGGTCATTTTACCCTTGGAATGATGTTTTTCGATTCTCTTTTTACCTCCACCCAATTTAATTTGTGCCAAACGCCTTCTCAAATCAGAAAGCATTAGTTTGTTGTGGTCCTCGTTTTTGTTGAAGGTAATGTCCATGGGCTGTAAATTCAATATGCGGATAAAGATAAGCAGGATAAATGATTACTTTTAACCATATGAGACCAATCAAATGGGGTATTGTCGGCCCGGGAAAAATTGCACATCATTTTGCCAATGACTTGAAATTGGTAAAAGATGCGGAGTTAAGCGCCGTTGCTTCGAGAAACAAACAGAGAGCCTTAGATTTTGCTAAGGAACATAATGTTCCCAACGCTTTTGAAGGGTATGAGACCCTATTTCAGATCGATTTGGTAGATATACTCTATGTCGCTACACCACATGTTTTTCATAAAAATCTGACGATTAGAGCGATGCAGTATGGTAAACATATACTTTGTGAAAAACCTTTAGGCATCAATCTAAAAGAGGTTGATGAAATGATAAAAATGGCGCGTGAGAATAAGGTATTTCTTATGGAAGCATTATGGTCGCGATTCAATCCGACCATTCGACGGGTCAAAGAACTCGTTGAAGAAGGCAGGTTAGGTGTGTTAAAATATATTAATGCGGATTTTGCTTTTTATGCCCTTGATAGATCCTCAGATTCCCGCTTACTAAATCCAGCACTGGCAGGAGGTACTTTACTGGATATTGGGATATACCCTGTCTTTTTAGCCTATCATTTTTTGGGAAAACCACATGAAATCAAAGCGGTTTCCAATTTCAATGAAATGGGTACGGAAATCCAAACATCGATTATTTTTCAATATTCCGACGCGCAGGCAGTCTTAAACAGCAGTTTTACCCATCATTCTAGAATGAGTGCGGAGATTGCAGGTAGTAAAGGTCGAGTGACGCTACAACCCCGTTTTCATGAAACACAAGGTTTTGAAATGACCATTGAAGGTGTTTCTGAGTCCATTGGATTATCCACTACTGGGCGGGGCTATTACCACGAAATAGTTGAGGTGAATCAGTGTATTCGAGATGGTAAGATGGAAAGTGAACTTTGGTCACATACTGATAGCCAGGAACTTATTGCGCTGTTGGATGAAATCCGAAGGATTAGCGGCATTACCTTCCCGTTTGAAATCTAATATTTACGGGAAAAAAGGTATTTTTTACGATATTTGACTTTCCACTTAATTTGAACGAATGGGAATGAATAAGAACACGGTATTGGCTTATGCCACTATCATTATGATTATTGTCGGATTGGGAATGATAGCATTGGGTGCATTTAAATATGATGAAGTGGCCGGATACGGTTTTGCAGCTGTAGGTTTGGGATTCTTTGCCGTGGCTTGGGTTTTTAATGCACTCAAAGGTAGAGTATAATTGAGATAAAGGATTAAATGGGAAAAGTCGAAAATGTTTAGCGAAAACTACGGCTAATAATATTGATGTTTTAATTTCCATTAACCATTAACCATTAACCATTAACCATTAACCATTAACCATTAACCATTAACCATAAGAATGTCTGACGATAAGAAGGTTATTTTTTCAATGACGGGGGTCACCAAGACCTACAAGAACGCCAATACTCCAGTTCTTAAAAATATTTACCTAAGTTTTTTTTATGGCGCCAAAATTGGTATTCTAGGTCTCAATGGTTCTGGTAAATCCACCTTACTAAAAATTATAGCAGGGGTAGATAAAAACTATCAAGGTGACGTTGTTTTTTCTCCTGGATATTCTGTTGGGTATTTGGAACAAGAGCCACAATTGGACCCAAACAAAACAGTGCTGGAGGTGGTTAAAGAGGGGGTAGCAGAAACGGTAGCCGTTCTCGATGAATACAACAAAATCAATGATATGTTTGGTCTGCCAGAAGTCTATGAAGATGCAGATAAGATGCAGAAATTGATGGACAAGCAGGCTGTACTGCAAGATAAGATCGACGCCAGCAATGCATGGGAGCTCGATACAAAACTCGAAATTGCCATGGATGCCCTTCGCACGCCAGATGCGGAAAAGAAGATTGAAGTTTTATCTGGGGGAGAACGAAGAAGGGTGGCGTTATGTCGATTATTATTAAAAGAACCTGATGTATTGTTATTGGATGAGCCCACCAACCATCTAGATGCAGAGTCGGTGCATTGGTTGGAACATCATTTGGCACAATACAAAGGAACGGTCATTGCCGTGACCCACGATCGTTACTTTTTGGATAACGTGGCTGGATGGATTCTGGAATTGGATCGAGGAGAAGGTATCCCCTGGAAGGGGAATTATTCCGGGTGGTTGAACCAAAAAGCCAAACGCCTTGCTCAAGAAAGCAAACAAGCCTCCAAGCGTCAAAAAACACTTGAACGTGAACTGGAATGGGTTCGACAGGGTGCCAAAGGAAGACAAGCGAAGCAAAAGGCCCGTTTGAAGAATTATGATAAGTTGGCCAGTCAAGATCAGAAACAACTCGAAGAAAAGCTCGAAATTTTTATCCCCAACGGACCGCGCCTGGGTACCAATGTCATTGAAGCCAAAGGAGTAAGTAAGGCATATGACGATAAATTGTTGTACGAAGATTTGAATTTTAATCTGCCACAAGCTGGAATCGTTGGAATTATAGGCCCGAACGGTGCAGGAAAGACAACGATTTTTCGAATGATCATGGGAGAGGAAAAGGCTGATAAGGGGGAGTTTGTTGTTGGGGATACCGCAAAATTGGCCTATGTCGACCAATCCCATTCAAACGTTGACCCCCAAAAGTCAATTTGGGAAAATTTCAGTGATGGACAAGAATTGGTTTTGATGGGTGGAAAACAGGTTAATTCAAGAGCTTATTTAAGTCGATTCAATTTTTCGGGAAGTGATCAGAACAAAAAGGTCAACTTGCTTTCCGGTGGAGAGCGTAACCGTCTTCATTTGGCCATGACCCTCAAAGAAGAAGGTAATGTCTTATTGTTGGATGAGCCTACCAACGATTTGGATGTCAATACCCTTCGTGCCCTAGAAGAAGGTCTTGAGAATTTTGCTGGTTGCGCTGTAATTATCTCACACGACCGCTGGTTCCTGGATCGGATTTGCACCCACATTTTGGCTTTTGAAGGGGATTCACAAGTTTACTTCTTTGAAGGTTCGTTTTCTGATTATGAGGAGAATCGAAAGAAACGTTTAGGGGCCGATATCATGCCAAAGCGCATCAAGTATAAAAAACTGGTACGGTAGTGGTCAAGAACTTATCGGTCAATCAAACCGTAATCCATAAGATTATAACCTGATTTACTATTCCTAAGCAAGGTATTGTGCACTGTCTAAGTGAAAATCCATAACGCAAAATGGATTTAGCATGAAGTGCGAAAAAACAAAAAAGTAAAGGAACTACTACCAATCTAGGAGTTTTACTTCAATGTCAACATTTTCCCCCGAAATCAAGGTCTTGAATTTTTGTGCATTGCTAGAACCATTTGCATTGCTATAATAGGGGTAGACTATTTTTGGTTGAAACGCCAAAACAGCCGCTACAGTATTTTCCACGGTAAATGTTTTGGACGGGTTCACAGAGATGAAAGCCCGATCAATTTTTTTTAATGAATGTATTTCTTTGATGTCTTGAACATTCCCTGAAATGTAAATGCGCTCGCCGTTCATCTTCAGTACATAGCTATTACCTTCATATTTTGAATGATATTTAGGTAAGGCCTGAATCGTTATTCCAAACCGTTCTTTCATGTCACCATTTTCCAAAAGATCTAATTGTGGGGTAAATTCATTGGGGATATTATCAGCGACAGATGATGGGATCACGATTTTAGCCTTACTTGTATTTAGTCCTTCCAGAGTTGTCAACTTAAAATGGTCTTCACTATTGTCGGTAATTAAAATTAGATCAGGTAGAGGATAGGATTGAAACAAAGTTTTGCTTCCCACGGGGTCTACATATAGAATGACGTCATTCCATTGCAATATCATCGTGGCTTGTCTCATGCCCAGTACCTTAAAAGTATTATTGGTAATAGAGAAATGCTTTGCTGATTTTTCCTCTTTTCTTGCTTTTCCAAATGAAATTGAGAGAAAACAAAAGAGCATAATTGCGAAGAGATATAGAATTTTCATAAAAAAAAGTTTCATCAAGCCTATATAAACAGAGGGTTTATCGACATATGTAAATAAAATATTTTCTTTAAAACATCTAAAAGAAAATCAAAGACGTATATAAAACAGACACTAGCAAATTTTATTTGTCGTTAAAAACTAATATCATGACAGAAACAAAAAGCAACAACAGTCTTAAAGTAATCGCAGGATTATTAGGTGTTATCCTTTTAGGAACCATCATATATACTGTAAGTCTTTATCAAGACAAGAAAAAAACAACCAATGCCCTTAGGCAAGAAAAAGACTTGGTTGTTGACGATTTGAACAGCCTAAAGTCAGAATATGACAAAGCCATTCTTGAAAGTAATGCTACGAATGAAGAATTGGTCGCTGCGCGTGACAGAATTGCCAAATACATCGATTCTGTTTCCACAATGAAAGCTGATATCGCTTCATTATCACGTTACAGAAGGCAAGTAGGTCAATTAAAGGCAGAAAGAGAGCAATTATTGCGTCAGGTAGACTCATTGACCACATCAAATACGATGTTGGCAATGCAACGTGATAGTACCTTCGTAGAATTGGAGAAACAAACCATCTTTAACGATTCTTTGGTGGTGCAGAATACACAATTGGCCGATGCCGTTGAAAGAGGGTCTGCTTTAAACCTTGCAACATTTCAAATTGATGCTGTTAAAGAGCGTAACAGTGGCCGTTTGGTTTCTACTTCAAGAGCGAAGTCTACCGATAAGTTCAAAGTCTGTTTTACTGTAGCTGATAATGCCATCGCACAGGCAGGAGATAGAGAGTTCTTTATCGAAGTTCTTGACCCTCAAGGAAATGTAGTTGGTGATGGAATGAATGCAAGTAATGAAGACGGTGCCTCTATAAGCTATACCAAAGGAACAAATTTCTACTATGAGAACAATTCCTTGGATGTTTGTGACTACATCAATAAACCAACAGGTGATTTCCAAAAAGGAAATTACATGGTGAATGTGTATGATGATGGACTAAAATTATTGGGAACTTCGAAGTTCACTTTGAAATAATAACACTATCCACTCAAGTAAAAAGGGCTTTCATTATTGGAAGCCCTTTTTTTATGTTTTATGTACAGTATTTTTATTTCAAACTACCAACCATGTCTTCGGGTTTGACCCATTTGTCATAATCCTCGGGAGTGACATACCCTAAATTAACGGCTTCTTCACGAAGGGTTGTTCCATTTTTATGCGCTGTGTTGGCTATTTCAGCAGCTTTATAATATCCAATTTTGGTATTTAGCGCTGTGACCAACATCAACGAATTGTTCAATAGGGTGTTAATGGTCTCGTGATTGGGCTCGATGCCTGCGACACAATTTACATCGAAGCTTACACAAGCATCTCCTATTAATTGCGCGGATTGTAAAATATTAGCGGCCATGACCGGTTTAAAGACATTTAGTTCATAATGCCCTTGGGTTCCGCCCACTGAAATGGCAACATCATTCCCCATCACTTGGGCACATACCATTGTTATCGCCTCGCATTGTGTCGGATTCACTTTCCCTGGCATGATCGAACTCCCGGGTTCATTAGCAGGTATAAGTATTTCCCCAATCCCTGAGCGTGGACCAGATGCCATCATACGAATGTCATTAGCGATTTTATTCAATGAAACCGCCAATTGCTTTAATGCCCCATGACTTTCTATGATGGCATCATGGGCAGCCAAGGCTTCAAATTTATTTTCGGCGGTAATGAAAGGCATTCCCGTAAACTGAGCGATATATTTCGCCACTAATACATCATAGCCTTGAGGCGTATTTAGTCCCGTACCTACTGCGGTACCCCCCAATGCCAATTCCGCTAAATGGGGTAGAGTATTTTTTAACGCCTTAATACCGTGGTTTAACTGTGATACGTAGCCAGAAAACTCTTGACCAAGGGTTAAAGGAGTGGCATCCATCAAATGGGTCCTACCGATTTTGACGACTTCCTTAAAGTCTTGGGATTTCTTCAGAAGGGTATCGCGTAACTGTTCCACTCCAGGAATCGTTACTTCAACAATTTTTTTATACGCTGCGATATGCATTCCCGTTGGGAAGGTATCATTTGAAGATTGTGATTTGTTGACATCGTCATTGGGCTGAATGGTCTTTTCTCCTTCACCAATCGTTTTTCCTGAAATTTCATGGGCCCGATTTGCAATTACCTCGTTCACATTCATATTGCTTTGCGTTCCCGATCCGGTCTGCCAAATGACCAAAGGAAATTGGCCGTCGTGTTTTCCTTCAAGTATTTCGTCGCAAACCTGTGCAATCAAATCCCTTTTTTCCTGGGCCAATACCCCCAATTCGTGATTGGTAAATGCCGCAGCCTTCTTTAGATAGGCAAAACCATAAACAACTTCTATCGGCATGGAAGCACTTGGCCCTATTTTAAAATTATTTCGTGAACGCTCTGTTTGCGCACCCCAGTATTTATCTGAAGGCACCTTTACTTCGCCCATGGTATCTTTTTCGATTCTGTAATTCATCGGTTATAAATTTTCAGTGCAAAGATACTTCATGATCTACTTTTTCATTCCGGACAAATACCTCGGATTCATCTTTTTTCAAAAGGAGTTGCAATTTTGATGATTTTGGAATTATCTTTGCTCTAAAGCGTTTTATATGCACGAAAATTTAGTTGAGTTTGATCAATATTTAGGATTTTTAGCGTTCCTAACTATCCTCACCATAGGATTTTGGTTGATGATATTCTTGTTGACTTTCGTCATTCCTTACTGGTTGGGCGGAAATCTCTTAGAAATTTTAAAAGAAAAACGTGAAGCCCGAAGGGCAAAACGAGAAGAATAGAAAAAGGAGCGATTTTGCTCCTTTTTTGTTTTTTAATGCTTTAAAGAACATAACTAGGTTCCAAATTCTTCACCTCCACCATTATCATAACGTTGTCCGTTTTCTCCTCGTTTCTTCTTCTGATTGAACCGGTAGGTGAATGCTAAATTGAAACTTCTCACGCGCCATTGAAATTCGCTTTCACTTTGAAAAAAGGGTGTAATCGTCTCGCTGACACGCCTTCGGCTATTGAAAACATCACTTACATTTAAAGCCAATGATGCTTTTTCTTTAAAGAGATCTTTACTTAAGGCGAGATTTAATGAAAAGATGCCTTTGTTTCGCGTTTGGGCGTTTTCGGTGGGGCCACGGTAAAATATACGGGTCTGCCAATCCACATTAGATGGAAGGGTTATTTTGTTATTAAGACGAATAAACCAACTTAGGTTTTCAGCATCAAAATTTTGACCGTTAAAATCACCGCGGGTAATGAGATTGAATAGGTTGGCATTTATATTCAAGTTCCATTTTCGTGTCGGACGATAATTACCGGTAAGGTCAAATCCGTAACGATCGTTTCTTGCCAGGTTAGCAGGAGTCCTTCGAAGTACGCTGACCAACTGCCCATCAAATAAAACATCTTCTCCCGTATCTTCGGTAATAAATGAAATCACGTTTGTAGCCCTTTGAAAATAAATTGAACCGTTGAATGTTAACTTTTCCCAACGCTTTAAATATCCCAAATCAACTTGATTGGAGAAACTGGGTACTAGGCTTGGATTTCCTTGAAATAAATTTGTTGCACTTGAACGCGAGGGGAAAGGGTTTAAAAAGAACGAACGTGGCCTCCGAATTCTTCGATTATATCCTAACTGAAAACTTTCCTTTTCAGTGATTTCATAATTCAAATTAAGGGTGGGAAAGAGGCCGTCAAAATTATTTCTATTAAAATCATTGGTTTCTATCTGGTTGATAATTAATCGTGTCGCTTCATATCGTAAACCGGTTAAAAAAGAAAATTTCTTGAATTTATTCCCGTACTGGGTATAAAAAGCATTAATGGTCTCTTTGTAATCAAGAACATTACTAGGGTTTGTAATTCCCAATTCTTGCTCAGTCGGTTGGATAAAAACAACGTCGTAATCTGTATTAAGTTTGTTAAAATCCCCACGATAACCCAGTTCAAAGTTCCCTGATTTTCCTAGGGGCATGGTGTAATCGGTCTGAAAAAACACTCGACGTTGGTCCTCTGCCGTTCGCACGCTTTCACTATCAAATCCGTTTTGGATAATCATTGACTCCTCAACTTCTTCACTTTCTTCATATTGAAGGGCAAAGGTTAAGGTATGATCGGAACTGCCGTTGAATTGTTTGTCATAGTTAAAGGAATATTGAAAGGTATCATCCTTTTCAGTTTCAGGGTCAAACCGAAAACCTGAAGTGATATTACCATCGCTATCCCTTTGAAAAAAGATATTTGTGGACTCATTTTCATTGTCGGAGTTTCGAACAAAAATAGACTGAGTAATTGAAGAGGTTTCGTTAACATACCATTCGACACCCAAATTGGCATTTAGTCCTTTGCGAATTCTTTCTCGTTCCCTTTCTTCACGGAGAGCATTAGTGAAATCTCCATTGGCATCAAAGAAATCGGTGTCATTGAGGGAGTTTCCGGGTCTTGTTCTGTAATTATAACCAGTATTTGTAAAAAAGTTTAAATCCCCCGTTCTATAATTGATGTTTCCATTGATTCCCGCGGAAAGCGGATACCCTCCATTTAAGGTCAATGCCCCATTAAGCCCTTGTAGTTTGCTTCTTCTGAGAATGATATTGCTAATTCCACCAGATCCCTCTGCATCGTACCTTGCGGATGGCGTGGTAATCACTTCAACTTTTTCAATTGATTCTGCAGGCAGTTGTAGTAAAGGCTCCGTACTGTTCAGCCCAGTAATCGCTGAAGGTTTGCCATTGATCAGAATGCGTACATCATCATTTCCACGTAATTGAACGTTTCCTTCAACATCGACAGAAACCGAAGGCACATTGTCCAGCACATCACTTACGGTTGCGCCCTGTACGGTCAAATCTTTACCTACATTATAGATTTTTTTGTCCAATCGAAGTTCAACCGTGGTTCGTTCGGCGACCACCTCAACTTCTTGTAATTGATTGATATCGGGTGATAAACTGATAGTACCTAGATTGGTATTGGAACGAAAGAGTTGCCGTTCTTGCTTAAAGGTTACATACGAAATGTATTCTATGGAAATGTTGAACATTCCCGGTGGAGTGCTCACTTCAAATGTTCCGTTTTCATCGGTGATGCCACCGGTAACGTTCTCTGGATTGCGAGCGTCTTGTAGTACCAATGTCGCAAATTCAAGGGGCTTTCCTGAATCTGTGTCGATGACCATTCCTGTTATCTTAATGGGCCTTGGGTTCTGTGGTCGTTGGGCTCTTAATAAAAATGTTGCCAAAAGCACCATAAACAAGAACAGTCTCTTCATATCATGATATCGATTTCTTCTTTTTCTTTTTTTGCTTTCGTTTGGCCTTGGTAGGGTTCTCGCGCATCTCCATATAAATTTGGAACTTTTCAGGAGGTAAACTTGCCTTTAATTCTGCATCTTGCGCCTTGATGGTTTTCTGAAACTCCTCTTGCATTTTTTGGGCATTAAGTTTTAGAATTTGAAGTTCCATGCGCTTTTGAACACTTTTGACCAATATGGAACGCACCACTGCCTCTTCAAATGGATCGAGGCTCATGGTTTCAATGAATTTGGGCATTTCTTGGTCTACATATTGTTCAGCGGTCAGTTTTTCAGGCTCTTGGGCCGCAGCGGTCGGTCCTTGGGGGATGGCACTACGCTGTCTACCAAATCGATTTTGGTTCATAAACTGGGCGTTGAGCTCACTTCCTAAAACAATGATAAAAGCCAGGAATAAAAAAGTGGATTTTGCTTTCATTTTTAATATGATTTCAAAACTAGCCGAAGGTTTATACGGCCTTGGTTAATAGTATGTTAAATGGAAACAATCCTGAACGCATTTAGGATTGTTTTAACTTATGAAGTTTCTTTTTGCCCCATCATCATCAGATAAGCCTTTAAAAAATGATCGATACTACCGTCCATTACAGCATCTACATTTCCTGTTTCTTGACTGGTTCGAACATCTTTGACCAATTTATAAGGATGCATAACATAGTTTCGAATTTGTGAGCCCCATTCGATTTTCATTTTTGAGGCCTCAATTTCATCCCGTGCTTCCTGCTTTTTTCTTAGTTCAATCTCATATAGTTGGGATTTCAACATCTTCATTGCCGTAGCGCGATTATCGTGCTGTGAGCGGGAATCGGAGCATGAAATCTGTATTCCGGTGGGTTTATGAACCAATTGGACCTTAGTTTCCACTTTATTCACGTTTTGCCCACCGGCACCGCTACTTCTTGCGGTAGTAATTTCGATATCTGATGGATTGACCGCTATTTCAATAGAATCATCCACCAACGGGTAAACATAAACCGAGGCAAAACTGGTGTGGCGTTTGGCATTACTGTCAAAAGGGGAAATACGCACCAAACGGTGTACTCCATTCTCGCCCTTTAACCAACCGAAGGCAAATTCTCCTTCTATTTCTAAAGTAACGGTTTTAATTCCGGCTACATCCCCTTCTTGATAGTTGAGTTCCTTTACCTTATGACCGTTTTTTTCTGCCCACATCATGTACATGCGCATCAGCATGGACGCCCAATCGCAGCTTTCGGTACCACCTGCTCCAGCGGTTATTTGAAGAACCGCGGTCAATTCGTCTCCTTCTTCTGAGAGCATATTTTTGAATTCTAAATTCTCAATGAGTTCTTTGGTCGAATCAAATTTTGCGTTGAGTTCTTCCTCAGGTACTTCACCGAGTTCATGAAATTCCATAAGTACCTCCAAATCTCCGATCATCGTTTCGGCCAACTCAAAGTCCAAGACCCAGTTTTTTTTGGATTTAAGAACTTGCATTTGTTTTTGGGCCTCTTGCGGATTATCCCAAAAACCGGGAACCAGGGTTTTCTCTTCGTCGTTCTCTATTTCTATGCGTTTGGCATCAATGTCAAAGCTACCTCCTTACCGCACCAAGGCGCTCAATAAGATCTTTCTGTTGATCTGTGGAAACCATATAAAACTATTTGGAGCAAAAATAGCCTTTTCTATTGTTGTAGTTGTGAAGACTGTACTTTCACAGAATATTCCGTCTCATTGATGCCTGTCGAATATACAATACCCTTTAAGGGAGCACAATCATTATAATCCTTGCGATGGCTTACTTTAATGTGGTTTTGAGCCACTACTATATTGTTGGTAGGATCAAATCCAATCCAACCAATATTCGGCACCAATACTTCGGCCCAAGCATGCATTTGAAGATCTCCAAAATAGTTGTTTCCCTGGTGGATATAACCAGAAACATATCTCGAGGGCACACCATTTTCTTTTGCGATGGCGCAAAAAAGATGGGTGAAATCTTGACAAACGCCCTGTCTCTTTTCGATGATACTTAATAACGGTGTATTCACATCGGTAACTCCGACCTTAAAATAAAGATATTCATATACCCAACCGTTGAGGTTTTGTAGGTTTTCAAAGACAGTTAAAGAATGGTCAAACAAAAAGATTGATTTATAAACATTTGGAAGGGCACTGAACTGGTTGCGACGTAGATACACTTCGTTTTCTGTTCTGAAAAGTAAAGAATCCATGATACGATATTCATTTTCAGTATCTAAATTAGGGATGAAATCAAAGGGATTATGTTCAGATTTAATCAATTCGCATTCAAAATGAAAGGTTACCGTTTTAAACGATTTTTTTGGATTTAAGCGGAACGTTTTGAAACCAAGCCCATTAATGGAGTCTTGATACCGCACATTAAGATTATTTTCAAACTTGTATCGAAGTATATTTTGGGTATTGTTTTCCATAGGAAGAATCAAAAACTGCCAAAATGCCTCCCTAACATTTTCAGAATAGCAGTTTTTAGCAGTGTAGGCAATGTGATAGTGATGTTCCATATGAGGAAAAAGAAATAAAGAAAATAAACCTAATCAATAAGTAAAGAATTCCTTTTCCATTTTTAGGCTGATTTCAACAAGCCGTTCAAGAATTTGTTGAATAAAACCATTGACATCGCATTCTATGGCTTCTACCCTGGTGAATTCAATTTCAGCACGAAGTTTGCCTACCAAAAACGAAGTGGAATCTTTTGATGAACTTTTCGTCTTCTTTAAAACACTCACATGTTTACAGATTTGGTTCAGGCTATTCATGACCGATCTAGGGCAATCTGAATTTAAAATCAAAAATTCCAAAGTGCTTAAACTTGTAGGCGTTTTTCTGTAGAATCGTCGCATCATATCGTATGATTCGATACACTTTAAAAGAGTTGTCCATTCAAAACTATGGGCTACTTGATTGCTATAGCTTCCTGTTGCCATTTCGGCATCATGGTATTTCGCATTTATGATACGAATAACTTGGGTGGCACGCTCAATATTGATACCCAACATGATAATGGCATATACTTCGTCATGTAACAGTGAACCCCTAATTTTTCCTCTGAGCACGGCGGTTTGTTCCATGACGTGAACAGTGAAATCATATAGTCCCTTTTTAACGAAAAAATTAACATCGTAATTCAATACATAATGATAGAATCGATTTATGGCTTCGTAAAGTCCGGTTGAAATTAAGTCTCTTGTACCATTTGCATTTTCACGTGCAGCTTTGACATTACTGATAACTGAGTAAAATTTTTCTTGGTTTAGGGAGGTGTCGAACAATACGTTTTCCTCATCCAGTTCATGCCTAGCATCATTCATAGGGTCACCAACCATAAATAACATCGAACGCAACATGAACTGTCTCGACTGCGAAAGTTCATGGGGTGCATCCAAAGAAGAAAAATAATTTACATTTAAATAGCGTGCTAAATGTTCTGAGCGTTCGATATAACGCCCCATCCAGAATAAATTATTTGCAACCCTTGCCAGCATCGTTACGATTCGTTTTTTAAAACCCAAGTATCCTTCGACCCACCACCTTGGGAGGAATTGACGATGAGATTCCCTTTCTTGAGTGCCACGCGTGTCAACCCTCCTTTAAGGACAAACTCTTTGTCTTTCCCTAAAAGGGTAAAGGTCCGAAGATCGATATGTCGTTGTTCGAAAGAATTCTCTTCTTCAATATAGGTAGGATGGACAGATAATGACAAAATGGGTTGTGCAATGTATTTTCTAGGGTGTTCTTTTATAACCTCTCTTACTTTTTCAATTTCTTTTTTGGTGAGCTGGTTTCCTATTGAAATACCATACCCACCCGCCTCGTCCACAGGTTTTATAACAAGTTTATCGATATTCTCAAGAACGTACTTTAGCTCATCGGACTTACTACATTTATAAGTGCGTACATTGTTCAATATCGGATTTTCTTTGAGGTAATATTTGATTATCTCCGGCATGTATGTATAAATTGCTTTATCATCGGCTACTCCGGTACCCGGTGCATTGGCCAAAGAGACGTTGCCTTTTTTGTAGGCAGCAAACAATCCTGGTACACCAAGGGCGGAATTTGGGTTAAACTCCAATGGATCAATAAAGGTATCGTCAATTCTTCTATAGATAACATCAACTTTTTGTCGTCCGTTGATGGTTTTCATATACACAAAATCGTTTTCGACATATAGATCTTGTCCTTCAACCAACTCAACACCCATGGCCTTTGCCAGATAAGAATGTTCATAATAAGCTGAATTGAATCGCCCCGGTGTAATGACAACGCAATTTGGGTTATCTACTCCGCGAGGTTTGACCGTTTCCAAAATCTGCAAAAGATTTTCGGCGTAGTTTGTCACGGTATGCGCTTGATAGTGGTTGAAAACCCCAAATAGAGCTCTTTTGAGTGCTGTGCGGTTACAAATGACATAGCTCACACCAGAGGGGCAGCGAATATTATCCTCAAGCACATAGTATTGACCATCTGAGTGTTTAATAATATCAGTTCCCGAAATGTGATTATAAATACCGCCAGGGGGATCTAAATCCATCATTTGGTGCAAATAATTCTCTGACGAGCTCAATAAATCAAGGGGAACTACCTTGTCTTTTATAATTTTTTTGTCATGGTATATATCCCATAAGAATAGGTTTAAAGCTCGGCTTCTCTGAATGGCACCTTTTTCAATCATATCCCATTCCTTGGGATGTATAATGCGGGGAAAAAGGTCAAAAGGAAAAATTTTTTCTTGTGCCACTTCATCATCATAAACTTGAAATGTAATGCCTTGATTAAAAAATGATGCCTTGGCTTTATTATTTAAGTTTTCATAATCATACACGGAATGTCCGCCATAAAGGTCAAAAAGGGTTTTGTATATTGATTTCACAGAACCATCTTCATTGAAAACTTCGTCAAATAGTCCTCTTTTCGATTCGTAAGAGGAGAAAATGATAGGATCTTTATCTTCTGGCATAGTCTCTGAAGATAGCTGTTTTATGTCAAATTTGAAAAGACAGAATTTTAAAAAATGAGCTTGAAAATTAAGGTTTTGACAAGGGCAGAATAAAATTGAACTAAAAACTTGAATTTTTTTCAAAACCTTGTTTTTGTAATAAACAAATTTTGTTTTTGATTACTTTTAAAAAAAATCCAATCATGGTGAAAAAACTGTTCTTTTACTGTTTACCGATGCTAACAGCCTTGCAATTGTCTGGACAATCTTTCGAAATGACCAAAAACTTTCAAAAATTCAATGGTTATTTCAATTTCTACTATGACGATAACTCGGATAAAATCTATTTACAGGTTGATGATTTAGAGCAAGATTTTCTCTATGTAAACTCTTTAAGTAGTGGGGTTGGTAGCAATGATATTGGTCTCGATCGCGGACAGCTGGGAAATGAACAGGTGGTACATTTCAAAAAAGCGGGGCAACGTCTGTTGCTCGTACAGCCCAATTTGAAATTTAGGGCACTTACGGACAATGAATTGGAACGAAAGTCGGTGGAACAGGCCTTTGCAAAATCGGTATTACATGGTTTTAAAATTCAGGAGGAGTCAAAAGGTAGTTTTCTCATCGATTTCAGTCCTTTTTTAATGCGTGATGCCCATGGGGTGGTAGATAGGTTGAAGATTAGAAAACAGGGGTCTTACAAATTGGACGCTTCGAAAAGTGCCTTAAACGTCGAACGAACAAAAGCGTTCCCTAAAAATGTGGAGTTTGATATGTTTCTAACATTTTCTGGAAATCCAGAAGGAGCATGGATTCGTTCTGTAACCCCCAATTCAAAATTGGTCACGGTCGCACAACACCATTCTCTCATTGAACTTCCCGACGATGGCTTTAAAAAAAGGGAGTTCGATCCCCGTTGCGGAACTTATCCCTTTACCTATTATGACTATGCAACACCGGTTCAAGAACCAATTTTAAAGCGATATATTCCGCGTCATCGACTGGAAAAGAAAAATCCCAATGCTGAGGTGAGTGAAGCGGTGGAACCCATTATCTATTATTTGGATAATGGTACTCCAGAACCCGTTCGCTCTGCGCTTTTAGAAGGAGGTAAATGGTGGAATCAAGCTTTTGAGGCCATAGGATACAAAGATGCTTATCAAGTCAAGATACTCCCTGATGATGCAGACCCTATGGATGTGCGATATAATGTCATTCAGTGGGTACATCGTTCGACCAGAGGTTGGAGTTACGGGGCCAGTGTGCGTGACCCTAGAACAGGCGAGATTATAAAGGGGCATGTCAGTTTGGGAAGCTTGCGTATTCGACAGGACTTCTTGATTGCCCAGGCCCTTATGAACAAACCTTTTGAGGAAAGGGATGATAATCACAAACCTATGCTTGATATGGCTTTAGCACGTATTCGACAGCTTTCGGCCCACGAGATTGGTCATACCTTAGGATTTGCCCACAATTTTGCTGCCAGTACCAACAATAGGGCATCTGTGATGGATTATCCGCATCCATTTTTTAAACTAAATGGAGAAAGTGTAGATTTTTCCGAAGCATATGATACTGATATCGGAGAATGGGATAAAGTAAGCGTGGCATACGCTTATTCTGATTTTCCTCAGGGAACGGATGAAAAAGAGGCATTAAATACCATTTTGGATAATGCCCAAAAAAGTGGATTACGGTATTTATCGGACCAAGATGCTCGACCAATGGGTAGTGCCAGTGCTATAGCACATCTTTGGGATAGTGGCAAGAGCGCCAGTCAGGAACTGGATAGAATACTTGGTATACGAGAGCAGGCTATTGCCAATTTCTCTCCAGATAATATTAAATCAAGTGAACCCTATTCAGTACTCGAAGATGTTTTCGTCCCTTTGTATTTCCTGCATCGTTACCAAATTGAAGCGGCATCAAAGGTCATTGGTGGATTGGACTATACTTATAAGGTAAAGGGTGATGGACAACAAAGCGTAGTGACTGTCGATAAAGCTGCTCAAGAAACCGCGTTGAAATCTATGTTGGAAACACTAAAACCAAAGGTATTGGCTATTCCACAAAATAAATTGGAACTTTTTCCTCCAAGGAGTATAGGATACTCTAGAACACGGGAATCGTTTAAGGGTAAAACCGGGGTCGCTTTTGATTCGTATGGAGCAGCAGAGACCGCTGCATCAGCGACCTTAAGTTTATTGTTACATCACGAACGTGCCAACCGTTTGGTCCAACAAAAATCGTTGAATGAAAATCAATTGGGGTATGATAATGTGGTAGGAACCATATTGGACAAAACCATAAAGTCTAAACTGCCTTCAGGTTATCAAGGTGAAATTCAGAAATAGGTGAAATGGCAGGTTTTTCAACATTTGATGCAGGTTGCCAGTCATAAAGAGAGCTATCCACAGGTAACAGAAACAGTACTTTTTGAAATGATGCGTTTAAAAACCTATTTGGGAGATGGATCACGTGCCACTAATCCCACGTCAATTCTTTTAAAGAAAGAGGTAGAGAAATTCATAGGAAATCCCAAAGGATATGAAGCTAAGGTAATGGCTCCTAAAATACCGGATGGCTCTCCCATAGGAACGGATTGTTTTGAAAATAACTGGGGGAATAGTGCTGAATAATAACGATTAGCTCTATGGAAATCAATTTAATCAGCGATACCGTTACCAAGCCCACTGAGGGAATGCTAAAGGCAATGATGGAAGCTAAAGTGGGTGATGATGTTTTTAAGAATGACCCCTCAGTGAATGCCTTGGAAAAAAAGATAGCTGATATGTTCGGTACAGAGGCTGCCCTGTTTTTTCCCAGTGGTAGTATGACCAATCAGACGGCAATTAAGCTACATACGAATCCCGGGGAACAGCTCATTTGTGATAAATATGCCCACGTGTATCATTATGAAGGCGGGGGTGCAAGTTTTAATAGTGGCGTATCTTGTAAACTTGTTGATGGCCATCGCGGGATGATGACCGCAGAGCAGGTAAAGGCCGCTATCAATCCACCTGATTTTTATCATAGTCCAAAGACGAGTCTTGTTTGTATTGAGAATACAACAAATAAAGGCGGTGGTGCCTGTTGGGATTTTGAGGAGTTAAAACGAATTCGAGAAATTTGTGATGATAATAATTTGGCCTATCATCTTGATGGAGCCCGGCTGTGGAATGCCCTAGTCGCCAAAAATGAATCAGCTCAACAATACGGGGCGCTTTTCGATTCCATCAGTGTTTGCTTAAGCAAAGGTTTGGGCTGCCCAGTAGGTTCCGTTTTAGTCGGTAGCGGCGAACTGATTCATAATGCCCTTCGCGTTCGTAAAATTTTAGGTGGGGGTATGCGGCAAGCCGGATTTTTGGCGTCTTGTGGTACATATGCCCTAGACCATCATGTTCAACGCTTAAAAGAAGATCATAAAAAGGCCAAAGAAATAGGGGAAGTATTGGCAAAACTCCATAGCATTGAAAAAGTTGAGCCGATTGAATCAAATATTATCATTTTTGAACTCAATCAAGAAGCTATCTCAGAAGAAGCTTTTTTTAATAAATTGACCCAACACAAGGTATCCATAATAGGAATGGGACAAGGTAAACTTCGCATAGTAACTCATTTAGATTATAGCGACGAGATGCATGAAAGGTTTTTAGAAATAGTGAAGTCTTTCGACTAAAAGGCCTTTTCAGTTAAGCTTTTCATCAGATTTTTAATCCCATTCTCCATTCCAGCTTCTGAAGAATAGGTATTACTTGTACCTATGGATAAACCACTTTTGGTTTTTAACGAAATCACAAACTTACCCTGATGGTTCGTTTTTCGTTCAAAAAGAGGATTGGCAATGGTCTGGCGCAATGCTGTTGTTGCCTCGACTTCAGTATTGAAAGAAATGCTTTTTAATAAAGTTTTCCCCGAATCCGCTTTGATGTCGAGCTGAAAGTTTCCAGACTTGGTTTTAATAATTTCGACCATCCTAAAAGCTATGAATTTTTCAGGAGAACCTATTTGAACAGTCCATCCATTCCTGGAATATTGGGCATACCCTCTTTGGCTACAGCACCAAGTTCTGTTTCCTGAACTTTTGAGGCTTTATTGATAGCCTTATTTAGGGTAAGGATTAGATAATCTTCCAGTTGCTCTTTATCTGCCAGCAAAGCATCATCAATCGAAATTGACTTAATTTCCCGGTTGGCAGTTAGTGTAATTTTAATGGAACCATCGTTTGAGGATTCATCAACGATAACGGTATTCAATCGTTGTTTGGTTTCTTCAACTTTTTTCTGGGTTTCCTTTAATTTCCCCATCATGCCCATAATATCTCCGAACATTGTTTCTGTTTTACCACAAAAGTAATAATTTGACCTACAAACCGAAATGAATGAAGTTAGGTCGACTCTTGATTTTGTGCCTTATTTTTGCGGGCTCTTGTAGAAAAATTCAAAAAGATTCCATGGCGATGACCCCTCCAAAAGCGATAAAGAAACCAGAGATTTTAGAAAAGCACGGGCATAAGCGCATCGATAATTATTATTGGTTGAAGGATCGTGATAACGAAGAGGTCATTGATTACCTGGAAGCTGAAAATGGGTACTACAACGAAATGACGGCCCATACAAAAGATTTTCAGGCAGAATTGTTTCAAGAAATGAAGTCAAGAA
The DNA here is from genome assembly GCA_050042945.1 of Croceivirga sp. GTDB lineage: Bacteria > Bacteroidota > Bacteroidia > Flavobacteriales > Flavobacteriaceae > Croceivirga. The sequence goes on from JBHJJC010000083.1 coordinate 20,222, forward strand.
TCAAGGAAGATGATTCCTCTGTACCGTACAAATTGAATGGGTACTACTACTTGACGCGTTTTGAAACAGGTAAGGAGTATCCTATTCACGCAAGAAAGAAAGGTTCCCTTGATGCCAAAGAAGAAATCCTGTTCAATTGTAATGTAATGGCCGAAGGTCACGACTTTTTTAACTTAAGGGGCATTTCGGTGAGCCCTGACAATACATTAGTCGTTTTTGGTGTCGACACGGTTTCTCGAAGACAATACACCCTTTACGTAAAAAATCTAAAGACAGGAGAGGTATATGCAGATGTTATTGAAAACACTACAGGAAGTTCCGTTTGGGCCGCAGATAATAAAACCTTTTTTTATACCAAAAAAGACCCGGTCACCCTTCGTTCAGACCGTATATTCAAACATCAATTGGGTACTTCATCAGAAGAAGATGAGTTGGTGTTTCATGAGCAAGAGGAGACTTTTAACACATTTGTATACAAAACCAAATCAAAAAAGTTTTTGATTATTGGTTCGTTTAGCACCTTGACTTCTGAGTTTCGGTTTCTGCCTGCTGATAGGCCAGATGGGGAATTCCAAGTTTTTTCGGAGCGTAATGAAGGGTTGGAATATTCTATATTTCATTACAACGATACGTTTTATATACTTACCAATAAAGATGGGGCGACCAATTTTAAATTGATGAAGACATCGGAAGATGCTACGGAGCAAGAGTACTGGCAAGATTTTATTCCCCATCGTGAAAAGGTGCTTCTTGTAGACGTGGAAATTTTCAAAATTTTTTATGTATTGTCTGAACGCGAGACCGGATTAAGCTAGATGAAAGTCGTTCGGTGGGATGGACAAGACCAGTACTATCTTCCTTTTGAGAGCGAAACCTATGTGGCAGGGCCTACAACCAACCCAGACTTTGAGACCGTAAAACTTCGTTATTATTATAATGCAATGACTACGCCTTATGCAATTATGGAGTGTGATATGGATACCAAAAAGGAATCCATTTTAAAGGAGCAGGAGGTTTTGGGGAGTACATTTGACAAAAAAAACTACCGTTCAAAGCGTGTCTGGGCCACCGCAAGAGATGGTAAAAAAGTGCCCATTTCAATGGTCTATCATAAGAGCACACCTTTAAATGGTAGTAGCCCGCTTCTGCAATATGCATACGGTTCCTATGGTTCAACTATCGACCCTTAGTTTTCTTCGGTACGTTTAAGTTTGTTGGATAGGGTGTTTATTTATGCCATTGCCCATATTAGGGGAGGGGAGTATTTGGGAAGACCTTGGTATGAAGAGGGGCGACTCTTTCAGAAGAAAAATACCTTTACTGATTTTGTTGATTGTTCAAATTTTCTCATTGCCGAAGGTTATACCTCTCCAGAGCATTTGTACGCCATGGGGGGATCAGCAGGTGGTCTGTTAATGGGGGCAGTCATCAATATGGCACCAGAATTATATCATGGTGTAATAGCTGCCGTACCTTTTGTCGATGTGGTCACCACTATGTTGGATGATTCCATACCATTGACCACAGGAGAATATGATGAATGGGGCAACCCAAATGACACGGCCTATTACGATTATATGTTGAGTTATTCTCCATATGATCAAGTTAAGGCAAAGCCTTATCCCAACATTTATGTTTCCACTGGTTTGCACGATTCACAGGTGCAATATTGGGAACCGGCCAAATGGGTGGCCAAACTAAGGGAAGTGAAAACAAATGACAATCTTTTGTTCCTGGACACGAATATGGAGGCTGGACATGGTGGTGCCTCTGGTCGTTTTGAGGCTTTAAAGGAAACAGCTAAAGAATATTCTTTTCTTTTAGATTTAGAAGGAAAAATCCCATAAAATAAAAAAAGGTTTATTTTGCCGCTGGAAACAAGGTTTCCAAGACCTAACTTGACTATGAAAGACACGATTAAGGCTTACAATAATATTCTTGAACTTGTGGGCAATACGCCTTTGGTTCGTTTGAATAAAATCACCGAATCCCTAACGGGTAATTTCTTTGTAAAACTTGAGGCATTCAATCCAGGACAATCTGCAAAAGACCGTATTGCTGTCCACATTATAGAGGAAGCCGAACGAAAGGGTATCTTGAAAGAGGGAAGCACTATCATTGAGACGACTTCTGGGAACACTGGTTTTAGCCTCGCGATGGCTAGTATGGTCAAAGGGTATGATTGTATTTTGGCTGTGAGCTCTAAGTCCTCTCCGGATAAAATCGATATGCTGAGGTCAATGGGAGCAAAGGTTTACGTTTGTCCTGCCCATGTCAGTGCCGATGATCCACGTTCGTACTATGAAGTGGCCAAAAGATTGCATAAAGAAACACCAGGTTCTATTTATATTAATCAGTATTTCAATGATTTAAACATTGAGGCACATTATAAAACCACAGGTCCCGAGATTTGGGAGCAGACAGGTGGACAAATAACACACTTGGTGGCGTGCAGTGGCACTGGAGGTACAATTTCGGGCACGGCGCGATATTTAAAAGAACAGAATCCTGAAATTAAGATTTTGGCAGTTGATGCCTATGGATCAGTATTAAAGAAATACAATGAAACGGGTGAGTTTGATCATAATGAAGTGTATCCTTATCGAATTGAGGGCTTGGGTAAAAATTTGATTCCTACAGCGACTGATTTCAATAGTATTGATCGATATATTAAAGTAACGGACGCTGAAAGTGCTCATATGGCGAGGGATATTGCACATAAAGAAGGCCTTTTTGTCGGGTATACCAGTGGCGCAGCCATGCAGGCTGTCATGCAATATCATACTGAAGGAGAATTCAAGGCAGATAGCAATGTAGTCATTATTTTCCCTGATCATGGATCTAGATATATGAGTAAGGTCTACAGTGATGAATGGATGGAAAATCAAGGCTTCTTTGAAGATGAAAAGATGCCAAAGCCAAAAGAGATCAATTACATCAAATAAAGAGTTCAAATAACTGTATTGAGGGCGAGACATTGTTGTTTCGCCCTTTTTGTTTTAACAGCTTAACATTGCAAAATTGGCATAAATGGCTATTTTTGCAGTTGAATCAAACTAAGGCAAATGCGTGACATTTTTGACCGAATTATAGAGAATAAGGGGCCTTTGGGCAAGTGGGCTTCACAGGCCGAAGGGTATTTTGTTTTTCCAAAATTGGAAGGACCGATTTCAAATCGAATGAAGTTCCGTGGTAAGGACGTCATTACTTGGAGCATTAATGATTATTTGGGCCTTGCGAATTTACCCGAAGTTAAAAAAGTGGACTCTGATGCCGCTTTGGAGCATGGCGCTGCGTATCCTATGGGAGCGCGAATGATGAGTGGCCATACCGATTATCATGAGCAATTGGAAAATGAGTTGGCTGATTTTGTCAACAAAGAATCTGCCTATCTCTTAAATTTCGGATATCAGGGCATAATGTCTTGTATTGATGCTTTGGTGGCCAAAGATGATATCATTGTTTATGATGTAGATTGTCATGCCTGTATTATCGATGGGGTTCGTTTGCATATGGGCAAACGTTTTACCTTTAAGCATAATGATGTGGAAAGCTTGGAAAAAAACCTTGAGCGCGCCACTAAAATGGCCAATGAGACCGGAGGAGGTATTTTGGTCATTTCCGAGGGAGTTTTTGGTATGCGGGGTGAACAAGGAAAACTCAAAGAAATAGTTGCCTTAAAACAAAAATATAAGTTCCGTTTGTTGGTAGATGATGCACATGGTTTTGGCACATTGGGTAAAACTGGTGCAGGAGCTGGTGAAGAGCAAGGTATTCAAGATGACATTGATGTATACTTCGCCACTTTTGCCAAATCACTAGCTGGAATAGGGGCATTCTTAGCAGCTGATAAAGAAATCATTGACTTTTTAAAGTACAATATGCGTTCCCAAATGTTTGCGAAATCATTACCTATGATTTTTGTTAAGGGAGCGTTGAGGCGTTTACATATGTTGCGAACGATGCCTGAGTTGAAAAATAAACTCTGGGAAAATGTAAATGCACTTCAAAATGGCCTTAAAGACCGTGGATTTGATATTGGTACCACTCAGAGTTGCGTGACTCCTGTTTATTTGAATGGTAGTATTCCAGAGGCGATGGCATTGGTAAAAGACCTTCGTGAAAATCATGGAATATTCTGTTCTATTGTAGTGTATCCGGTAATACCAAAAGGATTGATTTTGCTTCGAATGATTCCAACAGCAACGCACACTTTAGAAGATATCGCTGAGACGTTGGAAGCCTTTTCGGCTATTCGTGAGCGTTTGCAAAACGGAACGTACAAAAGATTATCTGCTGCGGTTGCTGCCGCTATGGGGGAGTAGTCAAATCAAGGATTTTTAAGTCTTATTTACGAATACCAAAGTTCTATTATTGGATTGTAGTTTTATGGGTATCGTCAACCTTGAATTTACAAGATTGTTAATAAAAATATTTTTTTAAAATCCGCAACACTGTACCAATATAGCTGCTTCCGAACAAGTTAAGATGAACGAGCACGTAATAAAGCTGGTAAATATCCATTAGCGGTGCCTGATTTTCATGGGGTGGTATAATTTCATGATAAGCAGCATAAAAATCTGACGAAAAGCCTCCAAACAGCCTTGTCATAGCCAAATCCACCTCATTGTGTCCGTAATACACCGATGGGTCGATGAGAAAGGGCGTTCCATCTGCGGCTATTACATAATTACCACTCCATAGGTCACCATGCAATAGCGAAGGAACAACCTCACCAATCAACTCTTTGCATGTTGTCATCATTTTTTCTTGAGATGGTATTTGCGCTGTTTGCATCATACCGTTTTCTAAAGCCATTTTAAGTTGCGGCTGAAGTCGGTTGGTGATATAAAATGTTGCCCAGTCTTCTTGATGGGCATTGTTCTGCGGGAGCTTTCCAATAAAATTGTTCTTTTCAAAACCAAAAATTTCACTGATTTGAACACTATGGAGTTGGGCCAATTTCTGTCCGAACTGCCTGTAATCATTTTGGTCTGGCGATTTCGATGCAACAAACTCCATAATGAGACATGAGGTACTATCAATTGAATAGGTTCCACGGATTTTTGGAACATCTATGGCCCCTGTTTTCTTTATGGCTTTAAGTCCTTCCACCTCGCATTTGAACAAGGTTTGCGCATTTGGGAAACGCCCTGACTTCACAAAAAGGGTATGACTAAGTGTTTTTACTTTTTGAGCAAACGCAATGTCGCCCCCAGCAATTGATTTGATTTCAATTACGGTTTCATTTAAAACGTGTTCAAGTTCCTCTTTAGTCAATAGAAGCTAATTAGACTATTTTATAGACCTACCTATTATTTAGCAAATATGGTTGATTTAAAAAGGTTCATTAACTAAAATGAACCTTTTTAAATAACTTTTGTATTACGTTAAATGTAAAGTATCCTGGTAAAACCCGTATAAAACAATTTAAAATTTCCCGCTGTTTACGTTTACTTCTGGAACGGGCTCGGCATTATCCCAATGTTCAACGACTTTTCCATTTTCAATTCTAAAAATATCCACTTGAGCATAGTCTTGATTGATTTTGCCATCATTCCAGTTGGCCTTCGAAAGGGTAGCCACAAAGTTTCCTTTACCTACGCATAGCACAATTTCTTGATACGTCAATGGAGGATTTGGTTGGTTCGCCAACTTTAGAAAATGTTCTAAACCATCAGGAACTTCTTTGTTATGTTGTATATATTGCTCGCCGGAAATATAATTAGATAGATTTGCCGGATTACCACCTTTCATCAGACCATCTCCAATAAGATTTCGAACCAATTGCTTATTTGCCTCGGTTTGATCTAAATCGATTATTTCTGTTGCACCATCTACTGAAGTATGTCCTGATGGGGTTGCATCGGTATACTCGGCAATAACATCCCAATGTTCAATAATTTTGTCATTCTCATCAGTATCAAAGAAATCAGTGGTCACCCATTTCGCCTCTCCATCGTTTAAACTTTGATAAGCATGAATAAAAACATATTGTCCATCGAACCAACCTCTTACAATCTCAATATGTCTTTTTGGGTTTCTTTTTATAAAAGGTTCAAAAAACTCCACAAATCCTTCAACACCATCTCGAACGCCAGTGCTATGTTGGGTGTATCGTTCACCAGTATATTTGGTCACAGCTTCCCTAGCATTACCATCCCGAATACCTTCTAAATAAAGGTTTTTTGCATTTTCAAGTTTTTTATTCACTTTTCTAAAATTTACCATTAGCATTTTTCCATTCCGATTTCGTAGGAATCGGAGAAATAACATCCCAATGCTCGACAATAAGTCCGTCTTCCAATCGGAACAAGTCGTAAAAAGCGTTAGTATCGCCTTTTCCAAACTTTCCTTCGCTTAAGGTTAACACAAAATTGCCTTGTCCTAATACCTTATGAAGTATATCATATTCCATTACCAGCCGATTTTCAGCAAAGTATTTCATGGCTGCCCCAAACCCCTCCAGGCCATCGCCTACAGCCGGATTATGCTGAATATATTTTTGAGGATTTATAAAATCGGTAATCTTATCCATCTCGCCTTGAAGTAGAATGGTATTGATGAATTCTTCAACCTTTGCTTTATTTTCCGAACTTTTGTCCAAATCAGTCAAAACGGTCGAACCATCAAATTGGGAATGACCACTTGGGCTGTTAGGTTGTACTTCTAGCATATTGTCCCAATGTTCCACGATTAGTCCATCCTCAAATCGGAATACGTCAAAAGCCGCTTTCGGTCCGAAAAAGTCATATTTAGTATGGGTAAACACATAATCGCCATCTTCAAAAGCTCTTATAACATCGGCTTTAAATCCTCCTTCAGGAGCATGTTTCATAACCTCGCCAAAACCTTCCAATCCATCGCCTACTGATAGATTATGTTGTATGTATTTCTTTGGATTGATATAGCCAATTGGGGTTTGGTCGCCGGTATTGAAGCTATTCAATAGGGCTAATGCCTTGTCCTTATTTGAAAGTTGCACTCCGCCCAAGCTTGAAACCATTTGAGATCGGGTCATGGTAATTGTAGATTTATCCATCATACCCATAAATTGTTGTGATGTTGGATTGTTCATGAACGGTTGTAGATACGCATCGGAATTCTCTTTTGTGTCCCAGTAAACGATAACGACTTCTTTGCCATCATCATTAGTACCGGTAATTCGTTGAACAAAGCCATTTTTTATCGACGTTTCCTTACCAACTTTTTCATTTAGACTACGAAATACTTTAGTCTCAGAGCTATCATTTAGCTTAAAAGACATCATTTCAACAAAACTACTTTTCCCTGACTCTGGACTTGAATTGATGTTGTAACGATTCATTACCATTGATTCAGCTTCAATCATTGTAGCATAACGGGCGACTGATGAATCACCCATAAATTTTTTCATGGAAGCTTCAGCATCCTTTATGGTATTCCAATATACTATGACGGTATAAGTGCCATTTTCATCAACTGAACTTTGTCTTTTAATAAAGCCAGGCTGTTTGTAAGTAAAAATGTTATCAACCTTGGTATCTAGCTGGTTAAAGATTATTTGGTTTGCTGTAGTCTTTAGTTTG
>JBHJJC010000084.1:0-9804 GCA_050042945.1 Croceivirga sp.
GCAAGGATATTTTTTGTATTTTTCGCGTTTTGATAGGAATACAACCTTGAGTGTAGAGGGGCAGATTACGGCGTTGAGAAACGAACTCCGAGAGCATAATTACAACTATTATGTATTGGACAATCCGAGGATTTCAGATTATGATTTTGATATGAAGCTTAAGCAACTTCAATCTCTTGAAGCGGCCCACCCTGAATTTTACGATGCTACTTCCCCCACGCTTCGGGTAGGGGGGGCAGTGACCAAAAACTTTGAAACGGTCAAGCACGATTACCGCATGTATTCTTTAGATAATTCCTACGGCAAAGAAGATCTTGAAGATTGGGAAAAACGCATACAGCGCATATTGGGTGATGTTGATGTCGGGTTTACTTGTGAGCTCAAGTATGATGGCGCATCCATTAGTTTGACCTATGAAGAAGGAAAGTTGGTTCGCGCGGTGACGAGAGGTGATGGGTTTCAAGGTGATAATGTGACGGCCAACGTGAAGACCATAAAATCCGTGCCTTTGCAACTGAAGGGTGACTATCCCCCTAAATTTGATATACGGGGAGAAATAATATTGACCTTGGACGGTTTTGCCAAAATGAACCAAGAACGATTGGCCAATGGTGAAGAGCCATATATGAATCCTAGAAACACCGCCTCAGGCAGTCTCAAACTTCAAGATAGTGCCATAGTGGCACAACGCCCATTGGAGTGCTTATTGTACAGTATTGTGGGCTCTAACCTGAATTTCGATACCCAATTTGACATGTTGGACAAAGCGCGTTCTTTGGGGTTTAAAGTGCCAACGGTTGCTGCTTTATGCCAATCTACCGATGAGGTGTTGGCCTTTGTGGAGCATTGGGATACCGCCCGACACGATTTACCTTATGAGACCGATGGAGTAGTGGTCAAGGTGAACAGCCTGCGCTACCAAGAAGAATTGGGGCATACGGCCAAAGCTCCGAGATGGGCAATGGCCTATAAGTTTAAGGCGGAGCAGGTATCGACCCTTTTAAATGAGATTACCTATCAGGTGGGGCGCACCGGGGCCATTACGCCCGTTGCCAATTTACAGCCAGTACTTCTGGCAGGAACCACTGTAAAACGTGCGTCGCTTCACAATGCCGACCAAATAGCTAAATTGGATGTTCGCGAAGGCGATACCGTTTTTGTGGAGAAAGGAGGTGAGATTATCCCCAAAATCATAGCAGTAGATTTGACAAAACGTCCCTTGGGATTACAACCGACCACCTATATTTCTTGCTGCCCAGAATGCGGTACCGAATTGATTCGTAAAGAAGGGGAGGCCCAACATTTTTGCCCAAATGATACCGGCTGTCCCCCGCAAATTACTGGTCGTATCCAGCACTTCATCTCACGAAAGGCCATGGATATTGAAGGTTTAGGGGGTGAGACGGTAGAACTATTGTTCAAAGAAGGGCTTATTCGAAACTATGCCGATTTGTATACCCTTACCAAAGAACAAATTATGCCTTTGGAACGTATGGCCGAAAAATCTGCTGAAAATCTGGTGAACGGAGTCGAGGCTTCGAAAGCAATCCCTTTTGAGCGGGTCTTGTTTGCCCTGGGTATTCGTTATGTTGGGGAAACGGTAGCCAAGAAGCTCGCCAAATCTTATAAACCTATTGACGCTTTGATAGAAGCATCTGAAGAAGAATTGGTGGCCGTTGATGAAATCGGGGGACGTATCGCGGAAAGTGTGGTGCAGTTCTTTTCAAACGATGAAAATCAAGAAACTATCGAGCGTCTTAAATACTACGGGCTTCAATTCTCTTTGTCTGAAGAACAATTGCAAAACCAGTCAGATACCCTGAAGGGAAAAACCTTTGTGGTATCAGGTGTTTTTGAGACCTTGGAACGTACCCAACTAAAAAAAATAATTGAGGATAATGGGGGTAAAGTTTCCTCTTCCATCTCATCTAAGACCTCTTTTCTTGTCGCAGGAGATAAAATGGGACCAAGTAAACGCACAAAGGCCGAGAACTTGGGAGTACCCATTATTTCAGAACAGGATTTTTTGGCTATGGTTCAATAAGAATATGCTAATTGACAACAGAGTATGTTTAGTTTTTCTTTCGAAGTCGTAATAGATGCTGTCCTCAATCCAGATTTTTCATTATTGTCACCGATAGACATCCATCCATCGGTCGACACGTTCCTTAACGTTTTTGCGAATATCCATATAGTAAAAGTTGATATCAGCAATATGATAGTTTTTACGTCGGAACAGAAAACTCCATGGGAATCTTGGTTTGCTGGCCCATAATATTCCATTGTGTACCTGTGCATCGACACGTCCTTTCAATATTTTATTAAAGTCTCGAAGTACTGCTCCTTTGCTCTGCTCCTTAGCAACATAGCTGGTATCAATTTTCCAAGTTATCGGATTGGTAACCAAAATACTATCGCCCAATGGTCGGTTGTCAGGTAGAAACTTTCGCTTAAAGGTCCGCCAAGAAATACTGCAATTCAAATCATCAGGATTCAAGCAAGGTCGAATGGATTTAAAGTACGTTTTTGGCAGGGGTAGCCCAATCAAATAGGCAGCCACCATTTTTGACTGCAAAGATTTACCGTCTATAAATTCGCGAATAAGTGGACCGCCATGTGTCGTTCCCTGGCTGTGGGAAGCGATAATAAAGGGCCTTCCATGGTTATAGTACAACAGATAATGCTCAAAAGCACTTTTCACATCTGCATACGCCAAGGCAAATGCCTTTTTGGCTGAGACCGTATCTTTAGTGGAGTAAGACCGAAGGTGCGCTTGACGATATCTGGGGGCAAAAATCCTTCCTCCAGCATTAAAGGCACTCGCTTGAAACAAAATGGTGCTGTTATCGACCCGCTCATTCAGTTCTTTGTCATCAATACGAGGGTTCCAGGGTAATGAGTTGTCTTTGTCGGTATATATGGTAGGATGGATAAAGAAAACATCAGCTTCCATGTTATTTTTTGCCAAAAGTTCAGTTCCGGGAATTCTATCGGCATTGTCTTTTTTGTCGGGGTGTGCGGCCCAGTTCTTGAGTTCGTTGTAATCAACCGGTTCAACCGTTTTAGAAGTATCAAAGGGTAACTGTGCAGAAAGTGACGGGCCTAAAACCAAGAAAGTCAATAGGATGCCTAATTTTACCAATCGTCTCATACTTCGCTAAAATAAAAATAAATGATGAAGCAGGCTACTCGATAATACTAGGCCCGATTCGATATTCTTCCAGATTTTATATTCTTCCTGTTAGGCTTTCTTAGCAGTGGGTTAATAGGTTGGCAATCATGTGAAATTCCATCTAATTTAATCTTGGTACTAAAAATTATGGTCCTTTTTCAATTGACATATTCTTGTATTATAGCTTTTAAATCATGTTTCACTACCCTTAGACTGTGCGGTGTAATGCGCTGCGTTTCGTTTCCATTTTTGAATGGACTCAAGAAACGGTAATCCCAATGTCATGCTGCGTACTTTCAATCCCTAAAAAGCCCTCTTACCGGTGGGCTAACGTTACCATCAAATCAGCCATTTCGGCATAGGGTTTTTCTGCTACCGGTGTTCTGTTAGGGGTGAAGATAACGGCCTAATAGGGTGGAAGTGGCGTTTTTGTGATTATGAGTTTTTTTGCGTTGATATTTGACTTAAGCATTGATACCGATGCTATTGTTGTTTCATACTTTTTCAATGATTGATTCTCTATCAGACGTATCACCCGTTATCTACCGCCACGATTCCTTCATTCGAATTTTCCCGTCCGCATAGTCCGAACTGCCTTATTAGTCATGAAATGTTATTTCATAAATTGTGTCGCTATTATTTGTTGTTTTGATTACCTTGAATTTTTTTCGTTGAGGTAGTTAATCATTACTGCGCTCTGATTTTAAGATTGAATGGATATTACTGTTTCTATATCCGTATCGTATATCAGTAAGCCTTCGTTTGCATTATCAAGCTCACCGATAAGCTGTCCTTCGCTATCCCAAATGGAACTGCGCCCATTGCTGTGAAAGTTATCACAAAAACCTACGGAGTTGCCCATTAGAATTGTCATTTTAAATTCCTTTGCTACAACCGGAAAATGTAGATAGGCCCTGTCAGTGCCTCGGTCAGGTTTTGAAACACTTGCAATATAGATTTCGGCATTGTTTTCTTTTGCTTTCGTTAAATGTTCGCGTTGTAGGGTTTCATAACAAATGCCCAGTGCAATCCTCTTCTTTTGTATACTCAACGACAGTTGCTGCGAACCACTCTTAAAATAGGGCAGTTCATCAGGGTGTAATATCTGCTTGGAATATTCGAGTCTACTTTGATGAGGTTGAAAAATCAACATACTGATTGTAACCCCATCTGTTGTTTTAAGTGGCATTCCTACTCCGATTATGATGTCATGGGTGTCGGAAAATTCTTGAAACGGATTGAATATTTCATCTTCTATTCTTGTTGAAAGTTCTTGGGCCATATCGGGTTCATAGCCCGTGATGGATAACTCCGGAAAAATAACCAACCCTGTGTTCAATTGTATAGCGCGTTGAATGAAATGGATATGATTTTCAATGTTTGCTTGAATATCTCCGCGCACTGCCTTCGTTTGAGCCAAACCAATTCTCATATGCTTAATTGTAAGATTTAAAAATATAATAGTTGTTTGGACATAATGCACCATTTGCAGTATCTCACTTTTCGATGATGGGAACAGTCTACTTCTTATTTAGTTCATAATAGTCGAGTACGTGCTGTGGAATAGCAATTTTCTTAGATAGCGCTTCATCGGATAGCGGGTATTCGGCAACTTGCTTTAACGGTACCAATCCTGCCCAAATATCCAATCCATAATCTTCAGGTTCATCATTCACTCCAACATCCCTGATTTTTGCTGATGCCGTTTCAATGGTCATTTCCAGTACCAATGTTCTATTTAGTTCTTCCGAATGCATCGGCCTAATCCCATCCCAACGTCCTTTCATGAAATGTTCCATAAAACACAAAAGGGCTTCCTTTTTTTCTTTTGGTTTCTCCAGTTTTTTGACCTGACCAAACAAGGTCGCAGAACGATAATTAACAGAGTGGTGCAATCCTGAGCGGGCCAGGACCAATGCATCTAAATGCATAACGGTCATGCTCATTTCCCCTGCTTTTAAAAGGGCCAACATCATTCTGTTGCTTTGGGAGCTATGAAAATAAATTTTATCCCTTTTTCTTCCATACGCCATGGGTAAGGTAATTGCCCGGTTTTCGTAGATATAGCTGACATAGCCAATAAAACCAGTATCTAAAATGGTATTGATTTTCTCCACATCATAGGTTGCCCGAATCCGACCACGTTTGACTCTGTTTAAATTGGATTTTGAATACTCTTTCATCATATTTTAGGTGTAAAAGCTTTTAGGTTTCTTCTTTTCCAAAGATTGATTTGATCCAAAAATATTATACTTTTGGACTATTGGAGTAATCCAGAATAAATATATCTAGTAGTCCAGATGTTTCCATACGGTACCAGTATTACACTAGATAGGGTAAGTGGTCAGCCCCTATATCTACAGTTGTCCAACCAACTTATTCATCTGATCAAGAATCAAATTTTACCATCGAACACTAAACTGCCCGGAAGTAGAACTTTGGCGGAAGTGTTAAGGGTTCACCGAAAGACCATTGTTGCTTGCTATGAAGAATTACATCTTCAAGGATGGGTAGAAAGTATTCCTAAAAAAGGAACTTTTGTACTGGGCAATCTGCCTTTATTAGAACAACAAAAATGGAACGATTCCCTATTGGGCAATGCCAAAGCTACCGCTGGATTCCCTTTTCGTAAAAATAATATGTTCCGTGAAGCATCTTCAAAAAAGAAAGTGGGTTTTATGTATATCAATGACGGGATTTCTGATGGTCGGCTCACGCCGGTAAATGAGATTGTTAGAACTTACAAAAGAATTTCTTCAACCCCTAGCATCCATGAACATTTGTCTTATGGCTCCACTTACGGTAGTGAAGCTTTGCGTCATGTGCTGGCGGATTATCTGAATACTACCAGAGGAATAAATATCACAAAAGATAATGTATTGATTACACGTGGCAGTCAGATGGGAATATGGCTGTCGTCGCAATTGTTGTTTCAGAAAGATGATACCGTTGTTGTGGGCAATACCAATTACGTTTCTGCAGATTTTACGTTTTTATACCAGAAAGCGAAGGTATTGCGCGTAACGGTAGATGCCAATGGAATGGATATATCTGCTATTGAAGATCTCTGTAAGCGGAAAGCGGTTAAAGCGGTTTACGTAACGTCGCATCATCACCATCCTACCACGGTAACACTTTCCGCCGAGCGAAGAATTCATCTTTTAAATCTTGCGAGGGAGTATAAATTTGCAATTATCGAAGATGACTACGACTACGACTTTCACTACGATCGCGCGCCAATACTACCATTGGCCAGTCATGATTTGAATGGAAATGTAATTTATATCGGGTCTGTCTGTAAAACGGTAGCTCCGGTATATAGGGTTGGCTATCTGATCGCATCAAAAGAATTTGTTGATGAGGCAGCAAAATTGAGGGGCTTTGTTGATCGACAAGGTGATGCGGTGTTGGAGTTGACTTTTGCCGACTTCATCAAATCAGGTGATTTGGATAGGCATATTCGTAAGGTAATGAAAATTTATCAGCGACGGCGTGACTTGTTTTGCGCCCTTTTAAAGGACTATTGCGGAACCCTTTTTCAATTTGAGGTTCCTAAAGGGGGAATGGCTGTTTGGGTAACCTTAAAATCAAATCATTCTTGGCAAACGTTTTCTGAAGTGGCACGAAAAAACTGGGTGGAAATAGGCTATTGGCAGCGCTATGACATGGCGCAATCAAAGCACAATGGTATTCGGATAGGTTTTGCTACCTATAATGAGGAAGAAACGCATGAACTTATGAATCGGCTTAAAAAAACAGTCGAAGAAATCTTAAATCGGTAAATGTACTAATCTGATATCCGTTATTTATTCCCCAGTAAAGTAGTCCCATGCTACTTTGGAAATATCGGCTATGATTTTTTCATTGGTTCCATCATCTTCCTTTGATTCCGTTATAAAAACACTGATAATAAAGTATTCATCATTTGGTAAAAACACGATTCCAATATCGTTTACGGCGGCTGTTATCCCTGTTTTTTTATGTTTTCCTGACCAGCCAGTCTTATGTGCAATAATGGTTTTTTTGGGCAATTGTCCTCGCAATCTGTTTTTTCCCGTTTTTGTTTTTTTCATAATATTCCAAATAAAATAGTAGCTTTTTTGGGAAAGCAAACCATTTTGGTTCTCATAAAATGTTGCCAATATTTTATTGGCTTCTTTCGGGGTCGTCCAGTTTAGAAATTGTAAGTCCCAATTATTTTGCATGGTTTCTTCATTTATCTCGACGGCGAAATCTTTAAATCCGATACTCGAAAAATGATTTTCAACTATTTTTGGTTTCCCAAGAAGCCTAAGTAGGGCATCACAGCCTACATTGTCACTCTACGCCACGGTGTATTCTATAATTTCGGCAATGCGCAGCGTAGCTCCTTCAGGATATTTTTCCCTTAAAGGACTCCATAGCCCGGGTAGTAGGTCACTTTTCCTAAGGGTTATTTTTTGGTCAAGTGAAAGATTACCTTTATCCACTTCAGATAAAATGGTCAATGCAATCGGAAATTTAAAGACGCTTTGCATAGGGTAGTGTCTTTGCCCATTGATACTTAATGTGTCGTCTGCTTTAACCCCATTAATGGCCACCCCAACAATTGCTTTTTTGGTCTTTATTATTGAGTTGATTTTATGTCGTATGGTTTCTATTTTTTGGGTAGTTCCGGTCGTGAAGACCAGTATGAAGCAGAGCATCACAAAAAACACCTTATATCGCATGACTCTTATTTTGACTTAGCGTAATATAGTGAAAATTATTACTGATCTTTCGCTAATTTTTGCCATAAAAGTGTGTTTGCCCTATAGTGAACCCTTGAAAAAACTTGATGCCAGTTCCAATGTTTTTTCGTGTATATCTTTTCTGTTGATGGTGGGATGGTCAATCGTCAGGTTAGGTGCTACTTCTTTTCCAAAGGCGGTGGGTACGTTTAAGAACACATAATGTCCAACATTTTTATCGAAAAGATGGATTTTGCTGGTCTCGATTAAACTATGATACTTCTCAGCATTGGTTTTAACTGGTGCAACCGCATCACCTTTTCCTGCTACAATGTAAATTGGTGCCTTGATTTCGTTGGTCTGTTCCTTGTAATGGAATCCAAATCCGATAGCAGGTGCCATGACGAAAAATGCCTTGATTCTTTCATCTTTTACGTGATTTTTGTATCTGTTGTAAGATGCAACAATGAGGCTATCCTTTTCAAAATCTATTATTTCTTTCGTTTCCGGAAATTCAGCAGGTAATTCTCGGTCCTTAGGATTTTCATTCTCCCTCACTGATCTATCCACATATCCGCCCGCTAAGGCGATATTGGTATATCCTCCCAAAGAAAATCCAACTCCACCAATTTTTGACGTATCTATTTTACTACCGATTTCGTTGTCATTCAGCACTTGTGTTAACACGTATTTCATGTCTATGGCCCTTTCCCACCATTTGACAAATTCCCTTGGTATTTTATTGAACGTTGAATTTCCATAGTGATCTAGGGAGACAACGACGTACCCTTCCTTTACCATTCTTTCAATGAACCAAGTCAATGAAAATCTATTTCCTCCCGTACCGTGAGAAATCAGTAACAAGGGAAATTTTTCATTGGCGATGGTCGCATCCGGAATTGTTTCTATAGTTTCAAAAAGTTTCTTTTGATTGGTCTTCTGTTCTTTTTTGGTCAATGTGTCCAAGGGCGGATACCATATTTCAGTCGGTAAGGGGCGATTTTTTGACGCATCTTTGAAGGTCACTGATTTTTGTCCTATTCGAAAGGTTGCTTTTTTCTCTGTAGTACAGGAAAGAAAGAGCATCGCTGCAACTAGATAGATGGATGTATTTTTCATTTATTGGTTTTTGGTTCGGTCTAAAGACAAAAGCAAAAATGAATTGTTACATTCTTCTTTAGAATTATCATCATGGTCTTGATGTGCCTATTCCCTAAGAATTTAGTGATGGAGAGATTTCCACACGAGGCGATTACGTTTGTCTTAGTATGCCTTAAGCCGCAATGGCCTAAGGGGTATCATATGATGCTATGATGGTATTTAATTTGCGCATACTGTCGATACGGGAGACGTCTCGAACGGTCTGATGTAGGTTAGTTGGGTCAAATAACACAGTTTTCATTCTAGCGGCGAGTGCAGCGGTTATTCCTTTCATACTATCTTCTACGACAAGACATCTATTGGGGGGTATTCCCATCTTTTTCGCCGCATAAAAGAATATATCAGGCTCAGGTTTCCAAGAGTTGATTTCATAAGAACTAAATATATTTTCACCGAAATATTTTTTTAAATCAGTTATTTCAAGTGCTTTATTGATTTTTTTAGTTGGACCACTTGAAGCAACACATGACCTAATGGTATTTTGATTTAAAAATTCAATAACTCCGTCGCATGGATTCAATTCTTTCTCAAAAAGCGTATTGACCAATGCCCGATATTCAGCAACAAAATGTTCTTCTAATACGATATTATGCTCTTCTTCAATAGAATGTAAGATGTTAGCCAATTTTTCTCCTCGATATTTCGCCATTAGTGCACTGGCTGAAGATTTTACTTTATATGGTCTTAGCATCATTTCCAAACCTAGGTTACAGTGATATTCACTATCCACCAGTGTTCCGTCACAATCAAATATGATGCATT
>JBHJJC010000085.1:0-13730 GCA_050042945.1 Croceivirga sp.
GGGAACGCTCCGGCGCTTACCCGTCATATCAATGGAAGAGAATTCATATTTCAGCGGGTTGCGCTCCAATGTAAAATTGGTGAAGGCAAAAGTTCTTGAAAAATCCAATTTCCCTTGATAATTGGCTTCTGAAGGGTCACCGTCAAACATGGGTTCGCAAATATCAGTACCATTCGCTGCCAAGGCGATATCAAAGCTATCGGTAGCCGAGCACATGGCAAACATAAAGCCTCCGCCGATAACATATCTTCTTATTTTTTCTGCCACTGCACCCTTTTGTTCCGATACTTTAGTATATCCCAACTTGGTCGCCCGTTCTTCGGCCAATCGCTTTCCTTGAATATACCAGGGCGCTGCGCGATACGCCCCGTAGAATTTTCCATACTGGCCCGTAAAATCCTCATGGTGTAAGTGCAACCAATCATAAAGTGCCAACTTATCATCAAGAACCTCTTCATCATAAATGGTCACATATGGAATTTCTGCATAGGTCAATACCATAGTCACGGCGTCATCCCAAGGTTGATTATCTTTTGGGGAGTACACTGCTATCTTTGGCGCCTTCTCCAAAATAACCGCGTCTTGGTTCTGCGAAGGACTACTAATTTCATCCAAGATGGCCTCGGCTTGTCCATCGGAAAGCACTTCAAAAGAAACTCCCCTGATTTGGCACTCCTTTCGAATGGCTTCACCATCTGGAAGCAAGAACGAACCACCCCGATAGTTCAGCAGCCATTGTACTTTTTGCTGTTTGTTGAGTACCCAATATGTTAAGCCATATGCCTTTAAATGGTTCTTTTGACTTTCTACATCCATAGGAAGCAAAATGACGGAAGCACTTAAGTGGAAGCAAGAAAAAAGAATCAAGAGCAAGGATAGTACCATCCCTTTCTTAGTTTCTTTAGAAAGGAATATCATCGTCTTCGGTATTGTTGAGCGAACTACCGAAAGCTTGGTCCGCACTGGGGAGACTCGAGGGATTGAAAGGGTTTTCATCATCGTCATTCATCTTGGACTGAAACTCAAATGGTGAGTCAAACTCCTCTAAGTTATCGAATTTGCCAAGGTTGCCAATGAACTTTAACCTAATATTATCCCGCCCGCCATTTCTATGCTTGGCCACTATAAACTCAGCTTGACCCTGCGTTGGGGTACGTTCCTCATCATCCCATTCTTCTATTTTATAGTATTCTGGTCGATAGATAAAGGAAACAATATCGGCATCTTGTTCAATGGCCCCTGATTCCCGTAAATCAGATAAGATGGGCCGTTTACTACCTCCTCTGGTCTCTACGGCACGCGACAACTGGGAAAGCGCGATTACAGGAACGTTCAATTCCTTTGCCAGTGCCTTCAAATTACGTGAAATTGTAGAAATCTCCTGCTCGCGATTACCCCCTTTTTGGCTTCCACCGGCTGTCATCAATTGTAGGTAATCAATGATGATAAGTTTGATTTTATGTTGAGACTCCAATCGTCTGGCCTTTGCCCGTAAGTCAAAAATCGACAACGACGGGGTATCATCAATAAAAAGAGGCGCTTTTTCCAATGCCTTCACCTTAACGTTGAGTTGTTCCCACTCATGCTTTTCCAATCGCCCTGTTCGCAGTTTTTCGGAAGACAGTCCAGTTTCGGAAGAAATCAATCGTGTAATCAATTGAACGGAAGACATTTCCAGCGAGAAAAAAGCAACGGGAATATCAGCGTTTACAGCCATATTACGGGCCATGGATAAGGTCAAAGCGGTTTTACCCATACCCGGACGGGCTGCCACGATAACCAAATCACTGGGCTGCCAGCCCGAAGTCAGCTTATCCAATTTATCAAAACCAGACGGGATACCACTTAATCCTTCTTTGTTCGAAATCTCTTCAATTCGTTTTTTGGCCTGTATCACCAAATTCTGAGCGGTTTCTGCAGAACGCTTTAAATTGCCTTGGGTGACCTCATAAAGTTTTGCCTCAGCCCCATCCAACAGGTCGAAAACATCTGTTGATTCATCGTAGGCGTCTTCAATAATTTCGTTGGAGATTTTTATGAGACTACGTTGGATATACTTCTGTAAAATGATTCTGGCATGAAATTCAATATGTGCCGAAGAAGCTACTTTTTGAGTAAGTTTAATAAGGTAAAAATCACCCCCTACCGCTTCAAGATGTCAATCTTTCTTTAATTGAGAAGAAACCGTTAATAAGTCTACTGGCTCAGACGATTCAAAGAGGGTATATATGGCCTCATAAATGAAACCATGTGCGTCATTATAGAACACATCTCGATGCAGAATATCAATAACTTCATCAACACCCTTTTTGTCAATCATCATCGCACCAAGCACAACCTCTTCTAAATCAACGGCTTGTGGAGGTATTTTGCCTCGCTAAAGATTAATAATAGTGGATTTATCGATACGACGACCGACAATCGGGTTTGTGTTCTCCATGGGTACGAAAGTATGGAATTAACCTTAAGTTAACTTTAATTTTCAAGGTCTGGATGTCAACCTATAATGAACAAATACCTTGTTAATAACTTGGAAAAACTGTTAATAACGATACAATAAAGAAAAGGATTACAATATAAAATTTGTAGAAAACGGAAACATAGGGGTTAGCCATTAAATACCCCCATATTGGAATACTTATCCATACGGGTTTTTACCAATTCTTTTGGTGATAACTTTTTGAGCTCATCATAATGTGTGGTTATTTTCTTTTTGACGATCTCAAATGCCTTATTCCTGTTGCTATGGGCACCTCCTGAGGGTTCCCTTACAATCTCGTCTATAAGTTTTAACTTTTTCATATCATTGGCCGTCAACTTCAATGCATCGGCCGCCTGCTCTTTATACTCCCAACTTCTCCATAGAATGGAAGAACACGATTCCGGTGAGATGACGTAGTACCAAGTATTCTCCAACATCAAAACTTTATCCCCTACTCCAATTCCCAAGGCGCCCCCTGACGCGCCTTCTCCTATAATGACAACTATAATGGGCACCTTTAACCGGGTCATTTCAAGTATGTTTCTGGCTATAGCTTCACCTTGCCCCCTCTCTTCTGCTTCAATACCAGGGTAAGCCCCTGGGGTATCTACAAAACAGACGACCGGTAAACCAAACTTTTCTGCTGAACGCATTAAACGAAGGGCCTTTCTATAGCCCTCAGGGTTCGCCATACCAAAATTTCTAAATTGACGGGTCTTGGTGTTATACCCCTTTTGTTGACCAATGAACATATAACTTTGATCACCAATCTTACCTAGACCACCAACCATGGCCTTATCATCACGAACCGTTCTGTCTCCATGCAATTCTAAAAATGAATCACCACAAATGGCATTTATATAATCCATGGTGTATGGACGATTTGGGTGTCGCGAAAGTTGTACCCTTTGCCAAGCCGTCAGATTCTTGTAGATGTCTTTTTTGGTTTCTGCCAATTTCTTTTCAATTTGTTGACAGGTTTCAGTGACATCTACATCACTTTCTTCACCTATTATCTTACATTTCTGAAGTTGTTCCTCCAGTTCCTTAATAGGAAGTTCAAATTCCAAATATTCCATCGAAAGCGTTCTTGAGTTAAAAGATTGGTGCGGCAAATATAAAAACTTTGAAGGCTCTCGGACCAAATCAAAAACTACTTTCTGGATATTTCGTAATTTGAAGAACATAAAATTTTATCCCAAATAAAAACCTATCCAGTGATGAAAACCTACCTGATGCCTGTTTCTTTACTTAATATAGCCGCTTTCCTTATGGTAGTGAGTCTTTCTTGTTCAGCAAACAACGAAAGTGAGCCGGACAGTGATGCCCCAAGTGACCCAGTGACACAGCAGCCAGACCATTCAAATGGCATCAATAGCCCTTTAAACAGTGACCAGGCTACCTCTGGAGCCGTAAGAAATATTTCTGTGACGGATTTTGTCGATGAAATGGGTATTGGCTGGAACCTGGGCAATAGCATGGATGTTGAAGATATCGATAAAACGGCTTGGGGAAACCCTTTACCGACCGCTGCAATGATTGAAAAAATAGCTGAAAGGGGATTTAGTACGCTAAGAATACCTGTTACATGGAGCTATCATCAAGGTAGCGGACCTGAATACGCAATAGAGATTTCTTATTTAGAGCGCATTCAGGCCCTAGTCGATAAGGCCCTTTCCTTGGGAATGCATGTGATCATCAATACGCATCATGAAGATCCATGGGTTATTCCAACCACAACACAGGCCGATATGGTAAAGCCGAGATTATCCAGTCTTTGGACCCAGATTGCCGAACAATTTAAAATGTATGGGGATTACCTCATTTTTGAAACCTTGAATGAACCTAGGCACGAAGGTAGTGCCGAAGAATGGGCGGGGGGCACGCCAGAAGGAAGGCAAGTGGTCAACACATATCATAAAACATGCCTTGAAGCCATACGCTCAACAGGAGGAAACAATACCAGAAGATTTATTATGATAAGCACCTACGCTGCGAGTAGTTTAGATGTAACGATGAATGATTTGGAAGTACCGAACAATGACCCTAACACCATAATTTCCATTCATAGTTATTTTCCATTTGATTTTACTTTAAATCCCAATGGCGGCAATACTTGGGGAACCCAAAATGATATAGAAGAACTCAAATCTGAATTGGAACGCATCTATTTAAAATGGATAGTTCAAGAGCAAAAACCGGTAATACTTGGCGAATGGGGTACTACCTTTAAAAATAACAATAGCAGTAGAGTAGTATATGCCAAAACGTATATCGAAGAAAGCCTTAAAAGAGGACTAAAACCGATTTTATGGGATAACGGCCTTGAAAATGAATTAGGGATTTTTAATCGTCAAAGCCTTGATTGGAAATGGCATGAAGCATTTGTTGATGCCATTATTGCTTCTAGTACGAAATGATTTAACGTTTGGCTTTTTGAAGTAAATAAATACCCAATACCCCAAAAATAAGATTGGGTATCAATATCGCTAAAAGGGGGGAAAACCCTGACTGTTCAGCCAGCGTCCCAAAAATTCTGTCAAAGAAGATATAAACCATTCCCAGGGCTATGCCCATAAGAAGGTTAAAGCCCATGCCACCCCTTCGCTTTACCGATGAGACAGCAACAGCTATTATGGTTAAGATAAAGGCGGCAACGGGCAGCGCCCAACGCTTGTATTTGACCAATACGTAAGTGTTGATATTTGCCGCACCCTTTTTTCTTTGGTCCGCAATAAAATCATTCAACTCAAATAGGTTTTTGGTATCAGCAACATATGATACTGGAGTAAGGTCTTCAATCTGAAAGGTAAAAAGCGTGTCTAACCGACGTTTACTTTCTACCAATTCATATCCATTTTTAATTTTTCTTTTGCCGTATGATGTCAATCGGTAAACGCTATCTTTTTCAATCCATCGAATGTTCGCTGCCGACATCTTAAATTCCAGCTCGTCATTTTCATCAAACCGCTCATAAGTAAAATTGTATCCAACCTGTCGGTCAGGATTAAAACTACTTACGTAGATAAAATCATTTTCGTTCAACTGATTGAAAATATTCGTCGTCTGACGGTTTTGTCGCCCCTTTTTAAAGTATTTGTATTCAAATTCATTAAAGCCAATACTGGCCTTGGGTACAATAAACTGACCCATGATAAAAATCAGCACGGCAACTAAGGCAGCACCTACGAAATACGGACGAAGAAACCTCCAATACGAAATTCCTGAACTGAGCATGGCCACAATCTCTGTATTGCTCGCCAACTTAGAGGTAAAGAAAATGATGGAAAGAAAAAGCAGGATAGGCATTAAAAGGTTACCCAATACCAAACTAAAATTTCCGTAAAACTCAATGACCTCACCCAATGGTGCCTCGTTGTCAATAATCTTTCCGATTTTTTCAGCTAGACTGATCATAATCCCAATCGGGATGAACAAAAGTAGAATCCCCAAAAAAGTGGCGATGTAGCGCTTGAGAATATATTTATCTAGAAGGGTGAGCATTACAGTCGTTTGTTCATTTGTTTTACCATTTTATCCTTCCAGGCACCAAATGACCCCTCGATAATTTTTTCCCTGGCCGTACGAACGAGCCATAAATAAAACCCGAGATTATGAATGGTAGCTATCTGTTTTCCCAAATATTCATTTACCGTAAACAAGTGTCTAAGATAGGCTTTAGAATATTCCGTATCTACAAAGGTGATACCCATTTCATCCAACGGAGAAAAATCATCCTCCCATTTTTTATTTTTGATATTAATGGTTCCGTGCGCTGTAAAAAGCATTCCGTTGCGAGCATTTCGCGTAGGCATCACACAATCAAACATATCAACGCCCAAAGCGATATTTTCCAAAATGTTAATGGGGGTACCCACTCCCATGAGATATCTAGGTTTATCCTCTGGCAAAATATCGCAAACCACTTCTGACATGGCGTACATTTCCTCGGCGGGCTCTCCTACTGAAAGTCCCCCTATGGCATTTCCAAAGGCATTGGTATTAGTGATATATTCAGCTGATTGCTTCCGAAGGTCAGTATACGTAGAACCTTGGACTATAGGAAAAAAGGCCTGAGGATAATCGTATTTTTCAGGTACTTTTTTTAAGTGTTCCATACAGCGTTCCAACCATCGATGGGTCATGTGCATCGATTTTTTGGCATAATCATAGTCACAGGGGTATGGCGTACACTCGTCGAACGCCATAATAATATCGGCCCCGATGGAACGTTGGATTTCCATCACCCTTTCCGGAGAAAAAAAGTGGTTAGAACCATCAATATGCGACTTAAAATTCACCCCTTCTTCTTGAATCTTTCTTGTACCGGAAAGTGAGTAGACCTGGTAGCCTCCACTATCGGTCAAAATATTTCTATCCCACCCCATAAACTTATGCAGACCGCCAGCCCTTTCAATAATTTCCGTTCCTGGTCTTAGATATAAATGATATGTGTTGCCCAAAATGATGTCAGGGTCAATGTCATCGCGAAGTTCCCTTTGATGCACTCCTTTCACCGTGGCCACCGTACCGACCGGCATAAAAATCGGGGTCAGGATTTTTCCGTGTCCCATAACAATCTCTCCTGCTCTGGCCTTGGTCTGGGTATCTCTAGAAAGTAGGTTGAATTTCAAATAAAAAATTTATGCGACAAATATAGCGATCTGCAAAAAAGCAGTCGCTTAACATACTTATAAAGTTACTGTTAATAGTCTCTAATAAATAGCCTCTTTTTCATTTGCGCAACGTCCGTATTGCGGTTACATTTGACCTCATAAAAAAAGACGAATGGCAACGATTTCTGAAATGGAAAATTTGGTCGCTCAGGTCAGGAGGGACATACTTCGAATGGTTCATAAGGTAAATTCGGGTCATCCAGGAGGTTCTCTGGGGTGTACCGAGTTTTTTGTAGCCCTGTACAATGAAGTTATGGAGTTGAAAGAAGGTTTCGATATGGATGGAAAAAATGAGGATGTCTTCTTTTTATCCAACGGACATATCTCACCTGTCTTTTATAGTGTTTTGGCCCGTAGAGGATATTTTCCAGTGGATGAACTCAATACCTTTCGTTTGATCAATTCACGGCTTCAGGGTCACCCTACTACACATGAGGGATTACCGGGAATTCGTGTGGCCAGTGGTTCGTTGGGGCAAGGCATGTCAGTTGCCCTCGGAGCTGCCCTAGCTAAAAAACTAAATGGTGACGACCATCTGGTGTATAGTTTACATGGTGACGGAGAACTCCAAGAAGGTCAAAATTGGGAAGCCATATTATTTGCTGCAGGCCAGAAGGTAGATAATCTTATCGCTACCGTCGACCGAAACGGACAACAAATCGATGGCCCAACAGAAGAGGTTTTGCCGTTAGGTGATATTGGTGAAAAGTTCAGGGTTTTCGGTTGGGATGTATTGGAAATCGAAAATGGTAACGATCTACAACAAGTGGTAGCCGGCCTAAAAGAGGCAAAATCAAGAACGGGTAAAGGAAAACCCGTTTGTATCGTCATGACCACAATGATGGGCAATGGTGTAGATTTTATGATGCACACCCATGCTAGGCACGGTAAAGCCCCTAATGACGAACAATTGGAAACTGCGCTGGCTCAGAATCCAGAGACCTTAGGGGATTACTAAAACACCTTACCATAAGAAACAACATTTATTGAACACTAAATGAAATTACCGCTGCGGCGGGAATGACCAAAAGAAATGGAAAAGTATACAGACCAAGGAAAAAAAGACACACGAAGCGGATTTGGCGCGGGAATGACCGAACTGGGAAGAACCAACCCCAATGTGGTTGCGCTCTGTGCAGATTTAGTGGGTTCCCTCAAATTGGAGACTTTTATAGAAGCGAACCCTGAGCGCTTCTTTCAGGTGGGTATTGCTGAAGCCAATATGATCGGCCTATCTGCCGGATTGACCATCGGCGGAAAAATACCTTTTGCCACTACCTTTGCCAATTTTGCCACTGGTAGGGTCTATGACCAAATTAGACAATCGGTCGCCTATTCCCACAAGAACGTGAAGATTTGTGCTTCCCATGCGGGGGTAACCCTGGGGGAAGATGGCGCGACCCACCAAATCTTGGAAGATATCGGGCTGATGAAAATGTTGCCGGGTATGACGGTCATCAATCCATGTGATTTCAATCAGACCAAGGCGGCAACTATTGCGATTGCCAATCATTACGGACCAGTATACCTACGTTTTGGAAGACCCAAAGTAGCCAACTTTACCCCAGAGCACCAGCAATTTGAAATTGGAAAAGCGGTCATGTTGAATGAAGGGAAAGACGTAACTATAATCGCCACCGGCCATCTGGTCTGGGAGGCCTTACAGGCCGCTGAACGTCTTGAACAACAAAATATTTCTTGTGAGGTAATCAACATCCACACTATAAAGCCGTTGGATGAGGAGGCCATTTTGACCTCAGTTCGCAAAACAGGCTGTGTGGTCACTGCAGAAGAGCATAATTTCTTAGGAGGATTGGGCGAAAGCGTTGCACGCACCTTGGCCACATCACACCCCACCCCACAAGAGTTCGTAGCGACCCAAGACACCTTTGGAGAAAGTGGGACACCCGACCAACTCATGGAAAAATATGGCCTTAACAATAAAGCAATTGAGAAGGCCGTTTTAAAAGTGTTATCTAGGAAGTAGGGTTTGGTATCGTTTTTGTGCTGCCCCTTCGTAGTATCAATTAAACGAAACACAATGATGAAAAAAACACTTTTAATGGTAGCGGTATTTTTTACCAGCTACGGTATCTACGCACAAGCAGGCTCCGGTTTCGGAATTAAAGCCGGTTTAAACTACACCGGCAACGGTGAATATTTTGATTCCGTAGAAAACGCCAGAGAAAACACCGATAGGAATGCTGGTTTTCATATAGGGGTTTATGGAAAACTGGGAAACCGAATTTATGTGAGACCCGAACTGGTTTATACGAGCACAACCTCAGGTTATGATGAAGGGGACTTAAAACTTCAGAAACTGGATGTACCCGTTTTAGTGGGAGCAAAAATTATTGGTCCACTCCACGGCTTTATCGGTCCATCTTTTCTATATATTTTGAACAGTAAGTTTGCCGACGTCACCATAGATAATATTGAAAACGATTTCACCGTCGGCCTCAACCTTGGTGTCGGGGTCAATCTTGGAAAGTTTGGCGTCGATTTGCGCTACGAACGAGGGCTCTCCAGTAATGAGATTAGCCTCATAGAAAGTAACCTTAATTTTCCAGATGTAGATGACCGGGTAGATACGAGACCTGACCAATTAATTTTAAGTTTCAGTGTGAAAATTTAGGCGTGACCCAATATAAAATAAAATTAAAAAGGGTGGCCATTTTGGCCACCCTTTTTAGTTGTTGGGATCTCTTAGAATATTAACATCCAAATAGTCTGGGGTACCATCACCATCGCTATCGGGATAGGGCAATATGATATTACCATCAGCATCTGAAATCTCTGTACGGGTCAATACACCATCACCATCATCGTCTGTATCCAGAAAATCAGCAATTCTTACGACTCCAAAAGAATCTTCAACATCAAGATCGCTATTGTCATCGTAAAGAAAATTATTCATATTCCGGTCTTCTAAAATTGAAGGAACCCCGTCACCATCATGGTCAGCAGAGTTCACCGTAAATAAATCAATTTTGAAAATTAATGGACTGTAAGCATCAAAAGTACCCGAATTATTAAAATTCCCTAAACCCGAAGGGAAGAAAATTGCTCCAATCCCGTATCCTTCAACAGTAAATGTTCCGTCAGAATTAACAACTATTTCTCCACCTGGCTTAAATCTTGTCGCTCCCTCTGCAAAGCCCCTGAAGCTTTTACCATTAAGGCTCGTTTGCGGTGAGTGAAGTTGAGCCAAATCGAACCAAACCGGTACTTCAGAAGACCCATCAAATGCATTCAAATCAAGCGTTAAGCCTTCATATCGCACAAAAGTGGAATCAGCTATCGTTGCGGCTTCACCTGTACCACTTCTTACGTCAAGATAGTATAAGGTGTGTGGTATATCTAATTCCTCCTCAAGACCAAGAAACTCTGTTGAAGAGACATTAATAACAGCTGTTTCCACCTGATTCAACAAAGGAACTTTATTTGAATTTTCCCCTGCTATAGTATCTATTCTTATTTTAAAGTCGAAATCTGTACTTGGCGCATCAAATTCCTCATAATTATAGAAATGGGTTTGTAAAAAAGTTTGGAGTTCTTCGTCATTTTCTTCCAACACTTCACTCAAAAGTCTTGGGGGCACCAATTCACCGCCCAAACCAATATCATCGTCATCACCACAAGATGTTATTAAACCTAGAAGTAGTGCGAACAAAGCAAATTTCTTCATTTTTATCCTCTTAATACAATCGCGCAAGATACAATTTTCATCAAAGTTGTGCATTTGATTTAACATCGATTTTAAAAGTAATTATCGATGATTTAACAGGGAAAAATATTAAAAATGTAAGTTAATTCTTACTTTTATATTATAGATATTTAATCAGTTTTAATAAACAAAAACACTAAAATTTTAATTATGAAAAAGTTATTTGCACTAGGTGTTGCTTGACTGTTTTAGCATGCACACAAGAAAATGAACAGACAGATTTAGAAAACGAATTAGACTATGTAAACTACAATTTTCAGGGAGAAACATTTCAAGTTTTTTTCGAAGAAGGTGCCAATGGTGAATTGGAAGCCGTTCAATCAGAAACATTGAACCTTTTAGATGCAATTATTGAAAAAAACGAGAATTTAATTTATCATGATATTGACGAGACGAACATTATGCTTTTCCAAAACGATGAAGGGTTAAACAAATATTTAGCATCCATAGGAAAACCATTGGAAAACCTGGCCGATAATACGAATAAGTCATCGAACTTTCCCTTTGATTGCTTTAATCTTGAAATCTACGATAATGCACAATATCAAAGACCTATTCTTTGGTCTACCAATAATCAGGGCAACATTGAAGCTCCTTGCGGTATAAATAGACTGTGTAAATTCGCCACCTTTGTATCTGATGAAGCTAGACTTAAAAATCTTGCTATTACAGCGAATTGGACGAAAAGACTTTCACCAATACCTGCCGACCCGAGTAATTGTTTTCCTTCACAACCAACTCCACCCAACGATAAAATAAGCTCTGTAAGAGTAAGAAGTTGTTTCGCAAGATTTTATGAACATGCCGATTATAGGGGTAGATCGATAACGAGAGATGCCAGACCAAATCGCACGAGGTGGTATGGTGACCTTGGAAAGGTAAGATATAGAGGCAAATGGACAAACAGAATAAGTTCTATAAAGTTATCTAATTAAAAACAACGATAGAAGTGCATTATATTTATCCCTAATCAATGATTAGGGATTTTTTATGCGAATTGATAAATTTCTTTGGAGCACTCGTTATTTTAAGACCAGAAACATCGCCACAACCGCTTGTAAGAAGGGGCATGTAAGAATCAACGGAGATGTGGTCAAGCCTTCGCGAGAGGTGTATCCTTCAGATACCGTGACCGTGCGTAAAAATCAAATTGATTACCAATTCACTGTATTGGATATTCCTGACAGCCGGGTTGGGGCAAAACTGGTGGATATCTATAGGAAAGATACGACCCCTAAAGATGCCTTTGAAAATGAGGCGCTCTTAAAATTGGCAAAAGATCATTACCGAAAAAAAGGACAGGGCAGACCTACTAAAAAAGACCGCCGTGATATTCAGGACTATCTGGGCAAAGACGAGATGGAAGAACAGGATTAATTACCTTTGAACAAAGTACTGCAATGACAAGCCAGATTCTCGACCATCAGCAAATACTTCATAAACTCAATCGTATTGCCTATCAAATTTATGAGGCAAATGTCAATGAAAAAGAAATTATTGTTGCCGGTATTGAAGGAGGTGGACTTTTGTTTGCAAAAAAGATTGCAAAAAAATTAAATACGATTACCGAGGCGAAAATTACGCTCTGTAAGGGTAGCATGGATAAAAAGAATCCGTTGGAAAGCGGAGTGACCACTTCATTAAACGAGTCTGCTTACATCAATAAATCCGTTATTCTTATCGATGATGTCTTGAATTCCGGTACGACCCTCATATATGGGGTACATTATTTCTTAAAAACACCTTTACAACAGTTGAAAACAGCCGTTTTGGTCAATCGAAATCATAAAAAATACCCGGTCAAGGCGGACTACAAAGGGATATCGCTGTCTACTTCGATGCACGAACATATCACAGTCGATTTCTCAGGAAAAACATACGGGGTCTATCTAGACTAAACAGTTTTCAATTTCTGAAACCAATTCTTCCACCGTTTTACCATTGGCCATAATGGTATGATTGGCTTTATTATAGAACGGGGCTCGTTCAAATAAATGTTTGCCCAAAAATTCCGGTAATTCTTCATCAGATAGCGTTGAAACCAAAGGTCGCTTATCCTTTTCTTTTGAAATTCTCGCTATCAATTCTGGTATGGACAAGTTGATGTAGAACGTATTTGACGTAGCCTGTTGAATCACTTCAATGTTATTGCCATAGCAAGGCGTACCACCTCCCAAAGACAGCACAAAAGATTCTTCAGATTGCAATAGCTCGTTCAATACTATACTTTCAGTCTTCCGAAAAAACAATTCTCCCTTTTTCGAAAAAATGGTGGGGATATCCATCCCCACTCGATTCGAAATTTCATCATCTAAATCAAAGAATCTAGTATTCAGACGTCTAGCCAAGGTTTTTCCTGTGGTAGACTTTCCGCTGGCCATATATCCCAACAACACTACTTTCATTCACCGTTTTTATGGAGATTTATAATTGTTCAAATTTATCATTATTTCAACTTGATTAATAAATTTAGGATTGTATATTTGCAGCCGCTTAACACGTTGAGCATTAAATTTTGACCTGATAGCTCAGTTGGTAGAGCATCTCCCTTTTAAGGAGAGGGTCCTGGGTTCGAGCCCCAGTCAGGTCACTTTTAAGAGTCCATAATCATTCAATAAGTCTGTAAATCGTTGATTTACAGACTTTTTTATTTTTCCTGATTTCATTTGATATCAAATAATGCCACTTTTCGCGGTGCGCAATGCGGTGCGCACTTTTTTGAATTCGTAAAGTGCGCACCACGAAGCTGTTAAAATTACTGATTGTCAAGTGCTTACAATTAAAATTTAACATTTTAAAAATCAGTAAAATCACAGTTATGGAAACAAATTCTTTCTCAGTTTTA
>JBHJJC010000086.1:0-13805 GCA_050042945.1 Croceivirga sp.
ACGATTTTACTTGGAAGGAATTTCAAGCCAGTAACAATAATGAACTTGTCGCCATCATTGGAAACTTCAACAATCGCGTTACGGTGCTGACCCATAAATATTTTAATGGGGTCGTGCCCGAACCGTCTGCTTTCAAAACAATTGATGAAGAAACCATCGCTGCCATGAAAGACTTTCCGTCGAAGCTTAACGATTCTTTAGAGCGCTACCGCTTTCGCGAAGCCAGTCAAGAGCTACTGAACCTGGCGCGATTGGGTAATAAATATCTTGCCGATGAAGAACCTTGGAAAAGTATAAAAACTGATGGGGCGCGCACCAAAACAGTACTATTTGTTGCCTTACAGATTGCTTCGGCCCTTGCTGTGCTCAGTGAGCCTTTTTTACCGTTTACTTCCGAAAAACTTAAGAGTATCTTAGGGGTCAGGTCGATCACAGTCGATACCTTATGGTCAGAAATATCAAAAAGGCAAACGCTCATTCCCTCGGGTCATCAAATCAACCAGAGCGAACTCCTTTTCCGAAAAATTGAAGACAAAGAGATAGAAATACAGTTGCAGAAACTGGAAGCCACTAAAAAAGAAAATAACGCCATGGAAGAGAATACCATAATCCCCCCGCAGAAAGACACCATTACCTATGATGATTTTTCAAAAATGGACTTAAGGGTCGGTACGATTCTAGAAGCTGAAAAAATGCCAAAGACCGATAAGCTTATGGTAATGAAAGTGGATACGGGTATTGACCAAAGAACCATCGTGTCAGGTATCGCACAACATTTTTCGGCAGAAGAACTTATCGGAAGACAGGTTACTGTTTTGGCGAACTTGGCCCCTCGAAAATTACGCGGTGTGAAAAGTCAGGGCATGATTCTATTGGCCGAGAACAGTAATGGAAAATTGGTGTTTATAAATCCTGATGAAAGTGGCATTCAAAATGGGGATATTATAAGTTAGCCCCCGTGTCAGGCTGTGACAGCGAAGTACCCAACCCATATGAACGAAAGCTGCTGGGGCTGCCTTATATCTTATTCAAAATGAATCCTAGTGCCAATACCTACGTGGCAAACCAGGGAGAATTTATATTTGCATTTTCCAAGAATACTATGTCTCTAATTTCATATATCGTTCAACAGACCCAACTATCAGAAAAAAGCATAGAGAACACGGTTGCCCTATTAAATGAAGACTGTACCATCCCTTTTATTTCTAGATATCGTAAAGAACGTACTGGTAATCTTGATGAGGTTCAGATAGGGGCTATTGTAAAATATAAAGAGGCGTTCGAAACGCTGGAAAAACGTAAGACTGCCATCATCAAAACCGTTGACGAACAAGGATTGCTTTCCGAAGAACTCAAGACGAAATTTACAAACTGCCAAAACCTTACCGCTCTCGAAGACCTCTACCTTCCTTTTAAAAAAAGTAAGAAAACCAAAGCGGAAACAGCACGCAAAAACGGTTTGGAACCACTGGCCAAAATCATTATGGCACAGCGTTCTGATAACATTGCGTTTATAGCCACAAGATATTTGAACAAAAGTGCTGAAAACCAAGATGATGCGTTAGCAGGAGCAAGGCATATTATTGCCGAATGGA
The DNA here is from genome assembly GCA_050042945.1 of Croceivirga sp. GTDB lineage: Bacteria > Bacteroidota > Bacteroidia > Flavobacteriales > Flavobacteriaceae > Croceivirga. The sequence continues at coordinate 1,596 of JBHJJC010000086.1, forward strand.
TCAATGAACGAACCGATATCCGAAACTACGTAAGGAATCAATTGGAACGCCACGCCTTTATCATCACCAAAGTAGTTGCCGCCAAAAAAGATGATGACAAGGCCCAAAAGTTTAGGGATTATTTTGATTTCAGTGAACCTTTAAAACATTGTCCCTCACATCGATTTTTGGCCATTCAGAGGGCTGAAAAAGAAGGGTTTATTCGACTCAAACTAGAAATTGATACTGAACGTGCCCTAGACCATATTGAACGGCGTATTATTAAATCTGATAATTCTTGTACTGAACATATTGAACTAGCCATTGCAGATGCCTATAAGAGGCTTTTGTTTCCATCATTATCGAACGAACTTTTAAGAATAGCCAAAGAAAAGGCAGATGATTCGGCCATTCAGGTATTTGAAAAAAACCTAAGACAACTTTTATTGGGTGCGCCGCTAGGTGAAAAACGTATTTTGGCCATCGACCCCGGATTTCGAACGGGCTGCAAAATAGTCTGCTTGGATGCGCAAGGAGAGCTAAATCACAATGAGACCATATATCCGCATGGGCCGCAGAACAAATCAAAAGAAGCGATAAAAAAGATAAGCTCGCTGGTTGATGCTTATAAAATAGAGGCCATTGCCATTGGTAACGGTACCGCTTCGCGAGAAACAGAACGTTTGGTAAAGCGTATCGCCTTTAAAAATCATATAGAGGTATTTGTCGTTAATGAGGCAGGCGCATCCATCTATTCGGCTTCGAAAATCGCTCGCGATGAATTTCCAAATTATGATGTGACGGTACGGGGCGCAGTATCAATTGGGCGGCGCCTCGCAGACCCTTTAGCAGAATTGGTCAAAATCGACCCTAAATCCATTGGGGTGGGCCAATATCAACACGATGTAGACCAGGGTAAACTAAAATCGGCACTTGATATTGTTGTTGAAAGTTGCGTGAATGCGGTTGGTGTAAACATTAATACGGCCAGCGTTTCCTTGTTGAGCTATGTCTCGGGTATCGGTAGCAAATTAGCTGAAAAGATCTTTACCTATCGTAACGACCACGGCCCCTTTAAAAATCGTCATGATATTAAGAAGGTACCACGCCTGGGAAGCAAAGCATTTGAACAAGGCGCTGGCTTTCTTCGCATAAAGGGCGGCGATAATCCATTGGACGACTCAGCAGTACATCCTGAACGCTACGCCCTTGTGCAACGAATGGCCAAAAACCAACACGTTGAGCCTAGCCAACTGTTGCGAAATCGAGATGTTTTAAAGCGCATTTCCCTTCAAGACTACGTTACGGATACTGTTGGTCTACCGACATTGGAGGATATCTTGGAAGAATTGGAAAAACCTGGACTGGACCGTAGGGAAAAAGCCAAAGTTTTCACTTTTGACCAAAATCTTAGAACCATCGACGATGTTAAGGTAGGACAATTGCTTCCAGGCATCGTAAACAATATCACCAACTTTGGATGTTTTGTGGACATTGGAATAAAAGAAAGCGGACTCATTCACATTTCAAACTTGGCCGAGGGGTATGTGAGTGATGTCAATGCCCATGTAAGCTTACAAGAACAACTGATTGTTAAGGTATTGGAGGTTGATTTAGCTAGAAAACGGATTCAACTAAAATTACACCGGCCATAAAGGTTGCTATCGTGCTAAAAATCGCCCACCATCCTATTTACAAACATCCCTTGCCCGATGGGCATCGGTTTCCCATGATTAAATACGACCTAATCCCGCAACAACTACTTCACGAAGGCACCTGTGATCATGATAATTTTTTTGAGCCGAATATTCTTGATGACAGCCGCGTACTTGCCGCGCATTCTATTGATTATGTAGAGCGGCTCAAGGCCCTGCAATTGAAGCCCAGTGAAGTACGACGAATTGGTTTTCCGTTATCTGCTGAATTGGTCCAGAGAGAATACATCATTGCCGATGGTACGATAAAGGGATGTGAGTTCGCTTTAAAAAACGGTATCGCCATGAATATTGCTGGGGGTACCCATCATGCCTATTCCAATCGAGGTGAGGCCTTTTGCATGCTCAATGACCAGGCTATAGCGGCCCATTATTTATTAAATGAAAAAAAGGCGACAAAAATCCTTATTGTAGATCTTGATGTACATCAGGGAAATGGCACGGCCGAAATTTTTCAAGATAATATGTCGGTTTTCACTTTCTCCATGCATGGTGCAGCCAACTATCCATTCAAAAAAGAAGTCTCTGATTTGGATATTCCCTTGGAAAAAGGAACCGATGACAATACCTATCTAAAAATTTTAAACGAGACATTGCCTCAATTACTTGATGAAGTTCAACCCGATTTTATCTTTTATCTCTGTGGTGTTGATGTTGTCGCCACTGATAAATTGGGCACCTTGGGCATGACACCAAATGGTTGTAAGGCACGTGACCAATTCGTACTAGAAACTTGCAAGAAACACAATATTCCGGTTCAATGTAGTATGGGTGGTGGATATTCTCCTGATATTAAAACCATTATAAATGCCCATGCGAATACCTTTCGATTGGCACAGCAGATATTTTTTTAATGTAATACATTTCAAAAGAAAAAATCCGTTTTAAAGGAATTCTTCCCATTGTTTCTTTCAAAGGAGGAATGCAATTTTATAATATTGCTTAAAGCACTTGAACAAGAAGGGTTAAATAAACAGATAAACCCAAGGGCAGAATCATCACAGATTCATTTATTATTTAGGTTTATTTAAGATAAGGGTTTGTTTATTATATTTACTTATTATGGGTAAAAAAAAGAAACAGACCCTTACATCCTCCAATGTATCAAGATTACGGGATTTGAATCAGCGTAAGTGTAAGACCAAATGCTGTAAGAAGTATAAAAAATCAGAAAGTAAGCGCTGTAAGAAATGCCCTTGTTACGACTTACTAAAAAAGGTGGCCTGATAGACTTCTCTATTTATTTGTTTAATTCAAGTACGAACCCTTCTGTACCAACAGATTCTCCCTTGATGAGATAAAAGGCCATCCGCCTTGAAAACGTTTCACTCAAATTACAATCCGCTGCACAGAGTATTTGATATTCACGATATACCTGATATTTTCCGTTGAGATAGGATTGATAGTGACGTCTATTTTTCTTTTTCAAAAGGGCCTCAAAATTTTTTTGATCGTTCCAAAAATCCTTTTCGTCCTCTACATTCAAATTACCTAGCGTAATTTCCCGTTTGGCATCTTGAATACCCAATTTCTTATAAAATGATAATTGCGATATGTCGTTCTGGGCCATTACCGTAAACGGTATAACCACAAGAAAAAATAAGATATGTAAAGAAAATGCTTTCACCTTAATAGTTACGTAAAATAAGACGCCTATTGTTCATCAATGTTTCGCTATTTTCTTTAAGTTATTGTTAAATATTCATTGAAAACAAAAAAAAGGGCGAACGGCCCTTTTTTCTGTGTAACTGGTATGTTTTCTTATTTTCCAAACATTAAAAGCTCATTGCAGCGCACCTCGGTAGTGTAACGCTTCTCACCCTGTTGGGTTTCATATGAGCGATGTGTAAGTTTACCTTCAATGGCCACCTGTTTGCCTTTCGTCAGATAGCTCTCAACAAGCTCTGCCACTTTACCCCAGGCCACAATATTGTGCCATTGCGTCTCTTCAACTTTTTGACCTTGCGCATTTTTGTAACTATCGCTCGTCGCAATAGAGAATTTGGCCAATTTACTTCCATTGTCCAAGTTTACGATTTCAGGATCTTGTCCAAGATTTCCAATCAACTGTACTTTGTTTTTTAAGGCGTTCATAATTCTAAATTTTAAATGAAACAGTTAATACTATCAAACCACTATGATTTGACGAGACAAACATACCCCCTCTCAAAAGGTATAGTCGGATGATAATTGTTTATTTCCGTTTACAAACGTTTGTAAACTTTTTTATTATTGAAAAACAAGTATTTATAAATTATAGTACGCTAACATTGTATATGCCTTTAAGAAGAATCAACCAAAATGATACTTGGAATTCATGGATAATAAAACAAAAGAACCATGCAACCTTGCTTAAAAAGACATATCGCCATTACCTAAAGATATCGCTGTGATTGCGCTTAAAATGGATTCTAGGTAACCTATAACTGATTACGCTTTTATCATTTCACTGAATCAAAAGGTCAAATGACTTTTATTCTTCCGGTAATGACTCAATTCCCAATTCTTAGGCCAAGACATGTTTTACCTTTGTAAGAAAGACTTCACCATGAAAACGATTCAAATACTGCTATTGCTATGGCTACCGCTAACCTTGGCCGCTCAAACCAAAAACTTTCTTGATGTACCTTATCTAGAAACCTCAGCGCGCGTAGATACCCTGGTCACCCCAGATAAGATTTACCTCAATATTACCATACGTGAAAAAGATTCAAAAGGACGTACATCGGTCGAACAACAGGAGAACAAAATGGCCGAGCGCCTTAATGGTCTAGGAATTGATATTGAAAAGCAATTGACCATAAAAGACCTTGCCAGTAACTATAAAAAATATTTTTTGCGAAGCAAAGAAGTATTGAAAAGCAAACAATATTCTTTGTTGGTCTACGATGGACTTACGGCAGGAAAAGCCATGGCCGCTCTAGAGGAATTGGATATTGCCAATACCTATCTAGAAAAGACCGAATACTCCAAAATGGATGAACTAGAGTTGGAACTAAAATCAAGGGCGGTCAAAAAAGCAAAGAAAAAGGCTGACGCCCTCACCATACCTTTAGGTCAAAAAGCAGTTAAAGCCATTCATATCGTGGACAATTCGCAACCATATTATCCCCAATATAGTCAACCACGTATGGAAATGAAGGCTTTGGCCTCAGATGCCATAGCTGTCGAGCCATTGGATATTAATTTCGAAAAGATTCGTGTCGAATCCGCTGTCAGCGTGAAATTCGCTTTGCAAGAATAAGAACGGCTTGACTGCTTCTTTTGGGGTTCATTTGATAAATATCCATTTGGTTTTAGACAGAGAAAGGTACTCCCCCTGGGGCATGGATGGTTTTCTTTTACTAAAAAAAGCAAGAAACTGTCCAATTCAGATCAGGGTGATACGTCAGTATAACAAAATCACCCTTATGAAGAATATGTTATGTATTTTGTTATTTGTTGTACAGCACAGTTATGGGCAAATGACCTTGCAGCTAAAAGCGGGCCAATCATCGCCTAAGGCGACTATTAAAGATGTTTCTTGGTTGCAGGGCCATTGGCAAGGAGAGGGCCTCGGAGGTATTGCTGAAGAAATTTGGAGTCCTCCTGTCGGCCAAAGTATGATGTTCGTTTTTCGATTACTTCATGACAATAAGGTTTCCTTTTATGAAATTGGCCATATTATAGAAGCAGATAACACCTTGGTTATGCAACTGAAACATTTTGATGGTGCATTGAAAGGATGGGAAGAAAAAGACGAAACCGTAAATTTTAAATTGATTAAGTGCACCGATAATAAAGTATACTTTGAAGGGCTCACCATGGAAAAAACCGATACCGATCAATTACAGATTTATGTTCTTGTGAATCTAGAAGGTAAAAAGGAGGAGATTGTTTTTTATTACCAACGTATCACAACACGATAAAATCAGAGATATCACTTGGAGCGGGATAGAGTAGTTTTCACCATTCGTTTTTTAATAGGTTTCGACCTTGGCTTATACTTAGTGAAGCTAATAAGCCCAACCGAAAGTTTGATTTTAAATTGTCTAAAGAAGTATGTAGGGAATTCCCGTTAGACCTATTTGTTTAAGGTATATACCAATCCAAAATAAAGCAATCGTAATTGATAGGGCTCAAAACTACGTTGCGAATAATCGCTATTGTAGATATCGATACGCTGATTGTCTCGATTCAATAGGTTGTTGATTGACGCAAAGAGTACAAGTTCTCGCTTGTTCCAACTAAAATATTTGCTTACACTTAAATCCAATCGGGCGTAATTTCCATAGCGACCGTTCAAAAATTCCCCATCGAATATCGGTTCGAAAAAACTAGTATTCTCATCGAAGGTACCATCAATGATTGGGGTAAATCGTTGCCCTGGTCGTGCCAACCAGTTCAGGGAAAACGAAGGCCCATTTTTGGGGGTATACTCCAAAGATGATTTAATAAAATAGTCATAATCACGGAGTCCCGGAAAAGTGGTTTCCCCAGAAGTAGTATTTTGATTTAAATACGAATATGCGATTGAGAACTTGAGACGGTCACTGAGCTGTTGTTCAAAAAACAGCTCGGCACCTGTCGTCTCTAAATTATCGGAGAACAGAAACTGATTTACGGTTTGCAATCCCCTTTCATCTTTGTAATATACGGCAGCCGTAATATTGGTGCGTTCGGCTGTGTAAGTATAATCGAATGCAATCTGTCGGCTGTCCAATAAATTATACTGTTGAATGAAAAAGGAAGGAGTCGTATAGTTATGGTATTTACCGCCGCTTAACAATAGTGAATTTTGACCATTGAAGTTATACCGCAACCCAAGTTGGTAACTCCAATAATTCACTTGCCCACTGTTCGGAAAATTAGTACGCCAACCGGCAGAAACCAATATATCATCCGAGGCATTCCAACTGGTGTAAGAGCCTATTTCCAAAATAGCATTCGTTTCATCAAAAATAGATGCTGAGGTAGGTGATTCTGGAGCTGAGGCATAAAAGAATTCAGGAATTTGATTCTCAAAATTCGTCGAGAAAGCATCCCACGAAAGTGTCGTTTGATGTGAAATATCTTGGCCCAGTTTAATCTTATGATTTATCGAAGTAAAGAGTTGGTCTGTCTTTTGAAGAGATATCGTATTCCCAAAAGCGAAGTCTTGGGTCTCAGAATTAAAGCCAAAATTCACATTGAAAAACCCTTGTTCGGAGGCATAATTCAGATTGTTAATGGAGAACCCACGGGTTTTGGCAGAATCGAAATCACCGCGATACGTAAACTGTTCCCGAAATCCTGAAAAATCTTCATCGATAAAATAAGAAAAACTGTTTAGGGATAGTTTTTTATTTAACTGAAAACGGGTATTTAATCCGATATCAAAAGTGCTGAAATTATTCAGGTTGGGAAGTTTTTCTTCCTGAATGCCCAAAAATGCTTCAGAGAATTGATAATTACTGTAAAGTTGAATAAAGTTTCCATCTTTCTTCAATCGTTTGGATGCAAAAAAACCTGCACTGGCCAATGAACTGGAAAGCTTTAATTGGTCGTTTTCCAACGCTTTGATGGTTTGTATCTCAACAAGTCCTGCACTGGTATTACCGTAGGTTAATGGCGGATTACTGGCGTAGACGTATTGTTTGTTAATGAGCTCGGTATTGAAGAGACTAAAAAAGCCCTGATTGTTCAATTGACTGGCGCGAACAGGATTATAAATCGGCACATTGTTGAATACGACCCTAGACCGATCGGGATTACTGCCGCGCAACGAAGGGTTGACCGTTTCATCATCAGTTGTTGAAGCAGGTAGAATAGTAATCGCTTTCAGGGGATCACCTTGAGCGATAGGGTTCAAATAAATGTCGAGTTTTTCCAATTTTTGAACAGAGAACTCATCAGAAATGGGGTCTGGCCCCAAAAGAATGACTTCATCTAAGGTCTGCGCCAAACGTATCAAGGTAAAAACATTGACCTGTGCCTTATCCAACTGCTCGGTGGGAACTTCCAACACAGCATACCCAATGTAGGAAACCACCAAGGTGTCATTTTCTGAGGACAACCCCAATTGAAACAACCCATCAAAATCGCTGGTTGTTCCCTGTTCCGGATTTGACTTGACGAACACATTAGCCGCAAATACAGGACCATCAGCATCTTTGACCAAGCCCTTTATAAGGGTTTGGGATGATAGTCCGACACAAAACAGTAGAAAAAAAGGTAGAAGCCTCTTCATGCGATTCAATCCAAAAGTTCAACGGCAAGTTTTCCTAAACCATAATTATTGGGGAAAAGCCCAAGACCTTCTTTGCAATATGTTTTGGCTTTACTTTTTTCATCTATTTTGAGATAATGCTTAACAAGAAGTTCATAAGACTCTGCCTTGCCCCAAGAAGGTAGGTATGGGTTCACATTGAGTTGTTCTGGAAGTGAAATGGCCTTTAGGAGCAGTGACTCTGCCTCTTCTCCTCCACCATATTTTTCGGGAGTATAAAAATCACTACTACCAAGCACATAATAGGCCCTTAGGTTTTTGGGTTCCATGGCCATGGCCCGTTTTCCATTCTTTTTGATGGCGCTTGAAATGAACATGGCCTTAAACCCTTTAAATTGAATACTAAAACTTTGGGCAAGGGCCAGCAGCGCATAATCTTCAGCGTTTTTCCCTTTCATATCATCCAAAAGGTCAACAGCCAAATCGATTTCTTCTTCTGACTGGTCATTATTTTTTTGGGTCATATAAAATATGGATAGATAGTACTGCGCATACGACTGCCAGTAGGTAATCAAGTTATTCGGATTGGCATCTGAGAGCTTTTTAAGCTTCTCTCTAATGTCGATTAGGGCATCAGGAGTATTTTGAATATTGGTCTGTACAAAGGCATCGAAAATCTTTCCTTGAATTCCTTTGAGCAACTCCTTGTCCTGTGCAGTCAACTGCGAAACAGAATTTGTTTTTGGGGCCGTATTTCCACAGTTAAGGGATAAAAGGGCCAAACAGAGATAAAATAAAATCGCTTTTTTCATAATAATATAAATTAGTTTATTTTTTAAACTTAATTGGTAAAAAAATTATTCTATGTATTCTTTGAGTACTTTGACGTAATCTTCAAAAGCTTTGAGTCCTTTAGGAGTAATACTCACTTTGGTATGTTGGTAATTGTTCAAAAATCCTTTTTCGATTATGATGTAACCACATTCCTCCAGTTTTTTTAACTGAACACTTATATTACCACCGCCGGCCGACGTCACTTCTTTAAGTTCATTGAAATTAGAATTTCCGTTACCCACCAAATACGATACAATTGCCAATCGCAATTGCGAATGCAGAATCGGGTTGAGCAATTTGAACTTATTGTTTTTCATTTTGAAAAAGATATCATGCATTGCGAACAAAGCCTGTGTTTTGGTTTTTCGACTGCATAAACAAATATACGCCAGGAAGCATAACTGCTATAAACGAAGCAGCCGACAAAACTAAAGGTTGATAAAGCCAGTTCACTTTGAAACAGATGATTCCAGCTATGTTAATCAAGACACTTGACAGAATGAGCACATTGCTTTTTAAAACTGTTCCTGAAACCAAAATTCCCACGGCCAATAAAATAAGAATGACTGGACTCAGGTTTTCCCCCAGTACTGGAGCAAAAAAGAAACCCAGTATCATTTTGTTGATGGCCAATGCTATCCAAATATTGCCTATTAACGTACTAAATTGATTCGCACTTCGCTTTTTGGCCCTTTTTCTATAATAAAGACCCGTAAAAACCATTCCAAACGGTACCGCCAAGTAAGGATACCAATTAATGGCATAAAACTCATTGTACAATAAAATGAACTGAATCAAGGCAATTAAGCTGATAAGAAGGCCCCAAAAAACGTAGATAAAACCATTTTCCGTAAAACGGGCCTTTGCCTCTTCAATCATTTGGCCGATAAGTGCAATGCTTTCTTTTGGACTCAGTTTTTCGGTATCCATATAAATTAATTTTATCAAATATAAATTAGTTTATTTTATAAACAAAATAATTATCAAGAGGGTATATCATTCGTGACCTTATTTCGATTCATTTTGAAGTCGGTGGGCAGCATCGCAGAACCTTTGACCCAGATTTCCCGGTCCAACTTTTTTGTAAGCTTCACAAATATTTTGATTTGCCCTTAAGGAATTTGGATAGTTTTCAACGTTATATCTATAAAACGTTAAGGCTTCATCAACCTGATCTTTAGCGTAAAGTTTGTATTGGGCCACATTTCGAACGAGGTCTTCTGGTATTTTAACCTCTTTGTTTAGACGTGAATAGTACTTAAGAAAATGTGCTTTGATTTCAACAAAAGATTTGTCGTAAACCTTGTTCATCACGTAATCACAAAAAAGAAATTTCAGACCATAATAAGCACTGGGCACTGGTATGGATGCATGGTCTTCATCTTCAAAGTATTGTAGGGCTATTTTATCGTTGTTGTTAAAGGCCTCCTTTAATGTGGCGTAAAATAAATCAACACTGTTTCTTTGTCGACAACATTGTCCACTTTCTTTCTCCACCTTCAAAGATGAAGAGGAGATATACAGTTTTTTATGTTCAGATATTGTGTTTTCTGACGACATCTTTATCCTTTTCGTCAATACTTGGTTATCCCACCAATAACTGGGGTCAATGGCCAAAAATGTATCAAATTGGGTCTCTTTATTCAAAAATGCCTCGGTGACGACCAACCCGCCCCATGAATGACCAATAATCGTCTCTAAGTTATTGGTGGAAAACCGCTCGGCTGCCCAAGGCAACAGTTCATTTTCCAAGAACTTTAAAAAATTGGAGGCCCCACCACTCTCCGATAAAGAATCGTCCTCCTCTCCATTGAAATTGATTTTAGTTTTTGTTGGTGTCAAATCTCTAACGCGGTTTGTATTCGGTATTGCAATCTATATGGATTCTGGAATCAAAAACCGTTTCGATAAATATTCGATATTACCATAAGTGGAAATAAAATGATAGTCACCATCCAAAAGCACAATAACGGAGTAGGTTTTATCTTTTGGATTATAGTTTTGGGGTAGGCCAACTATCACTTGTCTTTCTTCACCCAAAACCTTCGATTTAATAGAATACTCTTGACCAATTTGAAAATCACAATCCGATTGACCAAATCCTAAAATACCCACTAAATACACCATCCCTAGCACTACTTTTTTTCTCATTTTATAAGGTTATATGGTTACAAAATTCAATAGGGCCCGTAACACTTCGTCGGGCTTTTCTTCATGGGGCAATAGCGAGGTATTCTTTATGGTAACGAACCCCGCTGTACTTCTAAATTGGTCAAGCATCTCTTTTCCAAGCGCTAAGGGGAATGTTCTATCATTTTCACCCCATACCAATAAGGTTCTTGCTTCTATTTGTTGATGTAGGTGTTTGAATTCATCGACCAACTTCCAGTCAATTCCCTTAAGGTATTTCAATCCTCCTATCGCTTTTTGTTGCGATTGAACAATAGGATGGAGATACGGCTCAATATTGGATGTTTCATCCAACATTGATGTGTCGGTATAGAATTCCTTAAAACCCATAGGTGATTTCAAAAACCACTTTTGCCGTAATAGTAATCTTAAGATTTTAGCTATCCCCGGGAGCAGACCAATTTTTTGATAAAACGGAATCCAGGGAGGGCGATGGTTCGGAATTTCCGTATTGAACAGTATAAGATTTTCAACTTTGCGTTTCTCTTGTATGGCAATAAATCTGGCGATGGTCGCTCCAGAATTATGTGCTATTAAACTATATTCATCAATGGCTATTTTTTTTAAGAGCTTCAAAATGTAACCTGCTTGCTGTTGACTATTAAAATCGGTTGTAGTGGTCCATTCGCTATCGCCAAGCCCAGGTAAATCTAAAATATGGCATTTGAAATGTTTGGAGAGTTCTGGTAACAGTTTTCTCCATGTATACCCGTGCGTTGGAAAACCGTGAATGAAAACGAGATTTTTACCCACACCTATTTGTCGTAAACCGATGGAAACATCTTCAATCTTTACCTTTTTACATTCAAGGCTCGCATATATTTCGATTTCTTTGGTCATTGCTTTATGTAGTTGATGCCGACACCTTATTTTTCATTACCATAAAAACGACTGAATACTATAGCAAGTTCACGCATATGAAACCGCCATAAAGCTGAAAGCTTTGCTTAAATAAAATCCCGGAATATAGAACGCCCAAATAATAAAGTAACCCAGTCAGTAAAAGCGCTATGGACGGGGGCTCCCTTTTTACCAATCCCATAAAAGAAATGGAATGAAGCAAGCCAATAATAACAAAGCCAATACCCATCATAAAACTGGTCATTCCCCACGTATACCAGAGGGGTTGCCATTGTGATAAAACAATGAACTCTTTAAGTAAATACTGCTTAATAGCATCACCCATTAACTCATCAAAGTGCACGTAGAGATGCATCAGACCAATGATTATAGGCACTCTACAGCACGTTACCAAATAGACAATGCGTATGAATTTAATTGAGTTCATTGTTGGCCCTCAATTTT
>JBHJJC010000087.1:0-31516 GCA_050042945.1 Croceivirga sp.
TTCAAACCGACTACAGTAACATTGAAATGGCCATCACCAACATAATGGTATTCTCAATAATGGTGGCTTCGGTCATGGGTAGTTTTAAAGCCGTACCCAAACAGGCACAACGAATCGATTTCTTATCCAAAAGGGTTTTGGCAACGCCAAAAGTGGTGATTCCCAAAACAACTATGGTTACCACCAAGGCCATTTGTACCTGAAACCGCATCAAAAAGAATAGGCCCAAGGCCAATTCCAAAAAAGGATAGACCCAACCATAGGCCGGTATCGCCTTCGCCAAGGGGTCATACATTCGAAAACTCCCGGGAAATCCTTTTAAATCCAAAAACTTAAAAAAGCTAAAGACGATATAAAACAGCCCCATAAAATCAAACATTGCCTCGCGCATATTCCAATCGTCATAATTTAAAAGAATACTGGCCGAAAACAAATACACAAAGATGAGGAGGAGGGGTCGTAGTTGTTGCAGTTTGGATTTTTCCGTGGTCACTGCATCCTTCACAACGCTCGGTTCCGCTTGAGATATCCCTTCACCAGAAGCAGTAACCTGATTCTCTTTCTCCACAATAGTATACTTATCAGGGAGAACCGCTTTAAAATTCGACAGCGGAACATCATGTGTTAACTCCGTCTCCACTTCACCCTTATGGAGATGAACTGAGACCATTTCAACCCCGTTGATACCTGAAAGTTTTTGATGAACCGAGGCAACACAGCCTTGACAGGTCATTCCGGTTACCTTAAAGGTCTTTTTCATTGACGGTGGTTTTCGCTTTCTTCGGCATCGATATCCCGATATTTACAACAAGGGTGTAGGTCATCATAAGCCTCCTGTGTAGCTTTAAGTTCTTTGGTATCGTGACCTGCAGTAGCCAAAACAGATTTAATGGCCATACTATTTGTCTTTCGTTCGTCGACGATAAGCGAAAGTTGATGAGATGGAATATCCCATGAAGCAAACTTCACCCCTGATACCCCAAGAACTGCCTTTTCGATACGCATCTTACACATTTCACACACGCCATCCACATCAAAATATATCTTCTTATTTTTCTCTTGACCGTAACTGCTCAATGCAACGGTAAGAACACAAATTGTTATATAGAACTGTTTCATTATTTTATTTTTTATTAAAGTTAACTCGTTATGATTTAAATCGGAATCCTGCATACACCATTCTGCCCAAAATTGGAGCGTACACTATGGTCGTATCAAAATTTACGCCAAAAGGGTCCATCGCCCCCAATACTGGATTGGGCTGGGTAACCGCGGTCAAGTTCTCACCACCTACATAGATTTCAAATTTCTTTGAAAACACCTTTGTTATCTGCGCGTTCATTAAACTATAGCCATCGACAAAATCACCCAACTGCAAGGGTACGGGATTGGCATCTGTATTCGGCAGCCGTTGCTCCCCTACGCCCTGTAGGGTAAAATCAAACCGCCATTGACCGCCGTTATCGTTCATTTCGGTCTCATAACCCAAATTGGCAAAAAAGCGATTTCGCGCGACCAAGGGCCTTTGTAATAGCCCTGTTTGGTATTGTGTTTTTACATCGTAAAACTTATACGCCGTTCGAAAATCCAAATTGGGAAGTAGTTCATGGTTCAATTCAATTTGAAAACTATTGGCATAACTCTCCCCTTCCAAATTCGTAAATGAAATTTCCCTGGGGTTTTCCCAATCAACGACCACTTGGTTTTCGAAATCTGTACGGTAAAAATCGATGGACACATTTCCGGGTCGGCCAAACAAAGTGAACCCTTGTAAAAAGCTTACTCCAAAATTGGTCGCCTTCTCTGGGTCAAAACCATAAATCGAACCACCATTGCCCAACAGTTGAATCGCTCGAGCCGAACCAAATAATTGCTGGTTTTCAGCAAAGATGTTTGCAGCCCTTCTACCCAAACCAAAAGAGCTTCGAAGACTTCCCCGTTCCCAGGGGGTATAGCGCACGTGTAGTCGGGGGGTAACGAAATTTCCCAATCGGTTATGGGTATCAAACCGAACCCCTGCCGTTAGACTAATTCTTTCCAAATTGTCATAACTGTATTCAAAGAAAGCCCCTGCAGACTGGTCAATGCGTTCAAAATTGATATTATTGACTTGCTCAACATATTCGTCTTGGGCAAAAGTGAGTCCTGTTTTGAATTTATGCTGTGTACTTCCGATAATTGAATTAAAAATCAAATTGGAATATAGGCTCTCATGATTGATATCATATACATTTAACCCATAATACGATTCTTGTCGATGATTGCTATAGGAAGCCTGAAAACCAAAACTTTGAAAGGGCAATTCCGGAAAAACATACCCAAGCTTTAAAGACGAATCGAACCGCTTGGTATCAATCTCACTACCCCAGGCATTGGCAGTGAACCTGTCGGTATCGGGATTAAAATTGACCTGCCCCACCTGTTTTTCATCATCCAAATAACGAAGGGTAAAAAAGCTGACCCAACCTTTTTCTGGGTTTTGGTATTGCCAACGGTTTTGGATATTGATTTGATTTGCTAAAGGAACATCCAAAAAACCATCATCATTGTTGTCGACCTCAAATGGCCGGGTGTTACCATGAAGATATACCCCTGTGCTCCATCTGTCGGATAACGTATAGTTCAAATGGGTGTTCAATTCCAATCGGCCATTTAGGTTAGAAAACCCGTTGATAAAAATGGGCGTATCCGTTAACGGTTTCACCAATTCAGTATTGATTTGCCCAGAAATGCTTTCGAATCCGTTCACCACGCTACCCGCCCCTTTTGTAATTTGTATACTCTCGACCCAGGTACCAGGCGTAAAAGTCAGCCCATAGGTTTGCGACGCTCCTCTTACCATGGGAATGTTCTCTTGGGTAATCAACAAATACGGACTGGTCAACCCCAACATCTGAATTTGCTTGGTACCGGTTAAAGCGTTATTGAAATTCACATCAATAGCGGGGTTCGTTTCGAAACTTTCCGAAAGGTTACAGCAGGCCGCTTTGAGCAATTCAGCACTATTTACGGTCACTACGTTTTGGGCCAAGAAATAGGATTTTTCAACGGCATTGCGCTCTTGTTGCACGACGACTTCATCCAACTCATTGGAGGGTCGTAAAAAGTGACGAACCGTTTTGGGCTCATTTATGGTCAAAGTATCGGTTTTATAACCGATATAGCTGATGACCAATTGGTCGTATTTTTTGTCATAGGGAATGGAAAACAATCCTTCGGCATTGGTAATGGTTCCTATTGGAGAATTCAACCAATACACATTGGCTCCGCTAAGGCCAGCCTGGCCTCCCTCATTATTGGTGTCCATAACCATGCCCTCTACTTGGTCTTGACCAAAGGTTGATGAGATAGGTATGAGTAGGGCAATCAGTATGCCCAAATATTTTTTCATTGCAGTATCTATTTGATGAATGTTCTTTTTGTATTTCCCTCCCTTCGTCTCCGCTCAGGGTAAACTGGGATGGAATCCGTTAAAGATTCATATTCATCAAATCAAAAAAACTTCGTGCAATACATTAAAATCATGCACGAGCAAGGGAGGTGGATAAATGGTTCTAACCTCTTCTTTTTGAGAGATATCAGAATATAATTGTAGATAGGAATGAGCATAGACCGCTAGAAATTGCTGAGTATCAAAATCCAACTCATCCCAAGAAATCGTTAGCTCATCTTGGCCTTCAATCGTGAAAGATTCATCACCACAGCAATGGTTCTCTTTCGCTGTACTTTCCATTATGGCCATAGCCTCTTCCATACCACAAGAATCCGCTTCATGAAAAAAGGAGACATCCATTATGCGGCCCATGCAGAGATGCTTGTCAACCGTCCAAGAGACTGTTGAGAGCAACACCATTAGGGCTAATAGGGCGGATATCGATTTATTGGCCTTACTTTTCACAATACAAAGGTAAGAAAACTGAATTTCAGCATTTTTTGATTAACCGAATTTTAAGAACTAAACGATTGTAATGTTTTGAATTTTCAACGACTTTTATGCCTTAATACTGCACAAATGTTCGAAGACCTTAAAAACAAAGTCTCAGAAATAGTCGTCAATCACAATCAAAATACAACGGATAAAATGCAGCACATTTGCCAAGTGCTCCATGAACATATTGCGTATTATGATTGGGTAGGTTTTTACTTTAAAAACGGGGAGAAACGTGAATTAAAGCTTGGGCCCTATGTTGGGGAACCTACGGACCATAACATTATTCCTTTTGGAAAGGGTATCTGTGGCCAAGTCGCAGAAAGCAACCAAAACTTTGTGGTACCTGACGTTCAGGCCCAAGACAACTATATTGCCTGTAGTCTTACTGTAAAATCTGAAATTGTTGTGCCCTTGTTTAAAAATGGAGAGAACATTGGTCAAATCGATATCGATTCAAACACTCCCGATCCTTTTACTGAAGCCGATGAGCGTTTTTTGGAATGGGTTAATGAACAGGTCGCCAAAATTCTTTAAAACTTAGCCTAAATTGTTGATAACCTGACTTAAAATCAGGAATCAAAAAAGGTACTTTTGGCTTTTCCATTTTTCCAACAGAAAAACCTATGAGCACCTTAAAAAAAGCTTCCTCAGCCCTAATATCCGTCTTCCATAAAGATGGATTGGAACCTATAGTAAAAAAGTTAAATGAACTTGGCATAACACTGTATTCGACAGGAGGTACGGAAAAGTTTATCAAAGACCTGGGCATCGACGTCATTGCGGTTGAAGACGTGACCAGCTATCCCTCAATTCTGGGGGGAAGGGTAAAAACATTGCACCCTAAAGTCTTTGGGGGTATTCTAAATCGTCAAGACCATGAGGGCGACGTTGCCCAAATGACCGAATTTGACATCCCCCAATTGGATATTGTTATCGTCGATTTATATCCTTTTGAGAAAACGGTGGCAAGTGGGGCTTCCGAGGAGGACATTATTGAAAAAATTGATATTGGCGGTATCTCATTGATTCGAGCGGCAGCAAAAAACTATAAAGATGTACTCTGTGTTTCCTCTATGGAAGATTATGGGAAGTTTTTGGAAATAATAACCCATGAAAATGGGGCAACCTCACTTGAAGAACGGAAGTGGTTTGCTACCAAAGCCTTCAATATTTCATCACACTACGACTCGGCAATTTTCAACTATTTTAACGGGGACCACGAACATGCTGCCTTAAAAATCAGTGAAACCCAAGGAAGCGTTCTGCGTTATGGTGAAAATCCACATCAAAAAGGGTTTTTCTTCGGGGATTTCAACGCTATGTTTGACAAACTCCATGGAAAAGAGCTGTCTTACAACAATCTACTCGATGTCGATGCGGCGGTGAATCTCATGCAAGAATTTAAAAATGACGACCCCACTTTTGCCATTCTAAAACATAATAATGCTTGTGGCCTGGCCACCAGAACATCCATAAAACAAGCATATGTTGACGCTCTGGCCGGTGACCCCATCTCCGCTTTTGGGGGTATTTTAATTGCCAACACAGAGATTGATTCAGCAACTGCTCAAGAAATTCACCAACTGTTCTGTGAAGTGGTCATCGCCCCATCATTTTCTGAAGACGCCCTAGAAATATTAAAAGGGAAGAAAAATCGAATCATTCTCGTTCAAAAACCTATTGAACTTCCAAAAATGTCGGCAAGAACCTGCTTGAACGGATTTCTTTTGCAAGATAAAGACGCAGAGACCGATACCTTGGAAGGTTTGAGCTATGTTACCGATACTAGACCCTCAAAACAGGAGTTGGAAGATTTAATCTTTGCCTCAAAACTCTGTAAGCATACCAAATCAAACACTATCGTTCTTGCCAAAAACAGGCAATTATGTGCCAGTGGCACCGGGCAAACCTCTCGTGTTGATGCGCTTAATCAAGCCATACAAAAGGCAAACCATTTTAAGTTTGATTTAAAAGGAGCAGTCATGGCCAGTGATGCCTTTTTTCCATTTCCTGATTGTGTGGAAATCGCCGATAAAGCCGGGATTACCAGCGTCATTCAACCTGGGGGTTCAATTAAAGACCAATTGAGTATAGATTACTGTAACGAAAATGAATTATCAATGGTCATGACAGGTACACGGCATTTTAAGCATTAATTTTCCTACTTTTGCCGATAAAATTTACTTTTAGTCCGATATTAAATACACTTTATGGGATTTTTTGATTTCATGACCGAGGAAATCGCGATTGACCTTGGTACTGCAAACACCCTCATTATACATTTAGATAAAGTAGTGGTTGATAGCCCATCAATCGTGGCCCGCGACCGGGTTTCCGGAAAAATTATTGCCGTTGGTCGCGAAGCGAGTATGATGCAGGGAAAAACCCATGAAAACATCAAAACCATTCGACCATTGAAAGATGGTGTGATTGCCGATTTCGATGCTTCGGAAAAAATGATAAACATGTTTATCAAAAATATCCCAGCGTTGAAAAAGAAATGGTTTCCCCCGGCTTTACGTATGGTCATTTGTATTCCATCGGGTATTACGGAGGTAGAAATGCGAGCCGTTCGTGAATCTGCTGAACGCGTAAACGGCAAAGAAGTCTATTTGATACATGAGCCCATGGCAGCGGCCATAGGTATCGGCTTGGATATTATGCAGCCCAAAGGAAACATGATTGTCGATATTGGTGGAGGTACTACAGAAATTGCGGTCATTGCCCTAGGAGGTATTGTTTGTGACAAATCGGTTAAGATTGCAGGTGATGTCTTTACCAACGATATTATTTATTACATGCGCACACAACATAACCTCTATGTTGGTGAAAGCACGGCTGAGGCCATTAAAATTGAAATTGGTTCGGCCACCGAAGACCTTCAGACCCCTCCTGACGACAAGTTGATTCAAGGAAGGGACCTCTTGACAGGTAAACCAAAGCAGGTACAGGTTTCCTATCGTGAAATTGCCAAGGCATTGGATAAAAGTATTCTTCGTGTTGAAGATGCCGTTATGGAAACCTTGTCCCAAACGCCGCCAGAATTGGCAGCAGATATTTACAATACCGGAATTTATCTCGCAGGCGGTGGTTCTATGCTTCGTGGTCTGGATAAAAGATTGTCCCAAAAGACCGACTTGCCAGTTTATATTGCCGAAGATCCGTTAAGGGCCGTAGTTCGCGGAACGGGCATAGCCCTCAAAAACTTGGAACGTTATAAAAATATTTTGATAAAATAATTACCTCACCCCCTTTTGGGTGCAATACTATTTAGGAATGCAGCGGATCATCAGTTTTATCCTCGATTATAGAAATGCATTTCTTTATGTTTTTCTTTTTTTCTTTTGTTTGGTATTGACCATGCGCTCGCACTCTTATCATCAATCAAAGTTTTTTAATTCCTCCAAGTGGTTCACCGGAAGCCTGCTGTCCGCTAAAACTGGTATTAGTGACTATTTTAATTTGGCGGAGGAAAATCAGCGCCTGGCAGAAGAAAATAAAAGATTACGACTTCAATTATTCAGTAGAAAAAGTCAACCATCAAGCCCCTCCCCCTTAAACTCCACATATGACATTACCCATGCCAGGGTAATCAAGAATATGTATACCTCTCCTAGAAATTATGTCACCATTAATAAAGGGAGAGAGGATAATATCGCTCAAGACATGGGCG
Organism: Croceivirga sp.; assembly: GCA_050042945.1. Taxonomy (GTDB): domain Bacteria; phylum Bacteroidota; class Bacteroidia; order Flavobacteriales; family Flavobacteriaceae; genus Croceivirga. The sequence continues at coordinate 7,605 of JBHJJC010000087.1, forward strand.
TGATAACACCTCTGGGAGTTTTGGGTATTGTCGAGAATACGTCAAATGGATTCGCTACAGTTCAAAGTGTTTTGAACACGAAATCAAACATTAATGCCAAAATCAAGAATACCAACTATTTCGGCTCCCTTCAATGGGATGCCTTTGATTATAGTGTTGTTCAATTGGTCGATATACCGCGGTCGGCAACATTAACTGTTGGTGATACCATTGCAACGGGAGCAATGTCAAGTATTTTTCCAGAAGATATTCCCATTGGTGTCATTCAGAAATATGAGTTGAACCAAAATCAAAGCTCTTATACCATTCAAGTCGAGCTATTCAATGATATGGCCAACATTAAAAATGTCTATGTCATCAGAAATCGAGATAGAGCAGAAATTCTTGAACTTCAAAAAAGTACTGACAATGTGGAATAACCCAATCTTACTTAATGGGCTTCGTTTCGTGCTTTTGGTCTTCGCGCAGGTGATGATTTTCAATCGTTTGAACGTTTTGGGGTTTATCAATCCGATGATTTACGTGCTTTTCTTTTATTGGTACCCTATCAAGACCAACAGACCCTTATTCCTATTTTTAGGTTTTTATATCGGTTTTGTTATTGATATATTTTCAGACACGATGGCACTGCATGCCATGGCTGGCCTTACCGTGGCCTTTACCAGACCGCTTATCATGCGATTCTGCTTCGGTGGAAACTACGAATTTCAGGGCTTTACTTTTAAAAATACCACACGCACCCAACGTGTTACTTTTTTACTGCTTCTGATCTTGATTCAGCATATTATTTTCTTCACATTCGAGTTATTGAGTTTTTCGCATATCCTATTACTTTTGAAAAAAATACTCTTCACCAGCATTTTTACGTTATTGTTATGTGTATTACTCAGTTCGCTGTTTGCAAGAGAAGTTGATTGAGGTTTTAAGATTGTACCCTACATGAGAAAACTACTATTATCGTCATTTATAATTGTTATCGGGTTTACATTCGCGGGTAGACTTTCATATTTACAATTGTTCAGCTTTTAGCCTGACCAAATTTTGGAAGACCCCGCGATAAAGGCGGTCTATGACTATCCTGAACGTGGTTATGTTTATGACCGAAACGGTAAGTTATTGGTAGGCAACCAGCCTGCATACGACGTTATGGTGATACCGAGGGAAACCAAGGAATTGGACACCCTCGAATTTTGCTCTTTACTCAGTGTAAGCAAAGAAGACTTTAACAAAAGAATGAATCGTGCCAAACGCTACTCGCCGCGATTACCCTCTGTATTGGTACCGCAACTATCAAAAGAGGACTATGCCCGACTTCAGGAAAAAATGCGGAAATACCAAGGCTTCTATATTCAAAAGAGGTCGTTACGCGATTATAAGACCAATAGTGCCGCCAATGTATTGGGCTACATCAGTGAAGTTAACGAGAGTGACTTACGCACCAATCCGTATTATCGTGCGGGGGAATTGAAAGGCAGAACAGGAATTGAAAAGCAATACGAAGATATTTTAAGGGGACGGAAAGGGGTAAAATACATTCAAAAAGATAGGTTTAACCGTGATATTGGCCCATATAAAAATGGAAAATTGGATACCCTTCCAGACCTTGGCAAAGAAGTTCATATTACCATCGACAAAACACTTCAGGAATATGGTGAACGTTTAATGGTGGGCAAAAGAGGGGGTATCGTAGCCATAGAACCGGAAACCGGTGAGATTTTAGCGATGATTTCTGGCCCCACTTATGACCCTGGTCTATTGGTGGGTCGTGAACGTTCTGCAAACTACAGTAAACTGCATTATGATAGTATATCAAGACCTACTTGGGACCGTTCCATTCTCGCACAACCTTCTCCCGGTTCTCCATTTAAAACATTAAATGCCCTTGTGGCGCTAGAAGAAGGCGTAATCGACCCAAAAACAAAATTTACTTGTTATAATGGCTTCTATGTAGGCAGTCAAAAGAAAGGATGCCACTGTGGTGGTGGGGTTCATAACATGAATTCAGGAATATTCAGGTCATGCAATGCATATTTTGCCGGTACATTCAGAAAAATCTACAATAAGTACGAAACCACCGATGAAGGTATGGATGTGTGGGAAAAGCATATGAAAAGCTTCGGTCTCGGTAATTATCTCGGTGTTGATTTACCTACTGGGGCGCCTGGAAGAATTCCAGATAAGGCGTTTTATGATAAATGGTACGGCGACAACGCATGGGCATCGTCAACAATCATTTCCAACTCCATCGGACAAGGAGAGGTCGCCGCGACGCCCTTACAATTGGCAAATATGATTGCTGCTATAGCCAATCGTGGATATTTTTTTACCCCTCACATCATTAAAAAATTTGGCAATACTGGAAGTTTTTTTTCTAAGTACTCGTAAAAACTATACACGACCATAAAACCACAACATTTTGGCCCAGTGGTACAAGCCATGGCCAATACCTACAAATATGGCACGGCAAAATGGATTCAAATTCCAGATATTGAAATTGCCGGTAAAACAGGAACGGTCGAGAATTTTACAAAAATTGATGGGGAACGCGTGCAATTGACCGATCATTCCATTTTTACCGCCTTTGCACCTGTTGAGAAACCAAAGATTGCCATCGCGGTTTATATTGAAAATGGCTATTACGGCGCACGATACGCTGGTCATATCGCTTCCCTTATGATTGAAAAGTATATCAAAGGAACGATTACCCGCAAAGACCTGGAAAAGAAAATGTTGGAAAAGACACTGGAACATGAATATGCAAAACCTCTGAGTGGCGAGCCCTTCAAGATAAACGAATATGTCTGGTAGAAGTGTGCTGAGAAGACTTGATTGGCTTACCGTTCTATTGTTCACCTTACTTGTTGCCTTTGGCTGGGTCAATATTTACAGTACAACATTGACCGATCCGGAAGTCCCTATTTTAAGCATGTCGACCTTATATGGAAAACAATTGTTCTTTATAGCAATTTCATTTGTTTTCATAGTTCTCATTTTATCGTTGGAGTCCAGTTTTTTTGAACGTTTTTCCAGTTTGTTTTATATCGTCTCGTTACTTTTTTTAGTAGGGTTGTATGTGTTTGGAAAAACTATAGCCGGAGCTACCTCATGGTACGATTTGGGCTTTTTTAATTTTCAACCCTCCGAAGTAGGCAAGCTGACGGCAGCCTTGGCCTTGGCAAAATACCTTAGTGATATTCAGACAGATTTACGTCAAAAAAAGCATCAACTTTATGCTGCCCTAATCATCCTAGTCCCTGCATTTCTCATAATACCTCAGCCAGACCCCGGTAGTGCTTTGGTATATTTTTCCCTTTTTTTTGTACTTTTTCGAGAAGGGTTTCCCTTGCAATATTTAGGTTTCGCCCTACTTTTTATTTTGCTATTTATCACAACCCTGATGTTTGGGGTGATATGGGTAGGCATTGGATTGGGTATTCTAACTTCTTTGTTTTTTCTGTTTAAAAAACCCAATCTTAAAGTTCCTACCCTACCCTTGGTACTTTTCTTGATCGTCTGTGCAGCATTTTCCTTTTCCGTTAATTTCGTTTATGAAAATATATTCGAGCAACGTCACCGCGACCGATTTAGTTTATGGCTTGGTCTGGAAAAAGACCCTATACGTTTGGAACAAATCAAAAAAACCATCGGTTACAACACTTATCAATCTGAAAAGGCGATTGAATCAGGCGGCTTTTTAGGCAAGGGGTTTTTAGAAGGCACCCGAACAAAGGGTGATTTTGTACCACAGCAACATACGGACTATATCTTTAGCTCGGTAGGTGAAGAATGGGGGTTTTTGGGAACCGTATCCATCATAGTGATTTTCACGGTATTCTTTCTCCGTCTGATTCAGTTGGCAGAAAGACAGAAAAAAGATTTTCAACGCATGTACGGCTATGGAATCATATCTATTTTACTTATTCATTATTTTGTAAATATCGGAATGGTTTTGGGACTTCTTCCAACTGTCGGGATTCCACTGCCATTTTTTAGTTACGGTGGATCAGGACTCATATTTTTTACTTCCATGCTCTTTATCTTCCTTAAGTTTGACGCATCGCGACTGACCGAGCTTTAAAATGCCCAGCTGGAAGTATTCGTTTCTTGTTCTAATTTTTCAGAATTACTCAAGTTTTCAAAGAAATCGATTCCCGTTTGCCTTTCAATTTCATCGACGGAAACGACAAATTGTGATAATGGGGCATTGCTTTCTTCATTGGGCATTAGAAAGGCCAGTATTGAAAATTTATCACCTACTTTTTTGACTACGATTTTGTAAAATGCATTGGGTACATCAACGTCTTCATCACCAATTTCATGCATATGACCCTTTAATACCCCGCCCGTTATTACATAAAGGGTACCGTAACGCTTACACCATTGTCTCACTTTCATTTCAAGACGATTCCATACACCCGCGTTGAAAGCGCTGTTCTGGGGCGAAATATTACTGGTATAAAAGGTTTCATTGTAAGCGTATTCAGAAAAGCGCCGGTCACCCGCAGGGCATAAATGTCCACGGTCAAATCCTGAACCTCTATAGTTACGCCAACCTGCAGACTTTGTTTTCACTTTGGGGTCTTCAATAAAGTAAGGTCGCTCCCTATCATCATAGGTCAGATGTGACTTTTTTAAGGTATAAGCGACCCATTCCGCCTGTTCGTATGCCTCACTATATGACAATAGATAATGCTGATGGGTCACCACTTGACCAGTAGTGGAACTTGGTAGTAATTCACTTTTAAAAACAGTACTGGCAATATTAGGTTCCGACTCAGAATAATGTGCTGGTGTATAGAAGTTTTCAAACCACCAAAAACCAACAATACAGAGGGTTAAAAGAGTGGTGTAAATCCATCGGTTTCTTTTTGACATTGATAAAATAATATGATACAATACCTGAAAATAAAACAATTTGAGCATTCAGCACCTTACCCTTACTTTTGCCAAAAAGTAATTATTGGTCGAAATAACGAAAGACATTTTATTTGCCAAAAGCGTTCTTGATGAAGGAAATATCGTAGCGATTCCTACAGAAACCGTTTATGGGCTTGCAGCCAACGGAACCTCTGTACAGGCTTTAAAAAAAATTTTTAGGGTAAAAGGCAGGCCCATCAACAACCCACTTATCTTGCATTTTGGTGATTTTAATTCGATTACGCCATTTGTAAACGGAATCACTACTGATGTCGAGCAACTGGCAAACGCTTTCTGGCCGGGCCCATTGACCTTATTGCTGCCAAGGTCTAAAAAAGTACCTGATATTGTTACTGCGGGTTCTAATCGGGTAGCCGTACGCATACCCAACCATAGTATGACCATTGCACTTCTCAAATCACTTGACTACCCGCTTGCCGCGCCCAGTGCGAATCCTTCAGGTTATATTAGTCCGACAAAACCTCAACATGTTGAAAAACAATTGGGTCAAAGCATACCGCTGATACTGGATGGTGGTTCTTGCAAAAGCGGAATAGAATCGACTATTCTAGGTTGGGAAAACGGTATTCCGACCATTTATAGAACGGGAGTGATTACATCAGACATGATTGCAAAAGTTCTTGGAAAAGCTCCTGAATTCAATAAAAAAAGTGATGTGTTGGAAGCTCCAGGAATGATGTCATCACACTATGCCCCTAAAACAAAGACATTGGTGACCGATGATATTCCTACATTATATGATAAACACAAGAACGAGGATATTGGATTAATTACTTTTCAGCAAAACACTGGCCTAAAAATCAAAAAAGAAATCGTTTTGTCATCAAAAGCATCCTTGGAGGAAATGGCAGAAAAATTGTATGCTGCAATGCACTTGTTGGATGGCATGGACCTAGATGTAATTATCATTGAAAAAGCACCGGACGAAGGTATTGGCAGGGCAATCAATGACCGATTGGAGCGTTCATCCTTTAAAAAATAAAAAGCCCACCGAAATCAGTGGGCTTCATTTCTTTTTTGTGTGTGCTTTTATCCTTTAACGGCCAATTTCGTATTCTGACGCTTTAAGGTGTTCAACTTTAAGTCTTGCAAAACATTGATGGCTTCTTCCACATAAACATCTTTAGCCAAATCTTGGTGCCAACGATCTCTCTTCTCCCTTAATACTGGGTCTTGAGTGAACAGTTCTTGTTCATATTTTAAGGACTCAAAAGTCAGCTTTGAATCATAATCGGCCAATGACTTAAAATAGTTTGACTTTTCCTTATTTCTTTCCTGTCGTGTACTATAGGTATCATAATTTAAGGAAACCTCCTTTTCGTCTTGTTGCTCTTTTAACCACTTTGCATTCTCCTCTATTAACTTTAATTGAGAATTCTCCAATAGTCGGGCTTTACTTTTAGCCACCGTAGTCTCATAATCAATATAACCGTCCCAAACGTTATAATCTGCAGGAGAAATTCTATCCCACCCTAAAGGGTTCTCTTGATCACGCTCGCCCAAATCAATGTAGCTATAGCGGTCCGGCACCACAATATCACTCTTCACACCTTCTAACTGGGTAGATCCACCATTGATACGATAAAACTTCTGTGTGGTTATTTTAATGGCGCCTAAATCGCCATGCTCGTTACTTCTTACAATATTGTCCAGTGGAATTACATTTTGAACCGTACCCTTTCCAAAGGTTTGTTTACTTCCTATAATTATGGCCCTTTTGTAATCTTGCATAGCAGCCGCCAAAATCTCGGAGGCCGAAGCGGAGAGTTCATTGACCAATATCACTAAGGGACCATCCCACTGAATTCGTTCATCTTTGTCTTCATGTACTTCTTTTCGTTGACCGGAAGAGCGCACTTGAACTACAGGACCATCTTTAATAAACAATCCAGCCATTTCAACAACAGTTTTCAAGGAACCTCCGCCGTTGTCGCGCAAATCCAATATGAGACCTTCCGCACCTGATTGTTTCAACCGTTCAACCTCTTTAGCCACATCTGTCGCTGCATTTCGTTCAGAATAGTCGTCAAAATCAACATAAAATTTGGGTAGGTGTATCAAACCATACTTTCTATCATCTTTCTCAACTGTGGCAGACTTCGCATACGATTCTTCCAATTCCACTACATCGCGTGTAATAGAAAAAACATCAATAGTACCATCTACTTTTCTAACCGTCAAATCTACTATGGTACCCTTAGGTCCTTTAATCAATTTAATGGCATCATCGATGCGCATACCAACTACGTCAATAGCTTCTTCTCCATCTTGACCCACCTTGATGATTTCATCACCAACCTCAACCGTTTTACTCCTCCATACTGGGCCTCCAGATATGACTTCTACAATTTTGAAGCCCTCTGGCTTTTTCTGAAGACGTGCTCCGATACCTTCGAATTTACCGGACATCCCAATATCAAATTTTTCCTTTTCTTCAGGACCGAAATAAAATGTATGCGGATCAAATTCATCAACGATGGTGTTGATGTACTGTTCGAACCAATCTTTACGTTCTAAATCACCAACGAATTCAAAGAAATCGTCCAAAGTATTTTTTGTAGTTTCCCTGGAGGCGGCCTCAACTTCGGCGAGTGTCATCTTTTTTAACTCTTCTTTTGCGGGGTCTAACGCGTCAACATCTACCTCAACACTGGCCGAACCATCACCCTGCGGGGTTACCATAGCCGTTTTTCTGATTTTTACCTTACTATCATAAACGCCCAGGGCATTATACTTCAACTGCAACCTCCAGCGTTCTTTGAGTTCCCTTCTATTCTTGGCAAAAGGTACCTCGGCATAATCGATATTGATGGTCTCCTCTTTTTTAAAATCGAAAGGTTGTTCAAGTACCTCGGCGTAAATTTCCTTGGCCTCATCCATTCTTTTCATAAGACGTTGATATACCAAACTGAAAAAAGAGATATCGGTATTCTTGATTTGATCATCGATTTGATACTTGAACTTTTCGAATTCCTTTATATCGCTCTCCAAAAAATATCTCTTGGTAGGATCCAAAATATCAATAAAGTCTTCAAAAATATTGGCAGAAAATTTATCATTGATATCCTTAGGTTCATAATGCCCGCGCTCTAGAACGTAAGTTATCAAGTCAAGCAATAGCTTATCTTTATCGTTGGTTTCAAAAGACTTATTTGTAAAACTGCAAGAGGCTACTGCAATTAATATGACTAACAGACCAAGTACAAGGTTCTTTTTCATAGAGACGGTTTTGGGACGATGATTTTACTTTGATGATTCTTTCAATACCTTGATACCAAAGCGTTTCAACGTCTTTGCAATTCACTAAGATACAGAAAAAATCATGCCACGTTTGGGAGGGGCGTTTAATTTTTTGTTAAACGACCCCATGCGCCCATCTTAGTGAAAAACGTATTTTTACGACAATAAGTATGTTTTATGAAAAAACCACTGATTTTGGTCACTAATGACGATGGAATAACGGCTCCAGGGCTTCGTACCTTAATCGGTTTGATGAAGTCGATAGGAGACGTTGTTGTTGTTGCTCCCGATAGCCCCCAATCAGGAATGGGGCATGCCATCACTATTGATAACACATTGTATTCCAAAAAGGTAGTTATTGACCATAAAAATGGTGCTCCGACCGAATACTCATGTAGTGGTACCCCCGCTGACTGTGTAAAACTTGGTTTACGGGAAATCTTGGACCGACGCCCCGATTTAGTCGTTAGTGGTATTAACCATGGATCAAATTCATCGATCAACGTCATCTATTCCGGTACGATGAGTGCGGCAATTGAGGCGGGAATCGAAGGTATTCCAGCGATTGGATTTTCACTATGTGATTACTCCTGGCAGGCTAATTTCGAAGGTGCTGCCGAAGCCATCAAAACCATTACGACGGAAGCGTTGAAACACGGCATACCATTCGGCACAGTGCTCAATGTGAATATTCCCAAGACCGATGGAAAACCTCCAAAAGGCATCAAGGTATGCCGACAGGCAAAAGCGAACTGGAGGGAAAAATTTGATAAACGCTTGAGCCCAACGGGAAAGGAATACTATTGGCTGACCGGAGAGTTTGAACTTTTGGACGAAGGCGAGGATACGGATATTCACGCCCTTGAAAATGGTTTTACCTCGGTAGTACCCACACAATTTGACCTTACGGCTCACAAGACCATTTCACACTTAAACACTTGGAATTTCAATGGAAACCAAAACTAAGGAAGTTCTTATTGGTTTTTTAGTAGGCATTATAGCCAATACTGTTGGCACACTACTATATATCATCCTTTTTTCAGATTTATCCATCGAAGAGACTTTTAGGGTATCCTATGGCCAAGGGCACCTAGGAAGCCTTCTTGCCCTAGGTGCTGTTCTCAATTTAGTCGCCTTTTTTGGCTTTTTGAAGCTCAAAAGGGATTCAAGGGCAAGAGGGGTTATGATGGCCACACTGCTCACGGCCCTTGTCATATTGGTCTATAAATTCCTTTAGAATGAAGTACTACATCATCGCAGGTGAAGCTTCCGGTGATCTGCATGGTTCCAACTTGGTCAAGGCCCTTAACAAGCATGACCCAGAAGCGGATATACGATGTTGGGGCGGTGACTTAATGCAGCAAGCTGGGGCAACCTTGGCCAAGCATTACAAAGAAATGGCCTTCATGGGATTTTTAGAGGTTGTGAAGAATATTAATTCCATATTCAAAAACATTTCATTTTGCAAAGAAGATATTACCCAATTCCAACCCGATATAGTCATCTTCATTGATTTTTCTGGCTTTAATCTACGAATAGCAAAATGGGCTAGACAAAGGGGCTATAAAACCAATTATTATATTTCTCCACAGGTTTGGGCTTCCCGTGCTGGTCGTGTGGAAAAAATCAAAAAGTACATTGACAAGATGTATGTCATTCTGCCCTTTGAAAAAGGGTTTTATCAAAAATATGGATATGAAGTGACGTTTGTCGGCCATCCGCTTTTGGATGCTATAACGACAACTCCCGTCAAACCTCTCGACACATTTTGTCGGGAGAACAAATTAGATCACAAAAGACCGATTATAGCACTTTTACCAGGAAGTCGTAAACAGGAAGTAGAGAAAATGCTTCATGTGATGCTTACCGTAGTTCAAAATTTTCAAGACTATCAATTTGTTATTGCCGGTGCACCGAGCTTAACCAACGATTTCTATAAAAAGTTTCTAACCATCAAGAATGTGCGACTTGTTACAAATGAGACCTATACGCTATTATCTCATGCTCACGCTGCTCTAGTGACCAGCGGAACTGCCACCCTGGAAACAGCGCTCTTTAAGGTACCCCAGGTGGTTTGCTACAAAGGCAATTGGATATCCTATCAAATTGCAAAGCGAATCATTACATTAAAACACATATCACTGGTCAATCTTATCATGAACAAAGAAGTGGTTAAAGAGCTGATTCAAAATGACCTCACCCCAAAAAAATTGAACGACGAACTGGCCAAAATAGTAGAAGGTGATGGGCGAAAAAAAGTTCTCGAAGCTTATGATGCGTTGATTAAAAAGTTGGGAGAATCAGGGGCAAGTGATACAACAGCACGTTTGATTGTGGAAAATATGTAATTTTAACATCCAAGTAGAAACCTTGACTTGGATGCAAATTAAATCTGCCTTCGCTATTGTTCTCACACTGTTCTTGACCAGTTGTATCGTGAAAAAGAAAACCACTTACAGCAAGGCCAAAACGGTCACTGTGGCTTCTAATGAGGATAACATACTGCCTCCTCCCCCTAAAAGGAAAAAAAGAAAAAAAGAAAATCCAAAAGCAGATGCTGTCGTGACCACCGCAATGGGCTTCTCAGGCACCCGTTACAGGCTTGGGGGAACAACCAAAAAAGGCATGGATTGTTCTGGACTGATTTATATCGCATTACAAGATAACAACATTGCCTTCCCAAGGGTATCACATCAAATGGCTGATGAGGGCAAGCGTGTGAAGCTTGGGGCAATTGAAAAGGGAGACCTACTTTTCTTTAAAACCTCTAAAAGTGGCAAACGCGTTAACCATGTAGGTCTAGTTGTTGAAGTTGATGGCAAAGACATTCGTTTTATCCACTCCACGTCATCAAGAGGGGTTATTGTATCCTCTTTGCGCGAGGGATTCTGGAACCATGCTTTCGTTAAGGCCACCCGAATTCTCTAATGCGTCTCGTTGACTTTGTATCGATAAAACTGACCATATTTCTGATTGCAGGAATACTTATTGGGTATCATCTACAATGTAATATAAGTCTGATTGGCTTCCTTTTGCTCGCATTTCTGTGCTGTCTTGCTGTCACCTATAAAATGGGCAAAAGAAATCACGTTCTATTCGGATGCTTCGCTATGGGAACTTCCTTGTTTCTGGGAGTTTTTGTTACCATCGTACAACTACCCTCAAACCCTACTCACTATAGGCGACATCTCGAGGAGGAGCCAACAAAAATGAGCATGAAGATTACGGAAGTTTTAAACCCAAATGACTATTCCTATCGATATTTCGCTGAGGTTACATCAGTTTCCAATAAAAGAACCTCAGGTAGTCTTATACTTTATATTAAAAAGGACTCCCTTTTGGAATCCCTCTCAGTAGATGATGAGCTTTTAGTCCATGCAACCATCGAATCTCCAAGAAGCCCACTGAACCCGCATCAGTTCAGTTTTAAAGACTATCTCAACAAAAGGGGCGTTTTTGGTCAATTAAACCTTGCCCCCAAACAATGGATAAAAATTACAGCGCCAAGCCAGACCCTTTTTGGTATTGCAGCTAACTTTAGAAAGATACTTGTTAATAAACTGAAAAGGCAAGGTTTTGGAAAGGAGGAACTAGGAGTGATACAAGCCCTTTTATTAGGGCAACGAAAGGATATTTCTGAAGCCACCTACGATGATTATAAAAATGCAGGAGCCGTTCATATTTTGGCCGTTTCAGGATTACACGTCGGGATTTTGCTACTGCTCTTGGAATTCTTTTTTCAACCTCTGGAGAGACTTCGCAAAGGAAAAAACTTAAAAGTATTGCTCATCATAGTCTTGCTTTGGAGTTTTGCTTTTATAGCCGGTCTTTCGCCTTCAATCGTCAGGGCAGTTACCATGTTTTCATTTTTGGCCTATGCCCTTCACCTGACCCGCGCCACCAACACTTTTAATATTTTGGCCTGGGCAATGTTCTTCATTCTTTTGGTGCAACCACTTTTTTTATTCCATGTTGGTTTTCAAATGAGCTATGCCGCCGTATTTGCCATTTTGTGGATTTATCCAAAACTGCAGCAATTTTGGTATCCCAAGAACGTATTGGTCAGAAATGCATGGCAACTTTTATCGGTCAGTATTGCAGCACAAGTTGGTGTTCTGCCCTTGAGCATTTTCTATTTCCATCAGTTTCCGGCCCTCTTTTTTATTTCCAACCTATTGGTAGTACCTTTTTTGGGTATTATTCTTGGCACAGGCATAGTAGTGGTCTTTTTGACCTATTTTGAAGCGCTTCCCCCATTTTTAATGGAAACATACAACAGTCTAATAGGGGCAATGAATGGAATAATTCATTGGGTAGCACAACAAGAAGCATTTCTTTTTCAAAATATTCCATTTGACGGTGTACAACTTGTACTCGGTTATATTACCCTTATTGTATCAGTAATGGCAGTATCCAAAAAAACATTTCGATGGGCTGCGATGACATTAAGTTTCATTGCACTTTTTGTAGGTTATTTGGTTTTTCAGGAATTCCAACTTTCTAAAAAGGAAAGACTTCTTTTACTACATCAAAACAGAAATACAGTACTGCTTTACCAAAAGGGTTCTGAGTTGACCGTTTTTTCAAACCATTTTGAAAAAAGCGCTTCTGCAATCAATGATTATGTTATTGGTGAACGGATAAAGAGGGTAGACCATGATTCCCTTTTCAATTCGTACCACATCGGAGGCCAAAAACTATTGATAATCGATAACAACGGAATATCCCCTTCTTCAAAATCCATTGATGTGGTGTTAATGACTCAGTCCCCTAAAATTCATTTGGAACGCCTTCTTGATTCGCTTCAACCCAAAATTCTTATCGCCGATGGTAGTAATTACAAGAGTTATGTGAATCGTTGGAAAAATACGTGTAATAAAAGAAAGCTCCCTTTTCACTATACAGGTGAAAAGGGAGCTTATGAGTTTTCAATCAAAGATTAATGCACGTTGCCCATCAAACGTTTCATCAATGGTCCGAAAACGATAACCACAGCTCCAGCAACTAAAGCGTACATAGCAATTAAACGGAACCCATCCAGATAAACGTTTAGTGTATCGAAGCCCCCTACATTGCTATCTGAACTCTCGATAGCCAATTGTTTGGAGATAAAGCCAACAATTTGAAAGGCATAGGCTGAAGACAAAAACCATACCCCCATCATAAATGCGACAATACGTTTGGGAGAAAGATCCGTGATTTTTGACAGGCCAACAGGAGACATAAATAATTCACCAACTGACAATATAAAATACAACCATAAGAGATATGAAAAGGGTACCATTCCGTTCTCATCCGCGGAAGCCCCGCTTAGGGAAACAATGTAAAAACTTAAGCCTGCAAGAACAAGCCCCAAGCCAAACTTATAAGGGGTTCTTGGATTCAGTTTCTTTTTAGACAAATACGTCCACACCAATGAAATAGGTATAGCCAGTATAAAGATAAACATGGAATTTAGTGCATTGGTCTGGCTAGCGTTGATTAAGGAAAGGTTTACATTTCTTGCAGCAAAAAGGGTTATCACACTTCCATGCAATTCATGAAAACCCCAAAAAATGGTCATAAAAAAGGTGATGAGCAGTGCCATAAAAAGCTTTTTTCGCTCGTCTGGGGTTGATTTCATCATTATGGACCCCATATAAGCAATTATGGCAATCCCAATTACCTTGAATAACACATTGACAATATTTTGGTCCTCTAAAAATGTACCCTCCTCACCTAAGGACTTATATGAATACAGTAAAAACGCTATTAAAGGGGCTGATAAAAAGGCTAAAATGGGGATTAGATTTTTTTGTGGGATACCCAAAACCTTTTTTTCGTAGACTTCCATACCAGGTGGCCGACCTCCTTCGCCAAATACATTTTTTTTGATACCGCTCCAAAAGAACAGAAGCCCGGTCAACATCCCTATACCAGCAAGCCCAAAACCGTAATGCCAGCCATAGGTTTCCCCAAGCCATCCACATAATAGTGGAGATATAAAACCACCAATGTTAATACCCATGTAGAAAATGGTGAATCCAGAGTCTTTTCTTGGATCACCCTCCTTGTATAAAGTCCCTACAAAGGTTGATATGTTGGGCTTGAAAAAGCCATTACCGACAATAATTAAAGCCAAGGCCAAAAAGAAAGCCACGTTGTTCTCAATAGCCAATACAAAATGACCTAGGGCCATGAGAATACCGCCCAAAAAAATGGAACTCCGCATTCCTAGGATAGAATCCGATATCTTTCCCCCTATTACTGTAGACGCATATACAAGAGATCCATAAGAAGCATAAATCGCAGCGGCAGCATAATCACGAGTGGCCAGCGCTTCAAAAACTACCTTAACCATATATAAGGTCAAGAGCGCTCGCATGCCATAGAAACTAAATCGTTCCCATAACTCTGCAAAGAAAAGGTAAAACAATCCTTGTGGGTGGCCAAGTATTTGCTTTTCGCTAGCCGGTTTAACTACATCTGACATATTTTAGTTGGTTTGATTGTTATACATTAACCCTTTATAGGTTCTTCTGAAAGTTGGTCTGGCTTTTTCTCACGATCCCGTAGTTTCTCGATGACGAAATCAGTCATTTTACGATAAAGGTGCTTTCGGGTGTTTCCACCATAAATACCATGGTTTTTATCGGGGTAAATGGCCCACTCAAATTGTTTGTCGGCCTGAAGCAACGCCTCTGCCATTCGCATCGTATTTTGTACGTGCACATTATCATCACCAGAGCCATGCACCAAAAGATAATCACCCTTTAACAATTCAGGATAGTTGAATGGAGATTCGTTGTCATACCCTCCAGGATTTTCCTGAGGGGTACGCAAAAAGCGTTCGGTATAAATGGTATCATAAAAACGCCAGCTCGTTACCGGTGCTACTGCGATGGCCATTTCGAAAGTTTCGTTACCTTTTAACAGTGAGTTTGTACTCATATGCCCACCAACGCTCCAACCCCAGATACCCGTCTTGTCTTCATCAATATAATCCAGTTCACTGATTTTTTTGGCCGCAGCAATTTGATCTTCTGTTTCGTATTTGACCAGATTAAGATAGGTCGATTTCTTGAATTCACTGCCTTTAAAACCAGTACCCCTACCATCAACACAGGCCACGATTACCCCTTGTGAGGCCAATAACTGATGCCAGTAGTCGTTGCTGCCCATCCAACGATTGGCAACTTGTTGCGATCCGGGGCCACTATATTGGAACATCAAGAGAGGGTATTTTTTTGAAGAATCAAAATCATTGGGCTTGACCATCCACATATTCAACTCATTACCATTAATGGAAATGGTAGAGAATTCTTTAGGGGCTATATCATACCCTTCCAATTTTTGGGAAAGGGCCTGATTATCCATGATATCTTTGAGCTTTTTACCATCTTTCGCCTGGTGCAAGGTGAACTTATGAGGGGTCGTTGCACTTGAATAGGTGTTGATGTAATACGTATAATCTGCACTGAAGTCCGCAGCATTGGTACCCGCTGCCGCACTCAAAGCTTCTTTATCTTGGCCTGAACTGGAAATACTATATACCCCTCGATTGATGGAACCATTTTCAACGGATTGATAGTAAATTCTATCATTGGCTTGGTCATAACCGTAATAATTAGTGACTTCCCAAGCACCTTTAGTAATCTGATTCATCAAATTACCATCCTCATTGTACAAATACAAATGGTTGAAACCGTCTTTCTCACTTGTCCAGATAAAACTATCATCTGCCAAAAAAGTGAGGTTGTCATGAATGTCTACATAGGCCTCATCTTTTTCTTCCAACAAAATAGAAACTTCATTATCAGTGGCATTGACCTCATGCAAGGTTAAATGATTTTGATGGCGGTTAATGGTTTGAACACTTATATAATTGGGGTTGTTCATCCATTTAATACGCGGTATGTAATAGGCATCGCCCAAATCAACCTTTGAAATCCCTTCTGAAGCCACATCATATAGATGAAGACTGACCTTGGCATTCTCCTCCCCTGCTTTGGGGTACTTGAATTCATATTGAAATGGATATAAGTTGGTACCATATACATCCATTGAAAACTGCGGTACATTGGTCTCGTCAAATCGTATAAATGCAATTTTGGTTCCGTCACTGTTCCACTCAAAGGCTTGTACAAAAGAAAATTCCTCTTCATAAACCCAATCGGTTATACCATTGATGATGCTTCCGTAGACCCCGTCAGTGGTTATCTGTTTGGTCTTCCCCGAAGAAATCTCCATTAGATAAAGATTGTTTTCAAAAGCATAAGCCACCTTCGAGCCATCTGGCGATAGCTCAGGTTCTTGTATTTTGTTGTCCGAAATTTTCGTCAGCGATTTGTCGGCAATATTGTAAATATAATATATGCCCAATCGCGAACGTCTGAAAATCGGTTCAACCTCAGTGGCCAAAATAAGTTGTGATTCGTCATCACTGAACTCGTATGATGTAAAAAAAGGCACTGTCTCAGATGACGTAACAATCGTTTCCACTCGTTGTAGCGTCTTATAATCATACTTGTCCAAAGAACTCGTTCTAGGACTGCGATTGAAGTTCAGTACCGTATACTGCTTTCCATTTTTCATAGACCGCAATACATCCATGCCTTCCGTTATAAATTTCCCTCTCCAAATCTCATCAAGGGTAATCTGCTTCTGGGCCATAACACTACACGTTACCCATACTGTCAGGATTAATAACGAAAATAACTTTTGCTTACTCATAGACTGCCATTCATTTTTGATTCAAACAATTTCTAAATATAAGCATTGAAGGGGGCAACGCACAATATCGAACCAAGAATCCTAAAACGTATCTTTGCCACTTTATCAATGACCATGCAAAAAACCGTAGAAGGCTTCTCTAAACTAACCAAACAGGAGAAGATAGACTGGGTGGCCAACAATTGTACAGAAAACCCCGAAACTACAAGACAACTAATAGCACAATATTTAAATTCAGACGCAGCACTTCAAAAAGTGCATGATGAATTCATCGAAAATACCCTAACAAACTATTACCTACCCTTTGCAGTAGCACCTAATTTTTTGGTCAATGAAGAATTGTATGCACTGCCCATGACCATTGAAGAAAGTTCAGTGGTAGCTGCGGCAAGTAAGGCAGCAAAATTTTGGTTGACAAGGGGAGGTTTTAAAACAGCGGTTCGAGGTACCGAAAAGGTGGGTCAAGTGCATTTTATGTATTTCGATGAACCCAAGAGATTGGAAAGTTTCTTTAAAAAGGTTCTTCCTCTTTTTCATGAAGATTCCAAAACCATCACCCAAAGCATGCGAAAACGCGGTGGAGGTATCTCGGCAATTGAGCTAAGAAATAAAACCGACGAGTTGGATGGTTACTATCAATTGCACTGCACCTTTGAGACATTAGACGCCATGGGCGCCAATTTCATCAACTCCTGTTTAGAGCAATTTGCCCAAACTTTAAAAGTGGAAGCTGGAAAGCAAGGCATTTCATTAGAAGTTATAATGAGCATTCTCAGCAATTATGTGCCGAATTGTGTAGCACATGCTGAAGTCTCTTGCCCAATCGGTGAAGATGGGAGCAAGACCACGGTTTCACATGAATTTGCCAAGCGTTTTGTTCAGGCAGTGGCCATCGCCAAATCAGAGCCTTTTCGTGCCGTTACGCATAATAAGGGTATTATGAATGGAATTGATGCTTTGGTTCTTGCTACCGGAAATGATTTCAGGGCCGTAGAAGCAGGTGTGCATGCCTTTGCCGCAAAAGATGGCCAATATTCCAGTTTAACGCATGCAGAAGTCAAAGAAAATCATTTCACATTTTGGATTGATGTGCCTTTGGCCTTGGGTACGGTGGGAGGATTAACCTCTCTTCACCCACTAGTAAAATTGGCCTTGGAAATACTTAAAAATCCCACAGCTAAAGAATTGATGCAGTTGGTAGCCGTAGCAGGATTGGCACAAAATTTCGCTGCTTTGCGTTCTTTGGTCACCACCGGAATTCAAAAAGGGCATATGAAAATGCACGCATTGAACCTATTGAATCAATTGGGTGCCTCGGAGGACGAAAAAGTTCAGCTATTGGAATATTTCAAGGCGCAGACAGTGAGTAATGCTGCTTTGAAAAAGCAATTGGCAGAGATTCGAAACAACAAATGAGCGCTCACTTTTACAGCAACGGAAAACTGCTACTGACAGCTGAATATGGTGTTCTCGACGGCGCCTTGGCATTGGCTGTACCTACAACATTTGGGCAGTCTTTAACAGTAGAAAAAATAGATGAATCCGTTATTGAATGGATTAGCCGTAACGAACAAGGGGAAACGTGGTTTGAAGCGCACTTTGACCTGACCCATTTTAAAACGCTAAAAACGTCAGATGCTGCCCTTTCCAATAGGCTGGAACATATTCTGAAAAGTACCTTTTCACTAAAACCAGATTTAAACCATACCACCCAAGGATATTGTTTTGCTGCTACATTGACCTTTCCCAGAAATTGGGGGTTGGGCTCTTCCTCTACTTTAATCAATAATCTGGCACAATGGGCCAAGGTAAATGCATACACCTTATTACAAAATACTTTCGGGGGAAGTGGATACGATATTGCCTGTGCCCAGAATAACCGACCTATTCATTATCAACTTGTACAAGGAAACCCAGTGGTAGAATCGGTATTTTTTGACCCCATCTTCAAAGAGCAACTGTACTTTATATATCTAAATAAAAAACAAAATAGTAGAGAAGCCATCTCGAACTATAGGCAACAGGATTTCGATACGGAAACCTTTATTGCCGAAATAAGTGAATTGACCCTTAAAATTACTTCGGAACCGCATTTCGAAGCCTTTGGGAAATACCTAAAACAACATGAAGAACTTCTTTCAGAAGTATTGGGCGTTACACCGGTTAAGGAACAATTGTTTCCTGATTATTTTGGAACCATCAAGAGCCTCGGGGGTTGGGGTGGTGATTTTGTTTTGGCTACTGGTGATAAAAAAACCCCTGACTACTTTAAAGCCAAGGGGTTTGATGTTGTTATTTCTTATCAGGATATGGTTTTGGAACACTCTTGATTTTCTTACGAAATCTACCCTCTAAAAGGATAATTCAACAGATTTAGTAAAATGTAGCTCGGTTATCTTCAATCTCGGCATTTTCTTTTAAGGCATTGAAGACACCTGTATTTACTGCATTGCGTTTTTGATTTGTTAGGGTATTTGCGAAGGTGCTAAAATTGTCCAAATCTGCGCCAGATTCTTTTTTTGTCACCTTAATCATGAACATTCCTGTCTCTCCTTGAATGAGTTTTGAAGTTTCACCTTCTGCTAAACCAAAGGCTTTACCCACTACCAAAGGTTCTCGGCCGGCTCCGGGTATAGTCGGAGAGTTTCTTGTTATTGCCGAAGCATTTGATGTGGTCACACCATTATTTGTGGCAAAATCCTCTAAGGCCGAAACAGTTGTTTTATTGCGAATCTGCTCTGCCTTTTTCTCTTTTCGAATCTTTGGTAATGCACTGGCCGACGCGTCTTCAACCGACATGGTACCTTTATCATATTTTTTTGTCAATTGCACAACGGCGTAACCATTGGTCAAATCGAAACGCTTTATATCACCCACTTTGGTATCATCATTAAACGTCCATTGCACAATACTGCGTTGTGAGCTCAACCCCGGAAGATTTTCATCCATTTCCTTGATTTTATTGACCGGACGGACCGTCAAAGTACTTTCTTTTGCGATGTCAGAAAACGCTTCAGGTTCGGCATCTGAAACCGCCATTTCGTACTTGGTGGCTTCGGTAAACAAGGTGTTTATGGTTTCTTCTGAAGGTTGAATTTCACGTGCCAACGTTGCCACTTGCACCAAGTTTTGTTTATCATCAACCTTAATGACATGAAAACCAAATTCCGTCTCTACCAATCCAATGGTACCGACTTCACTGCCAAAGCAAAAATTATTGAATGCATCAGCCATCATTCCTTCTTGGAAATACCCCAGGTCTCCACCACGTGGGGCAGAAGGCCCATCAGAATTATCTCGTGCCAGTGCCGTGAAATCAGCTCCTTCCTTTTTAGCCTCTGCCAGTATTCTTTTCGCTTCCGCCTCAGCCTCTTCTTTTGTTCTTGTGATATCAGCATTCGCACGGGTGGCCCCTTCGTAGGTAAAAAGAATATGACTCGCCTTTACCGACCCATTTGGCTTTCTATCCATTACCCTTGATACCTTGAAGAAATCTCCGTCGCGATATGGTCCATAGACCGCTCCATCGGCCAAACCAATAATACTATCTGCCGCCACCGCTGGCAAATCTTTCTTTGCCTTAAAGATAGTATCGAACTTAGTATCGGAGTTTCTGTCCAAAAACGCCTCGATATCATCTGTACTCTGGAATCCCCTCTCTACGAAGGTAGTATCAGTAGCTTTATCTATTTTATCTTCAATCAGTGCAGTCAATGACTCCCTTACCGTATTTTCATCAGTGGCAGATGCTTTTTCCTCAAAAAAGACAAATCTGACATCACGTGCTTTTTCTTGCTCAAATTCATCTTCGTTTTCTTTGATATATGTAGCAATCTCATCTTTGGATACTTGTATGGTGCTATCGGGTATTGATGAAAAGGGTACGCGTACATACCGAATGTCTACCTTATCATTGGCCAGTTGGTAATCGAACTTACCTTCGGCCAAAGTGGCACCGGCACCAGCCTTAATCAAATTAAAGTAAATCTGCTCCTTGGCCGATTGCATGATTTGCTTTTCAATTTCTAACCAATTGTCATATAGCAAAGGATTGGTTTCTCGCCAGTCTGCAATAGTTGATTTAAATACCTCGGGATTAAATACGCCGTTTTCATCTTGAAAAGATGGATCTTGGGCATAACCCGTATTTTTTATAAAATCAATGATTTGGTCACTTTCAACGTCAATCCCCAGTTTTTCATATTGCTGATTGAGGATGGCACTTCTAACTTCTTGATCGTAAACCCTATTGACCAACTGGGTAGAAGACATATTTGAACCAAATTGCCTTTGTGCCTGCTCTAACTTTCTTGAAAAATCTTCCCTAGAAATAGGATCGCCATTAATTTCAGCTATGGTAGAACCTATTTTACCTCCACCTAGGTCGTTTCCAGTAAAAACCCCTGAAATCACGAAGGCGAACAACGCCATACCAATAATCAATATCAATACCGTAGTTCGCTTTCTAATATTTTCTAAAATAGCCATTTATCCGTCTCTTTTGCTTTGATTTTAGTGCGCGAAAATACCATTTTCTTTTCAATTGAAAAAGCTAAAATTTTCTCGAAACCCCAATTAAAAATAGGGGTTGCCTCCCTTTTTTATTCCATCAAGACTTCGACTTCTACCAAATCTATTTTATTATTGGATACCTCGAGTATTCTGAAAAGATACCCCTCTGTCTTAATTTCTTCGTTTTGCTCGGGAATCTGCTCCGTAACGTTGGTGATCAATCCCCCTAAGGTTTCGTATTCATCACTTTCCGGTAGTTCGAGTTTGTAGTTCTCATTGATATAATCGACTTCCAATCGTGCAGAAAAACAAAACATCGTTTCACTCATCTGCCGTTCTATCAAATCAGTAGAATCATGTTCATCTTCAATTTCACCAAATAGTTCTTCTACAATATCTTCTACAGTCATGACCCCCGACGTTCCGCCATACTCATCCAAAACCACCGCCATGCTCTTTCTCTTTTTGGTCAATACGTTCAAAATCTCATGTATCAGCATCGTCTCGGGCACAAATTCTACTGGCCTCAGGATTTGCTTTATGGTCTTGGGCTTTTTAAACAGTTCATATGAGTGCACATACCCGATGATTTCATCAACAGTGTCTTTATAGACCAAAATCTTGGAATAGCCCGTTTCAATGAATAACTTACTCAGTGTTTTTGAGGTCTCGTGTAGCTCTATGGCCATAATTTCAGTTCTAGGAATCATTACTTCCCTCGCCTTTACCTCTGAAAACTCCAATGCATTTTGAAACAGTTGAATTTCAGAATCCAGTTCATCTTCTTCAACGGCTTCCATTTGCTCGGTAATGTAATCCCCTAACTCCAATTTGGTAAAAGCCAACTGTACCTCATCACCATCCGTTTTAAAAAATGTTCTCAATATAAAGTCCGAGATCTGTATCACCAACCATGAGAGCAATGAGAACATTATGTAGAAAAAATAGGCAGGCAGTGCCAGTAGTTTTAGCAAAAAATTCGAATAAATCTGAAAAAGTACTTTGGGCAAAAACTCAGCCGTAACAAGAATGACAAATGTTGAAATAACCGTTTGTGATAGTAGACTAAAATCAGTCAATAAAACATTTACGACATTGGAATTGGATGGCAAGAAACTTTGAAACCATATTAGTAGTACATCACCCATAAACAAACCATATACCACCAAGGCTATATTATTACCAATGAGCATGGTTGCTATGAATTTTGATGGCTTTTCAGTAATTCTACCCAACACCTTTGCCAAAAACCCTTCTTGCTTCTTCTCTAATTCAATATGAATGCGATTGGCTGAAACAAAAGCAATTTCCATGCCGGAGAAGAAGGCCGAGGCAAGTAGGGAAATGACGATAACGACCATAGAAGTATCCAAGCCTTTTAAGAGTTGTTACCAGACCGTTTTTCGAAACGTTTGCGATACCTCCTTCTGAATAAAAACATAGCTACGGAAACGATTGCAAAAAAGATAAAGATGTAGGCTTCATTCGGATTAATAGGCCAAAGTGTAATTATTTTATACAGGGAAGCAATCGCCACTACGAGATACAAGTACTCGGTATACCTTAAAATTTTAATCATAGCACTATTCGTTTTCTTTAATTGTCATGATACCAAAGGTTTTTTGGGCACTTAAAAAGGTTAATTCACGATTAAAATCCATTCCTTTTCCGTCCATCACTGTTCCATCCTCAGGGTTTGTGTAGGTAAATTCGGCTTCAGTGAAAATCCATTTGTTTGTTCTGTCCCAATAAAGTTGGGGTGTTTCCAATTTGAGCCCATCTTGGTTTTCAATCACCACGTTTCCCTGCAAATCGATAAGATTGGTCTGTGAGTAGATGATTCCGTAATCGGCTTTGATAATGCTTTTCTGATTATCCTCATCATAAAAATCAACTTGAAGTCCTTTTGGAAAAACTTTGTATTTAAATCTTTGATTGTCATAGTCTTCATTCAAAGGACTTTTCAATACCGCAATAATTCTGGTCGTAGCAGAGTCTAGGGATGACATTTCTTTTTCAGCCTCTGTATAGGTCAATGTAAAATTAGTCGCCACGCCCTGCGGATAATTCTTCTTTAATGCCTCTTCCCCGACTCGTTTATAACCATCTCCACAGGCCATAAAAAGGATTGCCACAACAAATGTTGTGGCAAATCGCTTCAATTGATATGTTTTTCTATTGACCAATTATAGGTTAGGAACTTTAACGCTTCCACCAACCCAACAATTAAATGTGACGGTCTTACCGGCCATACCATTTTGAAATATCATTGTTTTATCAGGAGCTCTTTGGGTATAACTGGCGGCCGTTTTGTTTGCCCTAGAGGCTAATGATGGGTCAACCCTACCTGCTTTACGTGCCATTTCTGCAGCTTTCCAATAAATTGCGCGTTTCTCGAAAGGAGTGCTACCACAGGCATTGGCACTACTTGCATAAAGATTGGCAATCAACAGATATGCCTTACCATTGGCCGAGTTGGCATTGATGGCCTTCTGGGCATAATTTCTTGC
>JBHJJC010000088.1:0-41708 GCA_050042945.1 Croceivirga sp.
TGAAGCTCTTAATCGAATCGTTAATCTTATCATTTTCTTGATTTTGTGAAAATGATGGGGAAGCAACCAATAGTACATTCAGAATCAGCAATATGCCTTTGAAACACTTCATATCTTGAAGGTACGTAACAAAAAACGAACACTCCAAATAAAACCTATTTGGAGCGTTGCCAAAAACAACCATCAAACATTTAACACAATCATTGTCATAAAGCGGCTATTTCATTTAATATCAATGGCCCCATTTCATACGCGGATTCCATTAATCCTTCTTTCAAATACTTAACTTTAGCCTCTTTACCATTGGCTTTCAATACAAGCGCGACCGTAAACAGTATGTTAGGTTCATAAGTTTGATCAGTAATCTTGCTTTCAACTATTTCTAATGCTTCCTTTTTTTTACCCATTTTTAATAAGGTTTTGGCAAGAAGACCATAAGACGCTGGGGTCGGGCGGTTTAAAACTTCTACTTCAGCCAGTTTCAATGCCTTTTTATAAAGCTTCGCTTCACTCAAAAAAAAGTCAACGGAAAGAGCATTGTACATACTGCCATAATTTGGGTTGTTGACCTTCTTTAAATAGTTACCTAGACTGACTATTTTCCCTTCGGAGTTTCCAAGAAAATCGTGAATCTCCGCTTTCAATAAATCATAATCAGGAGCTTCATACCCTTCAGTTATCGTATTTAAAATACGTAGGGCTTCCTTACCATTCTTTTCGTGGGAATACACTATCCAGGCGATACCTTTTTTAGCATAAGCATCTTTTGGATTCAGTTTAAGTGCCTTTAGATAATACTTGTATGAATCGTGTATTCTACCAGCATGACCATAGTAATCGGCGATATTGGTGTATGACCATAATTTGAGGTTCTTATTATTCGATGATTCTGCTTTATCCATCGCCTTTTCCATTAAATGAATTGTAGTATTCAAATCACCTTTATAATCATTCCATTTAGCGGCACGAATCAGGTAACCAAAGTTTGAAACGTTCTTTATACTATCAAGATACGCCCGGGCCACATCATAATTGCCCAGCTCCATATGAACATCGAAAAAGAGAGCCTGGGTTTCTCTTTTTCCTCCCTTCAATCTATTGGCCAAAATGGTTATATCCAGTGCCTCTTTGAACCTATGTTGGGAAATGTAGTTTCTAGCTAACGAACGTGCGTACCCTTCTTGGTTGATATTGGCAATTTCAACCGCCTTTTGCAAGGCCTTTTCTGATTTTTTTAAGTAGTCAATTTCTCCGGTTTCTTCAAAAAATCGATGATATTCGGCAGCAACATTCGAAAAACTCAATAATTGTGTACTGTCACAACCAATCTTAGCGTTCCACAGTTCAAAATATTTGGATGTGGTCCTTGATACTTGAGATGCTAGATAGGTATTATAATCTTTTGGGTTAGTGACCTTCAATGGTTCATTGGCACATGAGACCATCAAAATAGAAACCAAAAAACAGGATAGTATTTTCATGGGTTGTTCTTTGAATTTTTAAAATAGGGAGAGCACTAGAGAGTACCCTCCCATCTCTTTCTCATAGTTTGACCTATTCTGGATTTCCTAGGTATGGAAAGCTATCAGATAGGATTGCTGTTAAAGAGACCCCGTCAGAGACCAAAAGGGGCAAACCACCCTCACCATTGAATCGGGCTCCATCTCCTCCGCCGAACAAAAGAATTAACGAAACGTCAATAATATCATCTTGTGGTGTTCGACCCGTAAGACCAATACCGCCATCATATGTTGGTGCTCCAGCTCCTGGGTTAAAGTAGGTCGTTGGGGCATTCGGTGCGACCTCAATCACATCAGTGGCCAATACGGTGGTCAAGACCTCAGCGCTAACAGGATTATTGGTAAAACCGTAATCATCGGGGCCATTTAAAATGTCACCCAAAATATTGGGTTGATAATCAACGTCAGCAGCGGTTAAGCCCAATGCAATGGCATAGGCATCGTGTAGCGCCTCCAATTGTGTCTCAAATCCAGGTTGAAACATAGCTCCCATCTCTGACGGAATGGCTTGGTTGTGCATATCTTTTATGTCGCCATTGGCGCTTAGAACGGTATTGATACCAGGTCTTCCCATAAAATCAACTTGTGCGTACGTACCAGAAAAATCAGGATCCATAGACATTATCTCACAAGGTTCACACGAACCGCCACAATCTACCCCCGTTTCATCTCCATTCATGATACCATCATCACATGTTGCCATCGCAATAGGCTCCATATCATTGTCATCATCGTTACTACATGACAACAAGGTGGCGGTAAAGACAAGAGCACATAACCAATATTTACTAGTATTTAATTTCATTGTTTGCGTTTTAAGTTCTTATTGTTTTCTGTTCGTTGTAACCCAAGTTTTGTAGACCGGTACGCCCAAAACATTGGTTGCTGTGGTTTGGCCCAAAAGGGTATTCGGTACCTCAACAGCAATGGTCATGGTGTTTGCTCCGTCAAAGGTGTCCATACCAGGATTGTTAAACCCTGAATTATCTTCTGGGCTTGGCGCGACCACCTCGTTGAATCGAAAAAAGTCAAAATAGAAAGGATCTTGTCTAGGTCCAGCAAAAAGGGATACACCATTCGAAGTAGTTTCCACTATCGCTGTACTGCCTGATATGGCTACATCACCCAAAGGCGAATTTATCGCAACTTCACTACCTCTGCCGGTTGCGGACGGTGCTACAGGGCCAAAGAAATACATTCTTCCATCTCTAGGAATGGCCTGAATAACCAAATCCTCAACCAAGTCATCATCAGTATCGATATTGATTTCGGTCAATACGTCTTCATCAAACGTACCATATGCCAATTCGGGCAATACGTCTGATTGTAGGTCAACCAAAAAAACGGTGTTGTCAGAACCTGCTGTGGGTTCAAAGGCGAAATAATCGGCAATGTCAGCGCTCGTTCCCATACTACCAGGAGCATCGATATGGTCAGCAGCAACAAAAATCGCTGTCGCTGCCATCAGCGTTCCAATGCATAAAGAAACTTTAGTTGTTTTTTTCATCTTTTGTGTTTTTAAATTATCGCCCCTACCTACGGAGCATACCAATCAGAGGTTTGTTTTTAAATGTTAATTTTTTCTTAATGATTTAAGACTTAGTTTCCGCTTGTTGTGCGTGAAGTCCTATAATTTGTTTTACTTTGAAACCATCAATCAAAAAATTATGAATCCTTCGGCCTCAGGTTGGATCAATAAGTTTGGACATATTATTGGGAGTAGCGCATTGCGGTACAACTCATATGAGGCCCTCTACAACGATTTACTGGTAAATGGATTTATCTATGGCATTCATCTTTCAGTGCCTGAATTCATTAAGACCGCACATCCGTTCACTGAAGATGAAGTTGCCAAAACCAACTTACTGACCGCCCTCTATTTTTCATATGTTTTAGAAACGGGCAATACTGATTTTACCGAATTTGTTGAGAAAGTGTTTGCTTACTATACCTCCTTAGAGGTAAGTAAAATCACTTTTTTAAGTAAAATTTTAAGCGGAAATAAAACAGAGGCCCAACTCGAAAAGTTATTGGACTCAAGAATATATCTCAATGGAAGTGCTTTTAGCCGTGCTTTTGGGAATAGTTTGACCAATTCATTGCTCTATGTAGACATTCTCATTTTTTGCAGATATCTTCAAAATCATCCCAATCTGGTTCAGCATGCCCAATTATTGGAGTACGTCACCATGACCATTGGTTACGAAGCCCTCAATGCAAAGAAACCTAAAGAGAGTGATAAGAAACTCATGCAGGTACTAGCAGCCTCATTGAGCTATTTAGATTTGGATAATACGAAGTTTAACAATAACAAACCCATTTTGTATTCAAACTTCAATACTTGCGAGCGTGATTACTTGATGGATATTGCCTGTTTGACGATTTGGGAAGACGGTCAAATAGAAGGGGATGAATCCCACTTCATTTATGGCATGGGAACGTCTTTGGAAAAGGATAAAATCGAGGTAAAAAATGCCCTTGAAAATGTCGTCAAATTCTTTGAAGAAAATAGGGACAAAATACCCTATCTGAAAGACTCCAATCTGGCTTCAAAATTCTATGAAGGTATGACCAAAAATGTCAGTAAGTTAATCCTTCGAAATAGTAAGCGCCTTAAAAAAGAAATCTCGGAAAGTCGCGAGTTGGTGATATTATTGACCAAGTCGGCTACTCAGGATTTGAGTCCTGAAGAACGAAAAAAAATTCAGAAACAGTTATTGGATATTTTCAAAAGTATTCCCTCGCTGGCCATCTTTATGTTGCCGGGCGGTGCTGTTTTGTTGCCTATATTTATTAAGTTGATTCCGACGTTGCTTCCTTCCGCCTTTGATGACAACCGCATTGAAGAATAGCCCTAAAACCAGGTCAAAACATTAGTATAAGAAAAATCTATTGTAAATATCAATATATTAATTACCAGAATTTTAAGAATCATTATTCTAACCAAAGCTTGAAATCTTTAACACGTTCCCTACTGACGATGATTTCTTGCTCTTTAAAGGTATTCATTTTAATTTGAAGACGTGAATTGGTGTACGAAATGATGTCTTTAATGTGATTTATGTTTACGTAGAATTTTCTACTAACCCGGAAAAAGGTTTTTGGGGAAAGTTCCCCTTCCAAATTTTCAAGCGTGGTATCCAATAGGTAATTTCGCCCATCAATAGTGGCAGCATAGGTCCCTTTGTTTTCACTGTAGAAACATTCGACCTCATCAGCATTTATGATTTTTAAATGCTGCCCTACCCTTGCGGTAAAACGTTTTTTATACTCCCGTTCAACTGGGTTGACCAAAAGCTTTTTTATGTCGTTAAAATCAATGGAGATTTTCTCTTTTTCTGGCTTAAAATCCCTATACTGTTTTACGGCCTTTTCGAGCTCTTCATCATCAATGGGTTTTAACAAATAATCAATGCTGTTTAGCTTGAAAGCCTGAAGTGCATATTCATCATAAGCCGTGGTAAAAATAATAGCACTTTTAATCGTTACTTGATCAAAGATTTCGAAAGACAATCCATCGCAAAGATGAATGTCCAAAAAAATCAACTCTGGATGTTCATTGTTTAAAAACCAATCAATTGATTCCTCAACAGAATGCAACATGGTTGAAACTTCAACATCCAATTCTTCCAACAGACGGTTCAATCGTCTTGCGGCCGGTTTTTCATCTTCAATGATTATTGCTTTCATACGAATTGCAATTTAGTCAGAATACCTTTTCTACTTCTCTTGGTCCAAATATTTTTGAATCTGTCGTTCTTCCCAACCTTTAAAGGGGCTCTTAACAAAAACATTGACGGCATGAATAAGCAAAACTATTCCCCATATGATCGGTGTTCCCCATAGATTCCAATTGACCCATTTCAAAAACGCAGGATTGCCCAGTGCTTCCCTACTCAAAAGTATGAACGTGATTTTACCCGATGAAAGCAGCAGTACAGTATTGATAATGATATAGGCCGTCAAGTGTTGATAAAACCCCTTTATCCGTTTTACGCGGCGCTGAGCTTTAATGAATCTACTATTGGTTATTTCTTGCTGGCGCATGGTCATTTATATTTTTTAGCTTCAGATTGCTCCTCCTCCATATACTTCTTTATTTGCCGCTCTTCCCATTTTTTCAAAAAGGTAAACCGATGTCGATATAAGGTCAAGCCATGTATCGCTAGAATTAGTCCCCATATCAAGATGTTCATCCATATCCAGTCATAATAATATGGTTCTATAGGAAACCCATTGGGAAGAAGGGCGTTCAACCAACCCAATTTCAATAGATACAATGATCCATTAATCACAATAAAAACCTTTAAGTGTCTAAAAAAGCCTTTGATTTCTTCAACCCTTTTCTTGGCCAGTTCCCTCTTTGTTTCTGTGCTTGGTATCATAGCCTACATGTATTTATTGGCATCATCCCTATCTTTTTCGATATACTTTTGAATCTGTCGCTCTTCCCATGATTTGGAAAAAAGTGGATTAAATCCGAAAACTCGGATACCATGAAAGAACAGGCCGATACCCCAAAAGAAAAGGGTTAAAAAATGGCCCCATTGCCAAAAGTCATCTGTATTGAGAAAAATATTAATCAAAATAAAAGTATTGATCAAAGTGTAAATAGCAGCGTGAATATAAAATCCTTTGATTCTATTGACCCGTTCTTGTGCCTTTTTCAATTTGGTAGTTTCCAGTTCGTTCATGATTATTTCCATTTTCTTTGATTTTCATCTTCATCCATATATTCCTTTATCTTTCGATTCTCCCATTCTTTTCCAAAGAAAGGATTAAGGTTGAAAGTACCAATGGCATGAAAAAAAATACCGATTCCCCAACCGAAGGCTGCCCATAAAAACCACATGGAACTCCACCCATTGATGTAATAGTTTATAATGGCAAGTCCAGTGATGACCACGGCGTATGAGGTGAGATTGCCATAAAACTTTTTCAGTTCCTCCACACGCTCTCTGGCTCGGATATATTTTGATTCGTTTTTATTATTTTCCATAGCGTTCATTTTTGAGATAGGTTATTCAAAACCTATCTTCTTCCATAAATTTCTTAATCTTTCTTTCTTCCCAGTCTCGCCCCATAAATAGGTTGAATCCGAACACCTTGAAGCCATGTAATACCAAGCCTAGACCCACAGCAAAGACTACCCATAAAAACCAAGGATGGCTCCATTCATCCAAATAATAGTTGATGGCCTCAACAATGAATATAGCAATCATTCCCCTAAAACAACGGCTATAAAACTGTTTTAATTCGGAAACCCTTCCACTGGCACGAAAATATTTTGCTTGATAATTGTCCTTACTTCTTGGATTCATGATTGCAGCTTTTATACCATGATTTAAAAGGAGTCGCTCTCCATATACTGTTTTATTTAGCGCTCTTCCCAATCTTTACCTATAAATGGTAAATACCCAAAGGCACTAAAACCGTGCGCCAAAACACCCAAACCCCATCCCACGGCCGGAAAGATCACCCATGGAAAACGCGTGGTATAAAAATTCAATAAGGCCAAAAGGGCAATAACAATGACATAAGCAGTTAGGGTACCTTAAAAACCCTTTATGTTTTCTACTTTTTCTTTGGCTCTGCGGTATCGGTAATCGTTGTTTTGATCCATGATATATTGTTTTCTTGATTATTTCAATGACACTTCAAATTTCATCAAGAATGTACCCTTTTTAAAGAGTGAATGACCGAACTGTATTTTTTTTAGGATGGATTGTAAATGAGTGCAATTACGAATTTGACCTTATGAAAAATAATTTCACAAGCAGCTAAAACCTGATAAGGGTAGTAACGTTGATTTTCATATTTTTCATAGAACTTTAGGGAAAATCGTTAACCATCGCAATCACCACCAGATGAGCACACAAAATCTTGAATTAAAGGAACAAATAATAGTGGTAACAGGAGCCAGTAAAGGTATTGGAGCTGGCATATCCAAAGAACTTGCACAAAAAGGGGCAACTGTTATTTTATGTTCAAGAAACATTAAAAAACTAAACGAGTTACAAAATGACATACAGCAAGATGGAGGATCTGCCCATGTATTTAAACTCGATATAGGTTCTGTCAAACAAATTCGTCAAGTATTTCAAAGCATTTTTAATCAATTTGGACGAATTGATGTCCTCATCAATAACGCAGGATTGGGTAATAATCATGCCGCCCTTGATGTTACGGAAACAGATTGGAATGAGATAATGGATATTAACTTAAAGGGATTGTTTTTTTGCTCCCAACAAGCAGGCAAACATATGATAATCAATGGTTATGGCCGTATCGTAAATATTAGTTCCCAGGCGAGTATCGTTGCGATAAAAGACCATGCTGTGTATTGTGCTTCAAAAGGCGGGGTGAACTTGCTTACCAAAACGCTGGCACTGGAATGGGCTGAAAAGGGCGTCACGGTCAATGGCATCTCCCCTACCTTCACCTATACTCCAGGTACAGCCGAACGTCTGGATAATCCTGAATATTTGGCCAATGTATTACATAGAATTCCAGTGGGTAAAGTAGCGGAAATCAGTGATATTACATCAGCCATTTTATATTTAATCGGTCCAAATTCATCCATGGTCACAGGTTCTAATCTGGTCATTGACGGTGGATGGACCATACAATAAGTTTGAACCACGTCATCTTACTTTTTAATATTAGGTTACAGGTTGGGCATTAAAAAATCAAAATTTGGGTTTCAACTTGAATTGTTATCTTCCGTTAAGTTATAAACTCAATTGCCATGGGAAAACCGCATTACTTATGGTTTCTTTTTGTATTGTTTTGCAACAATGTTCAGTCGCAATACCTATCTGACACATATATTCAAGAATGGAAACATTTTTACCCCTCAAAAGCTGAACGAGCTGGTATGCATGATGCGATGTTCTATTTTGAACAACGGGAAATGGAACCTATACAAAAATGGCTAACTTACAATCAACAAATATTGGAACTTCTTTCTCAAGACAATTCCCAAATTGACCCTGTAGATTCGCGTTTGCTTAAGGTACAGGCGCAATCAGAAGTAGATACTTATGGAGCATTGGCCGTACATGAGCATTCCCTGCGCTATTACTCACAATTGATCTTAAATGCCATATCTTCCATTCTAAAGGCCGATTATCTTATCGAACCAGAAAGGTCAAGACTGCTGTGCAAGCGTTTGAGCAGTATTTCGGGCTTGGCCAAAGCTGCAATCAGTAATTTATCCACAGTACCAAAAGGCGATTTGGAAAGTGGACTGGAAGACTTATCTAAAACACTTGACGATTTGAAATCAGATGCTGGTAAACTCCCACTTGACTTCAGCTTTTCTCAGTGCCCTGCTCTAGCCATGACAACCAAATCACTTGAAACACTGGTAAGTTTTGCCATAAAATTGTCGGTGAATGCAGAAGAGGCCCAACCCATTTTAGGGACCAAAGAATATGAGCGACAGCTACAACTCTATACCGATAGCGATATGACTTCGCAGGAGTTGGCAGATCTAGCACTTACTGAAATAGAAGTAGTCAAAAGATTGATGGTTAAGGTCTCGTCTGATTATCTGAATACAACGTATCCTGATACGCCCCTTCCGAATGATACTATCGACATTATAAATTTGGCCCTTACGGACATGGAAAAGGATGCCCCATTAAATAGTACGGATTACCTTGAATTTTGGCAGCAATTGGCAGATAATGCCATCGATTTCATTGTAGAAAACGATATTGTTACGCTACCAAAAACGAATACGTTACGTATTCAAACTGCTCCAGAAAGTGCGGGGCCGGCAGCACGCATTGGATGGGTAGCAAGTGCCCCACCTTTTGCACCCAATCCGATGACCACTTTAAATCTTCCTTCAATCCCAGAAACCTTGCCCAAGCAAGAACAAATTGATTTTTGGGCTTCATTCAACAAGCCTTTTAATCGAATGATCGTAATCCATGAATTATACCCCGGTCATTATACCCAACTAAAGATTAGTCGTGAGACCGCTCATCCAATTCGGCTTCTATTCCCATATGGGGTCTATATCGAGGGTTGGGCCACATTGCCCGAACGGGTAATACTCGATGAAGGATGGGAAAAAGGTAACCATTTGACCTTTTTGGCCCATCTTCGCAAACGACTCGAGAATGCCAATCGCTCTTATACTTCAGTTCAGGTACATTGCAATGGTTGGAATGAAGAACAGGTAATGAAGTTTTCAATAGAGACCGCCTTATTGGCCCCACAATTTGCGAAGAGCCTTTGGGGTCGTATTATGAGGTCTCCTATGCAGTTGACCTCTTACTTTTTAGGTGGAGCGGCATTCACAAAACTGTTACAATCTGAAAAACAGAGGTTAGGGGACAAATTCAACCTGAAACTATTTATGGATTCGATAATTAAAGCCGGACCTATACCAATCGACGAATTTTATAGCATCTTTGAACAAATGCAACCCACAGAACAATGAAACGTTTTGAACTACAACCCGGATATTCCATTTCCAAAGTCATTAAAGGGGGATGGCATTTGGCAGGTGGACATGGCCAAATTTCAGAAGGACAGGCACTAGAGGACATGCTACATTTTGTCAACGCCGGCATCACTACGTTCGACTGTGCCGATATCTACACGGGCGTAGAGGAATTGATTGGGAAATTCCTAACAAAACACTCTGAAGCTTTTAAGGCAGGTGATTTGCCTGAAGTTCAGGTTCATACCAAATACGTACCTGATTATGACGCACTAACTAATCTAACCAAGGTACAAACCGAAAAAATAATTGACCGATCGCTTGCGCGCCTGGGGGTTGAACGACTTGACTTGGTACAATTTGCCTGGTGGGATTACCAATTTCCCAAATATGTTGAAACTGCGGTACATCTCACAGAACTACAAAAAGCTGGAAAAATCAGGTATATAGGCATCACGAATTTTGATACGCAAAGGATTCATGAACTACTGGAAGCCGGGGTACACATTGCTTCCAATCAGGTACAGTATTCAATTTTTGACCGAAGGATAGAGAAACAAATGACAGCTTTGGCAAAAGACGAAAACATCCCTTACCTATGCTACGGCACGGTCTCTGGTGGCTTTTTAAGTGATCGCTATTTGAATGTACCTGACCCTTCACCGCCATTTGAAAATCGTTCGTTGACAAAATACCGTTTAATCATTGATGAGTTCGGCAGTTGGGACCTCTTTCAAAAAACCTTAAAAGTATTACGCCATATTGCGGATAAATATCATGTGAATATTGCTGAGGTTGCCTGTCAATATATCCTACAAAAACCCATGGTCGGGGGTGTTATAGTTGGTGCTAGAAATCGAAGTCACCTTACCGCCTTACAATCTTTGGAAACCTTTGAATTGGGAGAAGGCGACCTATATGAAATCGAACAGGTTGTTCAATTGGGCAGAGGCCCCAATGGCCCCTTCTATGAACTGGAACGTGATAAAACCGGGAGGCATGGTTCCATTATGAAATACAATTTGAATGAAAGCTAAAATAACTTTTCAAATCTTTCGATTTGACTTTTAACGAACCAAAAGAAAAACTGCCTAAAATTGAATTCTATGGAGGTGCTTTTGGCGCATTGCTACCGTTTTTAGTTTTCATCACAGGTGTTGTCGTCATCGCCCTTTCTGGTGCGCCTGATGAAAAAGGATTTTGGCCGATACTAATTGTTGCGCTGGCCTTAAGCCTGATACTATCAAAAGACCGAATGGCATTCTCTGAAACGGTCATTTCCGGTATGTCGCAACGCATTGTAATGATCATGATCATGGCCTGGTTACTAGCGTCCATTATTGGAATTCTAATGACCTTGACAGGATTTGTAGAAGCCTTGATTTGGCTTGCAAACCAACTACATGTTCAAGCGGTTGGAATTGTCATTATTACTTTTATTATTTGCTGCATCGTGTCGTTGTCTACAGGATCCAGCTTCGCTACCATTTTAATTTGTAGTCCATTATTATATCCTACCGGAGGGCTTTTGGGGGCGCATCTTCCAGCTTTGGCGGGAGCGATTATTGGTGGTGCCACTTTTGGTGACTTTATTGCACCCATATCGGACACTACCATCGCTAGTTCACTATCTCAAGATGCTGATATTGGTGAAACCATAAAAAATAGAGTTCAATACATTTTACCCGCTGCTGGTTTGGCATTACTCGGGTTTGTTTTAGTGGCCCTTGTACAACCTTCCAAAATGGGCGCAGAAACAGTTTCTGAAATTGGCGGAGACCCAAAAGGGCTGCCGATGTTGTTGGTACCGGCCCTTATCATATATCTATTCCTTAAGAAAAAACACTTATTGCATGGTTTGTTATTGGGACTTGTATTTGGAACCGTGTTAGGGTTGATTACCGGTCTACTTAAAACCGAAAGTGTTCTGATGTTGGATTTGGACAATTATGTAGCTAAAAGTTTTGTTATTGATGGTATTAACAGAGCTTTAGGGCTAAGTGTCTTTACCATTTTACTAATGGGCCTTGTCGCCACTTTAAAAGCTAGCGGCCTTTTGAATCGTTTGGTTGAAATAGCCGCTAAACGTGCCAAAACCAAAAAGCAAGGTGAGGGTTGGATAGCAGGTATGATGAGTTTGGCCGTTTTACTGACCACCCACAGCATCGTAGCCATTTTAACGGTAACTGATTTCACAAAAAAAACAGGTGTACGTTTAGGAATAGACAATATTAGAAGGGCAAACCTTTTAAGTTTGATTGCCTGTATTTTTCCTTTTGTATTACCCTATTTTATACCCGTTATCCTGATGGCCAATATGACCAGTACTGGGCAAGAATTTGATATTCCCAAAGTGAGTCCACTTGATGTGGGATTGCATAACTTTATGTCATGGGGATTGTTACTTATGACAATGACCACATTATTTTTCGGTTGGGGAAGAAACAAGAAAAAACACTGATATGAACGAGAAAAAGAATCTAAGGGACGACCAATTTGAACTTTATGATTTGACCATTTCAGTGGAAAAAATTGAAGGAAACTGTACCTGCAATATGTCGGTCGGGGACTCATTTTTCCTTAAGGGTGGAAAACTTTCAATGCCCAGCAGAAAAGACTTTTGTCTTTATGCCATGCAATCTACCCTTCCATTACTCCCTGCCAAACAGCGGAAGAACCATCCTGCGGATTGGATGGAAACAGATGCACGCGTGATCTGCCCTGATCCAGCCTGCCAATTGATTATGCGAATTGATCGTGGTGAAGAACGTCTGCTAAATCATGATGACGTCAGTCCTGTTAAAATGAAAAAGAAGTAAAGGGGAGGTGCTATTATCGGCGTCAAAGTATTGTAATATTGTACTTTTCCCTTAAAAAACGACCCTATTCTTTTTATACGATCCTGATTTAAATATAGCTTAGAAGATTACAGGCTTAGTAGGCCGTTGGGAACTTAAAAATCCTCTTTCTCCATCAATTGTTTGATTTTTCGCTCTTCCCATCGACGACCTAAGAAAGGATTATATCCATAGGCTTCCATACCATGAAAAAACAGCCCGATACCCCAACCGAAGGTTGGGAAAATAGCCCATAAAAAATCAGTAGTCCACGAATTCAACCACCATAAAAAAGGAATGACAAGGCAGTACGAAATCAGATTCCCATAAAACCCTTTGATCTGCTCTACCCGCTCTTTTGCCTTCAAATAGCGTTTTTCTTCAATATGGGTCTCTTGTGTTTCAACTACAGAGATTTGCTGAGAGAGCATGGGAAGGTGAACACTGAAATCTGATTCCGTTTTTACAATTTGCATGGCACGGTCAGTTAAAATGAAATACCGCTCTTTTATGTTCTGTAGGCCTACCCCGCTACTCTTTTTAACAACTTCCTTCGCTTGAAGATTATTGGTGACCGTAAGCATCCCTTTATCCTCAAACACCTTTATATGCAAAGGACGTGAAGCGGTGACCACATTGTGTTTTACAGCATTTTCCAAAAGCAATTGCAATGATAACGGTACGATTTTAAAGTCGGGGTTTGAAGCTTTCTCAGGAATATCAAAAACGATACTGTCTTCAAAGCGCATTTTCAAAAGACGCACGTATGTTCTTGCAAAATCAAGTTCTTCGTCTACTGTAACCAAATCTTTGTTCTTTTGCTCCAATACATAACGGTACACTTTTGAAAGCGAAGTCGTAAATTTTTGGGCTTGATAAGGGTCTTCCTCAATAAGACTTGTCAACACATTAAGGCTGTTGAACAGAAAATGGGGGTCGAGTTGGTTCTTGAGGGCATCAAAACTTGCTGATGCCGTTCGAGCAATGATTTTTTGTTCCTTTACCTCTTGTCGCTGTAATGTGCGGTAGAAATAAAACGCATGAAAAAACAGAATGGATATGATGGTAATGACTATGGTAAAGACATAATCCGATGCATCTTCATTGGCAATAAACTCGCCTATCCCACTCCCTGTGTAATAAAAATAGATAAGATATCTTAATATGACAATCGTTAAAATCGAAAAGACAAATGACCAAAGGGCACCTAACCAAAGTCGTTGCCGAGGGTCTGTATCCCATCTGAACCTTAATTCCAGGCCGTCGTAGTAGTAAGAGTTGACCGCAGTAAGCGAAAATGAAAAAATGAAATCAATAAGTAGCTGCCTAGAGACATGCTCCCAAGAATAATCTCCATTACCATAAATCACAATATCGATAACAGCAACGATAATAGTAATAACTATTGACCATTTCAATACTGTCATTAATCGCTTCATCAGTTACCCTTTACACTGTTCCAATTCCTTTTTTGCACTATCCTCACCCCAACTTGGATAAAATGGTGTGTCATTCTCAAAGGTAGCGAATAGTTTCAACGCCCTCTCGACATCTTTGCAATAAGGGGCTGTGTCTTTTCCGAAGTACCGCGCACTGCCCATATCCCAACTGGCCTTTGAATAGACCACTCTTGGGTTACTAGGTGCCATTTGAAGTGCCTTTGCGTACAATTGCGTATTCTTTCCTGCAAGCGTTGGGCCGTAGGTAGCGCCATCAAATGCCATCCAAGCGGTATTGATCATAGCCTCTTGAACGATGAGTTCAGGATTGTCGGGAGATATCTTTTTTGCGATGTCCACAAATTCCTTAGCACGATCCAACTGCTGCCTCAATTTGGTTTCATCCTTTTCACCAAATGACGCTGTTGTATTTACTTGCGCAACATAGTAGTAAGGTATCCAATTATCTTCTTCGGCCATTGCTATTCGTTCAAATAGGTTGGAGGCTTCAACAATTTTGCCCTCTTCCCAAAATGATAAGGCCTTCGTCATACCCTTGGTATACTGGTCTTGCGCAAGCAGGGTAATGGAAGAAAGAAAGATAACTACAACGGTAAGGATTTTTGTTTTCATGACTGTCTGTTTTTTAATTATGGGTTAAATTTCGTTTTTGATCATTTCTATCGATAATTCTTTTGACTGAATTGTTGATTTAAACCACCCAACCGTTAGTTTAAAGATTATCTAACTGATTGCTTTTCTTATCATCACTGATGGTCCAAAAGAAGCCTACAAAAAAGAAACTATCTGCTGGTGGGGTTATCGCCCTCCTATCAAAGAATCCATCTGCATTCGGTGCATTCGAATATTGATAGTTGCTTACATTATTAAAGCTTAGTACGTTGTTTACCGAGAAATACAAAATCTTTTGTTGGTCAATGAGGTAAGCCCAATTTAGACTAAGGTTGTTGAAGGTTTTCGTCCGCTCTGCCAAAAACTCAGGGGTGTTCGGATCGTCGTACGGCCGGCCTGAGGCAAAATTATATGAAAGGCCAACCTGTGAACGCAGGTCTTCAACCCAGTACTTGGTCACCAATGAGAAATTGTGTTTCGGGGCAAAATTAGGGGTGGCACGCTCCCTGAAATCCCGAAAATCCCTTTCAGTATCCAAATAACTGTATGAAATCCAGTAATCTAGATTTCTGATGGATTTGTTGTCCCTCCAGAACATATCAAGACCTGCGGCATATCCGCCACCCAAGTTGGAGAATTGACTATCAAACTGGGGTAATTCAGAATCAAACTTTACCAAATCATCATAATCTTTGTAGTACCCTTCTACCCTGAAGGTTTTGCCATTGTTCAAGTACTGATAGTTCAAAATATAATGTGACGTTTTTTCCGGACCCAAGGTTTGGTCGAACTTTAATGATTCGGTCAATGGGTTTTGATAAAAATCACCGTAGGCCAGCGAAAATTGAGAAAACTCACCGCCCTTGTAGGCCAACGAAAGCCTGGGTGAAATGGTAAATTCATTTAAAACGGTAGAATTTTCTAAACGACCTCCGAGTTTCATGGCAAAATCGTTGTTGAAGAAGATGTCTGCTTCTACAAAGCCTGCCCAGAGCGCGTCATCGAAGTTATTATCGAATTGAAAGGCATCAGGAGTTTCAAAAGTTTCGTCATAATTGACATTGAACAGTTCTGTACCTAAATTCAAACTGAACTTGCTATTGAACATTTTTTTGGCCTTCAATTTAACATGACTCGCGGTTTCGCGGGCATCAATCGTATTTTCTAAGACCCCAATATCATTCGTATCCCAAGAAACACTTCCTCCGACACCAAGCGTCCAGTTGTTTTCAAAGAAATATTTATATGAAGAATTGAAATAGAGGTTATTGTTCTTTAAACGGAACCGCACGAATTCATCAAAGTTGATATCCTCTTGCTCTATGTCAAAGTTCGCATAGTTAAATCCCGTGTAAAGTTTGAACATACTCCGCTCCCCTTTACTTCGAAATACGGCCTCACCAGAGATGGACTCGTAAGGACTGTTCCATCGCATGCCTTGAGTTGATGGAATCAATGACTCATAAGGTGCAAGGTTAATATACTGGGTATTGATACTCAGGGATTCATCACCCCAAATCTCGGTATGCCCCACACCACCACCAACGGTCATTGCCGATATATCGGTCTTTTCTTGGTCGGGAACGTCTGTTATGTTGAGCAATAAAACACTGGACAATGCTTGACCGTACTCCGCGGAGTATCCTCCGGTACTAAAGGTAATTCCCTTGAATAAAAAGGGGGAGAAACGCCCTCTGGTCGGTATATTATTTGTTGTCGCGTTAAAGGGTTGAAAAACACGAAGTCCATCAATAAATACTTGGGTTTCACCAGCTGAACCACCGCGAACAAAAAGTCTTCCATCTTCATTGACAGTAGTAGTACCTGGCAAGGTCTGTAGCGCTGCAACGAAATCTCCAGCAGCACCTGCCGTGGTGACAATGTCAAGGGGTTTTAGCACTGAAACCTTAGAATTATCACCTGCCTCAAAAGTGCCTGCGGTCAAGGTTACTCCTGTTAATTGATTAATAGCCTCTACCATTTGTATCTTTAGATTTTTAAAATACGATACATCACCCATTTCATAATGAGGTTCATATGCTAAAGCCGAAATGACCAATGTTTGGGTTCCCGTTTCGGTGGTTTCGAAAGAAAAAAGACCGTCTTCGGTAGTACTGGACCCATCATAGGTTCCTTCTAAATAGACATTGGCCCCAGAAATTGGGTTCCCTGATTTATCGGTTACCGATCCATTTATAGTAATTTGTGCTGATGAGGCCCAGGTGATAAAGAAAAGTAGCAAAATTGATAAAAAGTTTTTCATGACTATTGTTTTTTGATGGTTCAAAAGTCAACAGTACATGGGACCCATCGGAATAAGAACTACTCAACTGTCACTTTTTTAGGATGGATTGTAATCAAATGAAAAGCATTTTCCAATGAGCGAACATGCGACATTACGGCATTGATGGCGGCCTATTATTTTCAACCGAGTGAAAAAG
The DNA here is from genome assembly GCA_050042945.1 of Croceivirga sp. Taxonomy (GTDB): domain Bacteria; phylum Bacteroidota; class Bacteroidia; order Flavobacteriales; family Flavobacteriaceae; genus Croceivirga. The sequence continues at coordinate 17,329 of JBHJJC010000088.1, forward strand.
TCATCATATAAAAACCGTTTTTCTAACGAAAACCAGATCCTGTATATCGCTTAAGGCTGACCCAATCTTTCATCAGCTGTCGAAACAGTATGAAATAAGACGTGGTTTTATGCCATCTAGCATCCCCGGAGACGAATCGCAGTCAATGTATAAGAATAAAATGGACCAATAGGTTTTAGGTTTAATGACAAATTCACAAAATCTAAGTGCTATTGGACATTTCGGTGCAACGATGACATTAAAATCATTATATTAAGTTTAAAATGAGAACGGCTCCCCCTATGAGAAAAATATCTTTGGTCCTCGGAATGCTCTTTGCTTTCTTCCTATCCCAAGCCCAAGAGAAATCCAATCTACGGATTATCGATATTTTTAACATGGAATTTATTTCTGACCCCCAAATCTCCCCTGATGGAAGTCAAATCCTTTACGTGCGGAATTTTAAGGATATCATGACCGACAGAAACCTTTCCAACATTTGGGCCATTAATTCAGATGGCTCGAACAACCGTCCTGTCACAACTGGAAATCAAAACGATAGTTATCCAAGATGGTCGAACGATGGTAAAAAAATCATCTTTAAATCCAATCGCAGTGACGACCGGGTCAAGCTTTTTCTTATGCAGATGGATACCAAAGAAACCGTTGCATTGACCAATGGACCAAATGCACCCAATAATGTCAGCTGGTCTCCCGATGATACTTTTTTGGCGTTCAATATGTTTGTTCCCAAAGAGCAAAAATCCATTATTAAACTTCCGCCGAAACCGGCTGGTGCAAGTTGGAACAAACCACCGGCCTACATTGACAAACTTAATTATAGGGGTGATGGCAGAGGATATTTGAAAAATGGTAACATGCAATTGTTTACCCTTTCCGTTGAAGGGGGCACTCCCCAACAATTGACTTTCACCGATGCCGACCACGGCGCCCCGGTGTGGGCCAAAAACGGTCTGAAATTATATTTCTCTGCCAATATCAATGCAGAAGAAGCCTTTCAACCCTTGAACACTGAGGTGTATCAGCTAGACCTCTTTGATATGACAGAAAGTGCGTTGACCAATCGTTTTGGACCAGACGAGTCACCCATCGTATCACCCGACGGAAAAAAAATAGCCTATCTCGGTTTTGATGCCGAATTACTCGGATATCTACTTACGCAACTTTATGTCATGGATATTTCAAAGGGAATATCACAGAACATTTCAGAAAATTTTGACCGCAGTATTGAGAATATTGCTTGGGCCAAAGATAGTAAGGGGGTGTATTTTCAATATAATGACGAAGGTGAAACCAAAATAGCCCATATGTCGTTATCGGGAACGGTAACGGACAAAGTGAAGCAAGTAGGTGGCCTATCGCTCGGAAAGCCTTATAATTTAGGAACATATACCGTCTCATCTTCAGGGAATATCGCATACACTTTGGGTACGACCCAGCATCCTGCCGATTTGGGCTTTTACAGTAAGAAAGAAACGAAACGTCTGACCTTCGTCAATGATGATCTATTTTCATTCAAGAAAATTGGAAATGTCGATGAACTTTGGTGGAAATCATCGCATGACCAACTCGAAATACAAGGCTGGGTCGTTACTCCACCCGACTTTGACCCGACCAAAAAATATCCGCTGGTCCTTGAAATTCATGGAGGGCCATTTTTAAGCTATGGTTCGGTATATTCCACAGAGATACAAGCGTATGCTGCTGCCGGCTATGTAGTGCTATATTCAAATCCTCGTGGAAGTGCCAGTTATGGTAAGGCCTTTGGTAACCTCATCCATCACGCTTATCCCAATCACGATTATGATGACCTGATGTCGGGTGTCGACACATTGATTTCAGAGGGCTATATTGATACTGACAATCTGTTCGTTACTGGTGGTAGTGGTGGCGGTCTGCTCACCGCTTGGATCGTGGGCAAAACAGACCGATTTAAAGCTGCTGTAGTGGCCGAACCCGTTATTAACTGGACGAGCTTTGTACTATATGCCGATAATCCCGCACTTTTCTCAAAATATTGGTTTGGCAAAAAACCTTGGGAAGACCCTCAAAACTATTTCGAACGTTCCCCCTTATCTTATGTAAAAAATATGACCACACCGACCATGTTACTTACTGGAGAAGAGGATTATCGAACCCCTATAGCAGAATCGGAACAGTTTTACGCCGCATTAAAACTGGAAGGGGTAGAAACTGCCATGGTAAGAATACCTGGTGCATCGCATGGTATTGCCAATCGACCCAGCAATTTAATCGCTAAGATTGCCGCAACCTTGGCGTGGTTTGAGAAGTATAAGAATGAATAGTAGTTTCACACACGAATCACATTAATAGGAAAATAATAATATCAAATAGGCCTGAGATTTTATTCAACAAATAGCATTGGAATTTTAATCAAGGTTTCTCTACAACTTGGGTCGTTCATATTCTTTTGGAGTTAGAAAAAAGAACAAAAAACAGACTTATCGTTTATATTTTACTGGTCAATTCAAATTGAATATGTTACACCATGAAGTCAAGTCAAATAGAAATTGTCCCATATTATTCCACCTACCAAATTGCATATAAATCGTTAAATATCGAATGGATAGAAAGATATTTTAAGGTAGAGGCCGCTGACCTTAAGGTTTTGGATTATCCGAAAGAGAACATCTTGAACAAAGGTGGATATATCGCAATTGCACTTTTAAACGGAAATCCCGTAGGTACATGTGCCCTTATAAAAATGGAAAATACGCCATATGATTATGAGCTGGCAAAAATGGCTGTTTCCCCTAAGGCACAGGGTTTGGGGATAGGTCTTGCGCTTGGTCAACATATCATAGCCAAAGCTAAAGAGCTGGGTGCTAAAGATATTTTTTTGGAGAGCAACACCCTTTTAGGTCCGGCCATAACACTGTACCACAAACTGGGATTCAAGAAGGTTGACCATATTGACACGCCATATAACAGATGTAATATTCAAATGGCCTTGCTTTTTAAACAAGATTAACCACCTCTTCTATGTCTTACCTCAATAATTATGATTTTAGAGCACTGGGATTCTAAACAGGTATCATCTTGAATTTAGTGAAAAAGGAAAGAATTGAGTTTTATAGAACGACGGTTCACTCCTTAATTCCTACAATTGAGCACAAGGGAATTTTGAAATCGTATTCGCAACTGGATATTTGAGGCATCTTTAACTCTTAAATCAAAAAACAAAATGAAGACAGTTGTATTATTTTTCGGATTAGCATTCATGAGCCTATGCGGTGTTGCACAAGAAGACACGGTATCGGTTACCGTAACCGTTGAAAACGTATTGAATGACGAAGGTACCGTATTGGTATCCCTGCATACCGTAGACACCTTTATGAAAGGGGGAGGTATCATTGATTTGGCGGAAAAGGCTAAAGAAGGTCCAATTACCCTAACATTCGAAAATGTTTCACCTGGCACATATGCCATTATGGCCATGCATGATGCCAATGACAACAAAAGAATGGATTATGAGTCAAACGGTATGCCAAAAGAAAGTTATGGTATGAGTGGAAACGAAATGACCATGGGGCCACCAACCTTCGATATGGCAAAATTCGAAGTAGCCGACCAAGACATGGCATTGAGTATTCGTTTCTAATATTTCAATTCATAACAAATAGAAAGCCCTGTTCTTATGGGGCTTTTCTTATTTATAAGAAATGTCAATTTCAATTTTAAAACACATAGTTTTTTCTGATAGTTTTGTAATTTAGCATTCTCAAGTTCTTTTTATGACAATTACTCAATTACAATATGTTCTCGCCGTGGCCGAACACCAGAATTTTACCTTGGCCGCAGAAAAAAGTTTTGTCACACAGCCCACGCTATCCATGCAAGTTCAAAAGCTGGAGGATGAACTTGATGTGCTTATTTTTGACAGGGGTAAAAAACCTATTGCTATCACAGAAATTGGAAAAAAAATCGTCGCACAGGCTAAAAATATTGTCGCCGAAGCCGATCGTATGAAAGATATTGTTGATCAAGACAAAGGTTTTGTTGGCGGGGATTTCATTTTAGGTATTATTCCGACAGTAATGCCAACCCTTTTACCTATGTTCCTTTCAACCTTTGTAAAAAAGTATCCCAAGGTCAACCTCATCATCAAAGAGGAACCAACAGACACCTTAATCCGCAATTTAGAAGACCAACATCTTGACGCTGCCATTGCAGCAACCCCACTCAAAGTTGATTTTTTAGTTGAGCGTCCTCTATATTATGAACCCTTTGTAGGCTATGTTCCGCCGTCACATCGATTGGCACAGCACAAAGAAATTTCAACCACAGATTTAGACATTTCCGATATTTTACTGTTGCAGGATGGACATTGCTTTAGGGATGGCGTAATTAATCTTTGTAAATCCCCTAAAAATCTACTGACAGAACATTTTCGAATAGAAAGCGGAAGTTTTGAAACCTTGGTCAACCTCTCGAATGAAGGGTTGGGCATGACCTTATTGCCCTACCTTAATACCCAGACCCTTGATGCCAAAAAGTCTGTGAACCTCAAACACTTTAAAAAACCTTCACCTGCGCGAGAAATCAGTCTCATTTACCACAAAAGTGAACTGAAGATACAAATAACGGAGGCTTTGAAAGAAACCATATCCAGCATAGTCCGGGGAGCCATCGCTTTTCAAGACGTAGAAATTATTAGTCCGCTGAACAAATAAAAACCAGATGGTCTTACTTGGCTTTGAGATAGACCAAGCTTTGACGTAACTCGGGTTTATCAATAATAAAATGCCGTAACCAAATTTTAAGTTCTTCTACTTCGTCAGGTAGTAGCCTTGAGACTGCTTTCTTTACTTCTTTCACGAACAATTTTGAATCAAAACTGACTTTTTGTAAAACAGTTTTGGTGTACTCTAGCATCGCTCTTGCCATAGGTGAGTTGTTTATTTAAAGGTATATGGTTATCTCACTAAAATACTTACAAAAAGTTTATCTTGACGTATTAAAGGCGTTAAAAATTAAATAATTTGTTGTTAAATCCTACAAAGAAATTAATACAAATATTTCAAAATCAATTGATTAATTATAAAATTATAGTTTGTTTCATATTAGTTTATGTTGCTGTAAGTTGCTCAAGCCTAGCCTTCAACAAGACAAAAAAAAATATCAAGAGACAGTTTCAATCCCAAAACTATACCCCGCAGCATACCGGATTTCTGGTGGTTGATCTCGAAACCCGAGACACCCTAATAGACGTAAATGCTTCAAAATATTTTATTCCTGCCAGTACGGTAAAATTGTTCACACTTTATACCTCATTACAGCTTTTACCCGAAACGATCCCTTCAATGAAGTATATAAATGAAGGAGACAAAATTCATGTTTTGGGCACGGGTGACCCTACCTGGTTACATCCTTATTTTAAAAATGACAGACCCATTCAGTTTTTAAAGCAATTCGATTCCATTTTCATTTATTTGAACAACTACCCTGGAGAAAAGTTTGGGCCCGGTTGGGCTTGGGAAGATTACAGTTACTCCTTTTCTCCTGAAATGACACCCATACCGCTCTATGGAAATGTGGTTGAAGTTACGACCAATGATTCCCTAGAAATGACACCAAGCCATTTTAGAACTCAGGTTACCCGAGAGCAAGACAGGCCTTTAAGGGATTGGAGAGATAATCAATTTCATGTTCCCATAAAAAACCAAGACACACTACTAATACCATTTATTACTTCAAATACCCTTACAAAAGAGTTACTTTCAGAGGAAACCCAGCAGGAAGTTCTTTCCAAGGATACTTTTGCCGAAAAGAATTGGAATATCTTATATGGTATCTCAAGAGATTCTGTCTTGAAACGGATGCTTTGGGAGAGTGACAATTTTTTGGCCGAGCAATTGATGTTACTGTCTTCTTCTGTACTATCGGATACTCTCGATTTCAACAGAGCAAAGGAATTTGTTTTGGAGCAACACCTAATTGACCTAAAACAAACACCTAGATGGGTCGACGGTTCGGGACTCTCGCGATACAATCTTTTCACACCAAAAGCAATGGTCACATTACTAGACCATTTGTATAAAGAAATTGACTCCGCTCAATTATTCGCCTTAATGCCGCAATGGTTTCCGAATGGGACATTGAATCATACGGAGAGACAAAAAACACCATCTTTTATTATGGCCAAATCTGGTTCAATGGGCAACGTGTATAATCTATGTGGCTATCTTCAAACCCAATCAGGAAAATTATTGGCTTTTAGTTTTATGAACAATCATTTTCGACGACCGAGCCTTGATGTTCGAAATGACATGTATCAAATACTTAATGGCATACATCAGAATTATTAAATTAAAGTGCTTTTAATTTAACACTTACGTCAAACGAGAACCAATTCAACAAAAAACACAAAATGTCACTTCGGGCAAAGGGTCTAGCTTAAAATAAATTGTTAATCAATGCCCATTGTAATAACATTATGGTTTTGGCATCTTTTATTTCTCCATTTTGACAAAGCTTCAAGGCCTCTGTAAAGTGCATTTCCAATACTTCAATGTTCTCCGTTTCACTTTCGGCTCCACCACCAGCTCCCACTTTCATTTTTTCTTCATAGGCCCCAATAAAGAAATACAGTATTTCGGTTACCGAACCTGGGGACATGTATGACTCAAAAATCTTTTCAACGGTATCGATTTTATATCCCGTCTCTTCTTCCACTTCCATTTTTATGGTCTGTTCGGCATTTCCCTTCTCTAAAATACCGGCGCACGCCTCTATCATCATTCCATCATCGTTTCCGTTCAGATAAGTAGGCATTCTAAACTGGCGCGTGAGGATTACGGTACCTTTTTGATTGTTATATAGCAAAATCACCGCACCGTTACCTCGATCATAAGCCTCTCGTACCTGTTTCTCCCAAACACCATCATCTCTTAAATATTCAAAGGTGACCTTATTTAAAGAGTACCAATTATCTGAAAGTAATTCTTTCTGAATATTACGAACCCCTTTATTCTGCATTTGGCACTTCATTTAAATGGTAAAATATTTTTAATCCCAATGACCGGGCAACTTCCACATCTTGGGCGGCCCCTATAGAATCACCTGAAATACGTAATATGGCATCACATTTTGTTAATAATCGGTGGGCAATGGGATATTGTATTTCTTGGAAAATTTCATCACCAATGGCCTTTGAACCTGCTAAATGTATCAAGGGATTTGCCACCCATTCCCCTATCATGGGAATATGGCCTTTTCTAAAGATGGGCAACGCCATGGCTTCCAATCTATCCATGTTTTTTTGTATTAAAACTGGGTCATTTCCCGTTCCGCTACGGTACGGCCCGACAATCATTATCAACATCACACACTTCCTTTTTTATGCAAAACAATCGTATTCTTTGCTAAATAAAAATAAGATAGTTTAAGAATCGTATCTTTTCTTGACTTGACTTAGAAATTCAGGGGTAACTCCCAAATAGGAAGCCATTTGTTTTTGTGGGATTGCGGCCATAATATTTGGATATTTTTCTACAAAAGCAGTATATCGCGTTGAAACATCCATCGATAGCTGTCGCAACATTCTCGACTGTTCACGAATGTAAGCGCGTTGGAAAAGAATCCTAAAAAAACGTTCTAGTTTTGGTACTCGTTTAAGAAGGACTTCAAAATCTTCATAACCCAATGCGATGAGGTTCGAATTTTTGAGTGTCTCTAAAGAAACCTGTGCCAAATCTTGATGGGCAAACCCGTTCATATCAGTTATCCACCAGTCTTTGACTGCAAACATTATGGTGGACTCTTTCCCCTTTGAATCAAGATGATAGGCCCTTATTGCGCCACTGACCACGAAAAAGATATCTTTTACTTTATTACCCTGTGACAGCACAACTTCCCTTCTCGGTACAGTCCAGAATTTTAAGTATGACGCAATCATTTCCTTTTCTATATCGGTAAGAACAATATGTTTCTCAAAATTTTGAATATACGCTACCAAATGCTCCTCTTTTTCGCCATTGCCCATGAACCAGAACCTTTTAAATCATGGCAGCCTCATTCAAATACCTTCTAAAAGGAAGCATTTCCATGTAGACGTCAACAATCTTATCGTCGAAATCATCTTGGAAAATACCATCAGGCTCAACTTGATAACTCACCGCGAATGTTTTATTACGGAGCAGGTCTATATAGGGATGGTCATTTGTGAAACCTTTGGGCGCATTGGTCAGTCTTTCGTCTTCATAGAGTCCGCCGAAAGTGGACTTGAATGATTTTTTGTTTAAGATTTTGACCAACTCCTCTCCATTATAATCAATACCATCACGAATATTTCGAAGCTTTTTGGGGTCAGGCCTCCAGAACCCTCCTGCAAACCAACAGCTTTCCAAACCAATTTCGATATAAAAATCAGCTGAATTTGGGGCTTTATCCAGCCCTGCACCGAAGTGATCTTTGTAAACTGGCTTGTTGGGATGAAACATCAAATTGTTATTTATCCGGTTGATGCCCTTTTTCCCTGGAGTAGAATAATAGTCTTTATCTAACTCCAATAACCTTAAATCGAGTTGGTCCAACCAATGAATAAAATCATTTCTGATTTCATGATACCATTTACGGTTAGTATCCATCCATTCTTTATGGTTGTTTTTTTGTAATTCTTGGAGAAAGTTGAAAAGGTTTTGGAAGTTCAAAATGCAATATCTTTTTTCGAAGGTAAAAAAAGAGTGCTAATGAAAAAATCGCGATGCGTGTTTATTGCATAATGGAATCTACTAGTTTTTTGATGGATAATCGATATCTACCAGTATTTTGTTTTCGATATTGGTAAATGAACCCATTTTTGGTTTAACCCTGTATTCTATCAAACGTAACCATATCACCATTGAAATCCGTTATTGAAAGTTCGGTATCGCTTATACTATTAATGGACGCAGAAACGTTAGACCCTCCCAAAGTGAGATGTAGTGCTGAATCATTTAGAGTATAGGAGGCTGTTACAGGGGTCTGAGGCTCACATGTACCGTTACCGTCATCGTAATTGTCAAAAATCAAAGAGCTATCTGAATTAAATTGAAAGGAGATATTCTTCTCACAATCGGAAAAACTACCTGGCATCTTAGATTCTTGATACCATTTCCCTGAAGTCAATAAACCTTCTATTTCTTCTATGCTCAGCGTATCACTGCCATTATCGTCATTATTCTTACTACAGGACCATACGATTATTGATAATAAATACAACAAAAAATGAGTTATTGCTTTTTTCATTTTTGATTAATTTAAAGTACTTGTGGTGTTAAAAATTTAATCCGGAATAGTATAGAACGATTTTACTGCTTCATAGTCTGAATAGTCTAATTCCAAAATGGAATTTCCATTTTTTGAAGAAACGCTCGAACTGTGTGGAATGATAACCCAACGAAAGCGATTACCCCTAAAACCCGCGTATTGGGTTTCCGTCAGGTCATCATCAGTGGATTGTAGCGTTATGCGAATACCGTCAAAATTACCAGAGGCCAAAATAGGTCCCCCAAAAGTATAGGAGTATTCCACGGAATCTTCCCATCGACCGCTAGTTGGCATTTGGTAAATGGAACTGGTTCCAAATTGCCTGGTATATACGGCTATAAATGAAAGTCTTAAAACCGAGTTTGCAACGGGTAAATCTTCTGCAGGAATCCTCATGATTTTCAAGGCGGGATCATCCCTTTCATTCCAATCGGCGTCGAACCATTCAGAAAAGAAGACGTTTGCATTACCATCTTCACCGTCCGCTCCATCTTCACCGTCTTCACCATCTATGCCTGGGACACCCGGTTCCCCTTGAGGTCCCTGAATACCCTGCTCACCGGTCTTTCCTTGTATTCCTTGTTCTCCTTGAGGTCCAACGTCGCCGTCTTCAGCTGAACAGCCTGATAGAATAAACAATAGTGTTACTATTATGGAATTGAAAAATCGAGTCTTTGTCTTCATATATTATCTTTTAATGTTATTCTTAATTGTACAATATGGGATGCGTTGAACTTGACATTAATAGGATAGTCCAAATTAGTCCATCACTTCACGGTACGTCATTTTTGAAAAATCTGTTCGATGTGCTTTCCCACTTATTGGTACGCCACCAGGAATGATCACATATCTAAATTGGATGTCTCCCGGGGCAACCGTAAAATTTGCTCCATCAAATCTTCTAAGCCAAATTTCTATTTCCCCAGGGGTAATCAGTCCTACTGAAAATTGAAAAGGACCATTTGAAATGGGGAACGGAATAGCATTGTTGTTTCCAAACAGACTCAACCTACCGTATGCGAGAATTAGACCGGTATCTATATATTCGAGAGTGATGTCAGGCGCAGTTATAATGGCCGTTCTCTGAACGGAACTTACTCCATCTGTAGGCGTCCAAGCCACACTGGGCACAGTAACCCATTCTGAAAAAATTACATTGGCAGAACCTGTTGCGCCGGGTGGGCCAGTTTCACCCTGTTCTCCTTGCGGGCCCTGTATCCCTTGTGTTCCTTGCTCGCCCTGTAAGCCCATCTCCCTATCCTCGGGAGAACAGGCGATAAGATTAAGTATCACAAAGACCAGTAGAAATTTAGTGTGCTTTACGGCTATTTTCATATTTTTCATTTGGTGATTTTTAAACCGCACTTATCTATTTGCGGCCCGCACTATTTTGATTTTTTAGATGAATGCTAATTTGGATATACTGAGCACCTTTAGCCTATTTGGCTGGGTAGGGACTCTCTTTGTGTAATTACGCTACTCGTTCAGAAGGTTTCTTTGATAATAATACGTCCTCCGTTACCCCCCGGGTCCAGAATTACGCCAACAGATTCTCCCCCATCAGGTCCATTTACCCTTGCACTTACCTGAACGACATAATCACCCGTTGGCAAATCTTCGAATATCTCAAGAATCGACAAAAAATCCGTTGTGTTCGTGGTAGGTATATAGGCTTTATTTCCATAGGAACCCCTACTACCATTTACACGAATTTCAAATTGAATCCCGCTTACATCACTAGAAAAAAGGCCTGCATAACAGCTACTGTTCAGCACAATTTCTACAATGGATTCATCATATTGCTTGGTAAATGAAACTTCTGGTCCTACAGCACTTAAAAGTGTAGTTACATTGAACCTATCATTATTTAAACTAGAGCTTGTTGTATATATAGGTCTTGGTACTTTGCCATCCGCGCCTGGGGGCCCTTGTTCGCCTTGCTCTCCTTGAATACCTTGTGGACCAATTGCCCCATCCATACCATCTTCCCCTTCACAGGCTATTATTACTAGACTTCCTAGAGCTATTAGCAACAAGAATTTTAAATTTAGTTTGGATGTTCTCATCTTGATTGTGCGTAAATTTTGATACTCTTGTTCGTGTTTTTCAATTTTCCTTTTTTGCAGAAAACATCAACACTTCCCCAAAACTAAATTGGCCTAATCAAGATGATTTTATGTATTGTAACATAATGTTGCCGTATTGTAACATACAGCTCAGAAGAGTAGATACTGTTGTAAAAATCCTACAAAATGAGCATCATGGCAATGAAAGTTCACACTGTGCTAAAGGAAATTCTACTGGAAGCTTAAGAAAACTATTCAACGACTTTCACCATTTTTCAAATATGCAGATGGCGGTGCTCCGTACTTCTCTTTAAAGGATGTCGAAAAGTAAGAAAGACTATTAAAGCCACTTTGATAACAAGCTTCGGCAACTGTGCTATCGGACTCTTTTAATAACTGAAAAGCTCGTTTTAATCGTTGTGAACGCAAGAATTCTGAGGTTGATAAGTCTGTTAGTGCTTTTAATTTGCGATGTAACTGCATACGGCTGTACCCCAATTCTCTCGCAAAATCTTCAGAAGAAAATGAGGAATCCATTAAAAAAGTGTCCAATACCGATTGTATCCGTTTTAATAATACTTCATCCTTTGGAGTAACCGCAATATCTTTTGGCTTAAGGATAATCTCTTGGCTGTAACGTTCCCGCATTTTTTTACGGTTCGCCAAAAGGGTTACTATTTTCGCCTTTAATAAATTGCTATTAAAAGGTTTGGTGATATAATCATCTGCTCCACTATTAATTCCCGTTATTTTATTGTCATCGCCAGCCTTCGCCGTTAATAAAACGATAGGGATATGACTTGTTAACTCATTCGTTTTTAAATCACCGACCAACTCGACCCCATTCTTTTTGGGCATCATTACATCAGATATGATGAGGTCAGGAACGGCTTCTATTGCTTTTAAAATACCTTCTTCCCCGTTTTTTGCCAATAGAAGTTGATACTCGTTTTTAAAGGTTTCATATAACATCTCCATCAAGTCTTCATTGTCTTCAACGATAAGAAGCAATGGTCGCGATGGATCTTGATTTTTGCTCAATTCAGCGTCGAAAATCTGTGTCCCTAAAGAGGGCGGTATCAATCCCGTTTTAGCATCTATTGATTCTTTTCTCTCGAAAAAATCCATTGGTTTAAAGCTTGACTTACTACAAGGAAGTATCATTTTAAATGAAATATGTTCTTCTATGGTATTATCTACGGTTATCGTTCCCTTATGTAGTTCCACCAATTCTTTTGTGAGTGCTAAACCAATACCAACACCTGGCTTAAAATCATCTGTTTGGTAAAAACGATTAAAAATCTTTTTCTTCTGATCATTGGTCAACGATACCCCGGTATTGGTTATGCAAACCGTGGCGCCTTTTGAATTTACTTGAGCACTAACCATGATGCGTCCTCCTTCATTGGTATATTTTAAGGCATTTGAAAGTAAATTTGATAGTATCTTTTGTAATGCTTCTTGATCTATCCAAACCTCATCTTTTTGAATATTAAAAACACTGGAAAAATGTATACTCTTTGCTTTGGCTTGGTATTCAAATGGTTCAATCTGGGCCTTTAAAAAACTTTTTATTGTTGTTTTTGAAATCTTAAGGCCCAGCTTACCAGATTCTAATTTTGATAAATCCAGTAATTGGTCTACCAAATTGATGAGCTGCTTGTTATTCCTTAGAATTAATTCGTATTCCTTACGCTCTTTTTGTGATAGGCTTGGCTGATTTAGTTTTTCTTGAATAGGCATCTCAATTAAAGTAAGAGGCGTACGGAGTTCGTGGGAAATATTGGCAAAGAAATTTGATTTTGCCATATCAAGTTCTCGAAGTTTTTTGTTGGTTTTCTGCCTATTACGATAAAGAACAAATAGAAAAACCCCGGCTATGGAAGTGAGTCCGCTACCACCCATTAATATGTTTCTTTGGTAAATCCGCTGTGATTCAACAGCGTCATTTTTCGCTTGTAATAGCTGTATCTCTTGTTCTTTTTTCTCCGATTGGTACTTTGTTTCCAAATCTTGCGATAAATTTCGATATGCCTTTTTGGACAATACCACTTTCAAGTCATAGGCTTCTCCGTAGTATGTACTTGCCGCCTTGAACTGACCTAATTTTGAGTTACAAATCGCTAAATCCCTGATACATCTGTGATATGTCTCTATAACTGTTTCCTCTTCTTCTATATATAAGGATTTTGCCTTTTCCAGATAAATTATTGCCTTTTTGTAATCCTCTTGTTTTCTTCTTAAAAAGTTACCATAATAGTAATTTGCTTTGGCCACATCTAAACGACTTCCTCTATCTTTAATAAACTCAAGCCTTTTTATATATGATTTTTCTGCCAAGTCTAATTTGCCGAGTCCTATGTAATATCCAGATTCCACCAAATACAATCGTGATACCCAGTTGACATTGTTAATTGAAATATAATATTCCATGGCCTCATCAATATACTTTTTGCACAGTTCATACCTCCGGGTCAGTTGGCTTAAATCCGCAAGCTGGACCTTAACATAATTTATTGCTTCTGGAGAGTTAATCTCTTCAGCCATTTTTAAGGCCTCATTCGACATTTGAAAGGCAAGGTTCGAGCTTTCTTTTGTAAAGGCAGATTTAATTATTTCTGCTCTTCTAAAAAGTGCTTTGACGGTACTCATGTTCTATATGCGGAAGGAATCTGATTAAGAATCGACATTACTCAAAAATGGCAATGCATCCACATATTCTTGTTTAATATAGTAGTGACTCCCCACTAGGAAAAAGAAATCAATTAGCTCAACCGTATCAGATTTTTCACGTAACTGTTTTTCCGATACACTTAAGTAAAAGTCCTGGAGTTTATTGCTGTTTGTAGATGCTACCGTATAATCTACCAATGTTTTTACACGGAGTGAATCGTTTTTAAAATCCATTACTTTTCTTATCGCCTTTTCAGCAAAAACGAAGGAACTGTCCAATTCTTTACGTTGATAATAGAATGTAGAATTTAGAAATAGCTCTTTGGCGATAGTGGTATCCGCAGATGTAGGGAGTTTGGTCAGTTTATTTCTATAGAGCTCAGCAGAATCTAAATCTTTGATAATAAACTCCCTGAATTTTTCCGAAATGAAATACCTTTTCTTTACCAATGAGGTGTCTATATTTTCTTCAAGCCTTTGTACCGATATCTCTTCTTTTTGACCAAAAGCATATAGCGCTAGAAAAAAAAGTATTGGAAAAACAACCGTTTTTGTTTTAACTGTAAAAAGAACAATCTCTTTCTTAAAGAAAGGCATACAAAATTAATTGGTCAGAAAACGTAAAGTATATCGTAATCAGTTTTTTAAGTTTTCCTCTATCCGATTTATGTGTCTTTTTCTTTTAAATCCGTAAGCTCATGGATATTCAAAACACCTATTACTAAAAGCTGGACATTTAAAATATAGTCTACTGATTAAAACCCCGATTAACCTGTGAATTAGTGAAATTAGGAAATCGTTAGACTGTGTCGATATAAATTCGATTAAAGAAAAAAATTCCCGCTTTGACGGGAATCCTAAATATACGATTTGCCGCCGTTTTCTAAAAACCTTTGTCACCCATGGCGATATCACCAAGGGTCCCTAAGATACTTCCTTCTCCTTTATCTTTACCTCCCCTAGGAATAGCAGAAAGTACACGACCAGCCAATCTACTAAAAGGAAGTGATTGGACATAAACAGTGCCCGGACCTCTAAGTGTAGCAAAGAACAGCCCCTCACCACCAAAAACCGTGTTTTTTATTCCTCCCACAAATTCAATATTGTAATCCACGCCTTGGGTAAAGCCTACAATACAACCCGTATCGACTTTTAAGGTTTCACCTGGTGCGAGAACCTTTTTGGCCAGGGTACCCCCGGCATGAACAAAGGAAAGTCCATCACCCTCAAGTTTCTGCATAATAAAACCTTCTCCTCCAAATAAACCACGACCCAATCGTTTGGAAAACTCGATACCCACCTGAACCCCTTTTGCTGCGCAGAGAAATGCATCTTTCTGACAAATGAATTTGCCACCCACTTCAGATAGGTCGATAGGTAATATTTTACCAGGATATGGTGAAGCAAAGCTGACTTGTTTTTTACCCTGACCCACATTTAAAAAGGCTGTCATAAAGAGGCTTTCACCAGTCAATAACCGTTTACCTGCCGAAAACAGTTTTCCCAAAACACCTGATTCTTGGTTCGAACCGTCGCCAAAGATGGTATCCATTTTAATATCGTTATCCATCATCATAAAACTACCGGCTTCCGCCACTACAGCTTCTTGTGGATCAAGTTCAATTTCGACGTATTGCATTTCTTCTCCGTAAATCTCGTAGTCTATTTCGTGTGCGTTCATTTTTTGATTTTTGTTTGAATTCGTTTATTAGTTAACGAAATGCGGGTTTTGTTACAAAAAAAGCGGCTCAAAGGCCGCTTTTATAATTCTTCATAACATCTTACGGTTGAACGACATCGGCATCAGGCGCGTTCTTTTTTACTGAGGCAATTCCGTTTTCCATGGCATCTTTTGAACTATACATTTCACTTTTACCAATCACTTGGCCGTTGGTGGCGTTTAACGTAAAGAAAGGGCTACCATCTTTAGCCGTCTTACGCTCAAAACGAGCATCATCTTGTGAGTTTTTGCGCACGGACTCTATACCGTTTTTACAACCATCCATACTGGCATAAGATTGACTGGTCAGAATAACCTGTCCGTTACCTGCTTTTAGATTGAACATACATTTGTCTGATCCTGAACTTTTTATTTCAAATTTTCCCACGAATTCTATTAATTAATGTTATTAATACTATATTTTTTATGAAATTACCAAAAAAATAAGACACTACTAGTGATTCCATCAATTATCATTTCTTGTGATATATAACCCGAAATCTTTGAAAAAATCACGGTGCAACATGCTGCCGCTATTCTTTTAATCGAACGGTCCACTCAAAGTTAAAGGTGGAAACAATAATTCCTTCTGCATTCACGCCAACCGACTTCATCCAAATTGTCTGCCCTTCTCCGGTATCAATTGTTTTTTTCAAGGCATCTGCAATCAAATGGCCATCATCACAGCTAAAAGTGATTCGCCCTGTGGCTTTTTTTGAAAAGTTCGCGTTATTGTTTTGCACCAACATTGATATCTTACGACCACTTTGTCGAATGGCCGTAGAAACCAGGATACCCGTTGTAAATTCAGCAGCCATACCCTGAACCGCCCAAAACATGGAATTAAAGGGGTTTTGATTGAACCAACGATGCTTCACCGTGGCCACCGCACTGACCTCATCAATCGACGTTAACCGAACTCCACACCACCAAGCGGAAGGGAGCTTAAAGAAGGTGAAAAGGTTTATTTTAAAATTGGAAGGTCGCTTCATTTTGTTTTATTCAAACATAAGACTTATAAATTCAGCTACGCAAGCGGGCTTTTCGGAATATTCAATTTCCACGGTACAATTCCATGTTACCCTAAGGCCCATGTCTCCGTAGGGTTCAAGTTTTGTAATTGCTCCTAAAAGCCGAAGTTGGCTACCCACAACAACCGGACTCGGAAAACGAACTTTGTTTAGGCCGTAATTTACGGCCATTTTCGCTGACTTTACCACGAACAAATCTCCCAACATCTTTGAAAGCAATGATAAGGATAGAAACCCATGCGCGACCGGTTTTTTAAAGGGCGAATATATTGTGGCCTTTTCGACATCAACATGAATCCATTGAAAATCACCTGTTGCTTTTGCAAAATCATTAATCATTTCTTGGGTAACCCTTATCCAATCCCCATCGGGAAGAGGCTTCCCTTCCCATGTTTTGAACTCTTCAAAATCCTTTAGCTCCAATTTAGGCATAATCTAAAATTTATCGTGAAGTACCGCCCTCAAACGTCAAACATGTTCCTGAAACAAATCGGGCCTCCTCTGAAGCCAAATACAAATACCCATAGGCAATATCAATTGGCTGAGCCACTGTTCGTAGTGGAATACTAGCTTCAATAGCTTTGAAGTGTTCTTGCGGAATTTTTTTGACCATATCAGTCATGGTAAATCCAGGGGCAATAGCATTTGCAGTGATACCATACTTGCCCAGTTCGACCGTCCACGTTTTGCTCATGGCAATCACCCCAGCCTTCGTTGCAGCATAATTGGTTTGCCCGAAATTACCTCTTAGACCAACATTTGATGCAGCGCTCACAATACGTCCGTAGCCATTGGCCTTCATATAGGGTGCAGCCGCTTGCGTACAAATGAAAACACCTTTGAGGTTGACTTCGATTACGGCATCCCATTCATCTTCACTCATTTTTTCTAAAGTACGGTCACGGGTGATACCTGCATTATTGATGAGGATGTCAAGCGTACCATGATTCTTACTGACCTGTTCAAATAAAGCCTCTATTGCTGATTTATCCGTTACCGATACGGAATGAAATTCAGCCTTACCACCTGCGGCATTGATTTTCTTAGCAACCTCTTCACCTTGAGGAAGTAAGTCAACAATGATTACCGTAGCCCCTTCTTTTGCGAACAACTCCGAAATGGCTTGACCTATTCCTCGCGAGCCACCGGTTATAATGGCCACTTTATTTTTTAATCGCATTCTTTATAGATATTAGATTTAAGACTTTCCCTAATTCCAAATTCAGAATTGTAATTGCTCAGGTCCCATTGTTATTTATTTCTAACTCAATTCTAATTATACCGTCACCACCAACTTGCCCATAACCTTTCGTTTCATCATTTCTTCCAAGGCCAAAGGACTATCTTTCAGATTAAACGTTTTATGAATGTGCGGTCTTAATTTACCTTCGGTATGCCACTTCATCAATTGCATACTATTTTCCATATTGGCCCGCGGTTCTTTCATGGCGAAGCTACCCCAAAAAACCCCCACGATTTCTACCTCTTTTAATAAGGGAAGATTTAAAGCAATTTTAGGTATATCACCAGCAGCGAAACCCACTACCAAATAGCTACCATAACGAGCTGTTGCACGTAGGGCAGATTCAGAATAATTACCTCCCACCGGATCGTAGACCACATCAACACCTATGCCGGAGGTCATTTCTTTTACCGTTGTTTTGATGTCCTCTTTCTCGTAATTCAGGGTAAGGTCAGCTCCGTATTCTTTACACAATTCTAATTTCTCATCTGTGGAGGCCGCTGCGATAACCTTTGCGCCCATCAACTTCCCCAATTCTACAGCAGCCAGGCCAACACCCCCAGAAGCACCAAGTACCAAAAGGGTATCTCCTTCTTTTAACTTTGCCCTATCCTTTAGGGCGTGAAACGAAGTACCATAGGCCATTAGAAACGAGGCCGCCGTTTCAAAATCCATCTGGCGAGGTTTAGGAAAACACGCATTGGCGTGCACCAAAACTTCTTCAGCCAACCCGCCATAAGGCACAAAACCAAATACCTCTTGCCCAATACTGACATGTTTTACCCCATCTCCTACTGCTTTTACCACACCCGCTACATCACTGCCAGGAGTAAATGGCAATTCAGGTTTGAATTGGTACAGGCCCCGTATAATCAAGGTGTCCGGAAAATTAAGGCCACAGGCTTTCATACTGACCAAAACCTGCTTTGGGCCAACTTCTAAATTGTCGGTTTCTTCAAACACCAAATTTGCAGGTGCACCGTAGCTTTTACATCGAATTGCTTTCATTGCATTTCTATCAATTACCGATTGATTTATATATCACCTTTCATTTATTTTAGGGTCATATTATTAGATGATAAGATGCTGAATCAAGTTCGATATGATTAACAAAACCAATATTTTCATTTCTTACCCTTTACCATTTTAAATAAAGGAGAACCCATATTATTTCTTCTTGATGGATTACTGCCTACGCAGAAATGACAAAAATGTCATAAACTAGTCTTCAATAACCTTCAATACCAATTTCCCCATTTTGTCACCGCTAAAGAGACGGGAAAAAGTTTCTGGGAAGTTTTCAATGCCTTCATAGATATCTTCCTTGCTTTTCAGTTTTCCTTGGGCCATCCACATACCCATTTGTTGGGCGGCCTCTCCATAGCGTTTGGCCCAATCAAACACCACCATACCCTGCATGGTTGCGCGATTCACCAAAAGTGATAGATAATTACTGGGGCCTTTAATGGCCATTTTATTGTTGTACTGGGAAATAGCACCACAAATGACCACACGCGCATACATACGCAGGCGTGTCAGGGCAATATCCAAAATGTCGCCTCCAACATTATCGAAGTAAACATCAATGCCTTTTGGACATAGTTCTTTTAACCTTTTGGGGACACTTTCGTTCTTGTAATCAATGGCCCCATCAAATCCGAGCTCTTCGATTACATATTTACATTTATCCGCTCCACCAGCGATTCCAACCACGGTACAGCCTTTAATTTTGGCAATTTGTCCAACAATACTTCCGACTGCTCCAGCGGCACCTGAGACCAAGACCACATCACCTTCCTTTATTTTCCCTATCTCAAGAATGCCAAAATACGCGGTCATACCAGGCATGCCCAATGTACCTATATATGTGGGCAACGGGGCTAATCTAGGATCTACTGGATAGTAGCCTTTTCCATCAGTAACCGTAAATTGCTGCACTCCACCAGTACCTGACAAAAAATCACCAACGGTAAACTTTGGGTTACTTGAGGCAACCACCTCGCCTACCGAGCCAGCCCGCATTACGGAACCGATGGCCATAGGTTCTATGTAAGATTTTGTATTGTTCATCCAACCGCGCATTGCCGGATCTAATGAAATATAGTGTTGCTTGACCAAAATCTCACCTTCCTTTGGTTCTGGAACTTGGTTAGAGACCAAATTCCAAGTATCATCACCAGCTTCACCTACCGGTCTCTTTACGAATAATAGTTGCTTGTTCATGTTGTCGTGTTCTATTTTTAGGTTGTTTAGACTATCCACTCGTTGTTTTTCCAATTGTATGGAATCTTTACTATTGGATTCTTTAATTTTTTTCCTTAAAAATCTCATGTATTGCCTTACTTGATTCTACAACAGCATTCCCCAAACCTTCACTTGCTTGGATATAAAATTTCATTACAAAACAACAAATCAATACAAAGTGTCCAATTAATAAGACTACAAAAAGCCTAGTTTTCGTTTTTCTGCTAATCATTCAAGTGTAATGCAATTCGCTTCTACTTTTTTTTATTTGAGAAGCTTTGTACATATGCTTCCATTTTAGTTCGTATTTCTGGTTTCCACCAAAGGGCTGAGGCTTCTTTTAACGACTCTGCAGGATTTTGGTCCAACTTGTCCAAAAGGTGCTTTCTTACTTTATGTTTGGTATTGACTAAAATATCAAAATCTGTTTTTAGATAATGGTGCATTTGCTTTTCAGCCCTTGGTAATACCTCTTCTAAAGGAAGCAACTCATCGACCAAACCTGCTGTCAGCGCCTCTTGTCCATTCAAAAGTTTTCCCTCCAAAATATAGCGGTGTGCCAGACCAGACCCTATCCAATACGCATAAACTTCGGTTAGGTTCTGACTGATTTGGATATTCACAGCGACCTCATTTAGCCCGATGACATATTCCAAGCCTTCTGCCATAAAACGATTGTCTGAGGTAACCGCCAAAACACAGCCTCCCGCAGGACAATGCCCCGTAATAGCTGAAATAAAAGGCTTTTTAAATCGTATCAGTTGCCCATAAAGTGACCCAAAAGCGATGAAAAATCCATCCATTTGGGCTTTTTCATATTGAATCAATTCAACCAAATCCAATCCTGCAGAGAAAAAGTGGGGCTGCCCTGTCAATATTACCCCTTTGACACTATCATCATTTTCAAGGCTTTGAAATGTTTGGCTCAATTCATTGACCATTTCAAAGTTAATGGCATTGGCCTTACCCCGCTTCATTTGAACGATGGTATACCCTTCTTTTGTATGGATATTAAGTGTATTCATAAGACATCATAAAAGGGAATTTCCACCATCTAGTGTTATGGTCTGGCCAGTGATGAACTTTGAATTATCAGAGGCCAACCAACATATGGCCTCAGCAATTTCATTGGCTTCACCAAATCTACCCATAGGGATAAACCGCTTGAGTTTGTCACCCATATCAGGACTTACGGACAACAGCTGATCCAACAGGGCAGATTCTGTAAAGCCAGGACAAACGGCATTGATACGTATATTTTTACGACCATATTCCAAGGCGGCGGACTTTGTCATTCCCACCACGGCAAACTTACTAGCAGAATAAGATAAGTTGTTTCCAGATGGTTTTAGACCTGCCAGTGAAGCAACATTGACAATATTTCCATGACCTTGTTTCATCATTTGGCCCAAAGCCATTTTCATACAATAAAAGACCCCAGTTTGGTTCACGGCAATAACATTATGCCAATCTTCATTGGAATGCTCTGCCGTCTTTCGTTGCTGTTTCCCGCCAATTCCTGCGTTATTCACCATCACATCGAGTTGGCCATGTTTTTCAACAATCTGATTCACCAATAATTCCACCTCTTCGAAACGGGTAACATCAGTCTTGACCATATTGGCTTTGCCGTCGGCCATCAATATGTCATCAGCAACGGCCCTGGCACTATCTTGATCGATATCAGAAACGATTACCTTGGCCCCATGTGCACCAAATAGTTTGGCCGTGGCCTTACCGATACCGCTTCCGGCACCTGTAACAACAACTACTTTATCTTTTAAATTCATATTTATTAGTTTGGTTTACAATGAATTAATCTAGAATTCTGTAAAGCTCTGACTCGGAGGTGATAAGGATACCCCTCTGCCTTACCCATACGAACAAAGTCAGCAAAGGAATTGTATTGAACAATGATGATAGCATCCCAAAGTTCTTCTTCAACCGGACCAATTAACATATGTTTTGGTGAACCAAAAAACAAAACCTTGGCATTGACATTTTCCAAGAATGATTTTGCCGTATTTAGATATTCATTGTAGGCCTCCTTTCCTGATTTGCCCGTTTCTTCAACAACCGCTTTATACTTTAAGAGATTTAACATGGTTACGGGACCATCTCCAACTTCTTCTTTGAATCGTTGGAATTCCTTAGGATTTGGGTTGATATACGTTTCCATTTAATAGAGATTGTCAATTTGGTTCTTTTGAATGGCCCGCCAAGCATTATTGCAACAAAGGGCCGCAGCCTTATTTAAGTTTGCAAACTTAGGGTCTTGGGTATGACCGTGTTTGTAGCGATAGTATATCTGTTGAGCGATAACCGCTATTTTGAACAATCCGTAGACGTAGTAAAAAACAATCTTATCAACCGAGCGACCACTTTTTATGGCGTATGATTGCACAATATCACTTCGAGACGGGTTACCTACCATAACCGTCGGCGATGGTAGGCCTTGTTTCATGAAGTCAGCGTCATCAACGGTGGTCCAGTACCCCAGTGAGGTGCCTAGATCCATCAATGGGTCACCTAGGGTACACATCTCCCAATCTAAAATTGCCGAGATAGATAACCAGTTATCATCGCTGAAGACCACATTGTCGTATTTAAAATCATTGTGTATCAACGTATGGTCGTAATGGGTGGGTTGGTTTTTCTCCATCCATTCTATCACCTTCTGCGCTGCTGGCACATCATCTGTTGCAGCGGCGAAATATTGTTTGCCCCAATTGGTGACCTGTCTGGCCACATAACCTTCTGGTCTACCTAAATCTTTCAGTCCAGCGGACTTATAATCGATACCGTGAAATTCGACAAAGGCATCCAACCAAGTGTTGGAAATTGTTTTGAATTCATTGGGCAAAACCCCTTTTTTGTGCGCTGCTTTTGCGGTCAAAATTGCACCTTGCACCTTCTCCATGATAAAGAAGTTCGCACCCAACACGCCAGTATCATCGCAGAAAATAAAGGTTTTTGGAGCCTTATTAAATACTGGATGTAGTTGGGAGAGCACTTTATATTCGCGCCCCATATCATGACCCCGTTTGGGAGCGGCGAACGGAGGGCGCCGCAAAACGTACTCTTTCCCTTCAATGCTCAGTAAATACGTTAGGTTTGAATAGCCATTTGAAAACTGGTGTACTTGTAGCTCACTTCCCTTATCTTGAATTAACTGATTGTTATACAGAAACGATTTTAAGCTATCATCAGGTAACTCCTCCCCTTCGCGAACAGGTTATATGGGATTGGTACTCATAATCTTGAGGTGTATTTTTTGATGATGCTTTTGCCCAATTGACTCATGTGTACTTCATCGGGCCCATCGGCCAGACGTAACGTTCGCGCCGCGGCATAAAAGTGTGCCAATGGGGTGTCATTCCCCACCCCTTTACCTCCTAAAATCTGAATGGCCCTATCAATAATATCAAGCGCCATTCTTGGAGCTACAATTTTTATCATAGCAATCAAATCTTTTGCTTCCTTATTCCCTAAACGGTCCATTTTATCCGCTGCGGAGAGCACCAATAGACGAGTTTGCTGAATTTCACATGCTGATTTTGCAATATCTTGTCGTATGCTACTATAGGTATCTAGGGTGCGACCAAATGGTTTGCGTTCCAAAGTGCGTTTTGCCATGATTTCCAATGAACGCTGTGCCATACCAATAAGGCGCATACAATGGTGAATACGACCAGGACCTAATCGCCCTTGTGCAATTTCGAAACCACGGCCTTCTCCCAACAATAGATTTTCTTTAGGTACCCTAATATTGGTCAATTGTACTTCTGCGTGACCTTCTGGGGAATCGTTATACCCAAAGACCGATAGTGGACGCAACACTTTAAGTCCTTGAGTATCCATAGGAACCAATATCATGCTCTGTTGCACATGACGAGGTGCATCAAAATCAGTCTTCCCCGTCACGATGGCAATCTTACAATTTCGGTCCATAGCCCCTGAAGACCACCATTTTCTTCCATTGATCACATAATCATCACCGTCGGAGACAATCGATGTTTCTATATTGGTAGCATCCGAGGAGGCCACCTCTGGTTCGGTCATTAAAAATGCTGAACGAATTTTTCCCTCCAGCAAGGGTCGCAACCATGTATCTTGTTGTTCAGCAGTACCAT
>JBHJJC010000089.1:0-42246 GCA_050042945.1 Croceivirga sp.
TTGTTGAAAATGGGAATAAAACCTGTGGAACCCGAAAACCCATATTGGAAAGGTAAAAGTCAAACATATGAAGATCCCGATAAATGGAGAATAGTTCTGTTTAATGGAATTTACAATCCTAGTTGAGACGTACAAAAACCAATGTACAACAAACGTTATGTCCCATGGCCAACGTTTGGCTCTGGTTTCCCAACTTCAGCCTAATAAAAAATGTTCGCGGGCCACAGCCCTTAGCCGCACCGCCATCTACAATCAAAACCAACGGTTATGAAAAAGGATTAATTTGAAAATTCTATCTTTATAATCTGTTTTATTAATTCGACATATTATCTGAGTCTTTTAAAGAAAGACAAACTCAACAGAAACGAGTAATTAGTGTATAGAAGTCTTCTGATTTTTAATGCGCAGATAATAATACCCAGTTATTTCATCCAATTTTAAATACGATCAATTGGTTAAAATCGATTGATTTATCACCCCGAAATGTGTTCAATATTTCAATAGGTGATGATTATACCATAATTCAGAATGTATAGTAAACAATTAATAAGCAGAAATATAGAAGTATTCTACAATAAGGCTTCCGAAGAAACCAGACTTGACAAAGGAATGGGTGTTTTTGAATTTGAAAGAATTAAGTCACTCATAGAAAAATATACCCCAACGACCCCCTCAATAATAATTGATGTTGGTGGCGGAACAGGTAAATATTCAGGATGGCTTGCAAAAAAAGGGCATCAAGTCCATTTGGTAGAACCGGTTTTTAAACACATTCAAATCGCCCAAAAAAGGAGTAAAAGCTTGAAGAACAAGTTTTCGGTTCACGTCGGTGAGGCGCGAAAATTGGAGTTTTCAAACAATTATGCAGATCTCATAATATTGCACGGCCCCCTCTACCATCTTCAGAACAAAGAAGATCGAGATTTAACGATTTGCGAAGCTAAACGGGTTTTGAAAAATGGTGGGATCATACTGGGTTTCGCTATCAATTATACGGCATCTACTTTGGCGGGGCTTTTAAATGGCCTAATTCACAAAGATTCGTTTTTTAAAATGTGTAAAGAGGAATTAACAACAGGAATACACAATCCACCGGATGATTTTCCTTGGCTTTTAGCCGAAGCATATTATCACAGGCCTGAACAACTAAAAGACGAATTTATAAATCAAGAATTAATATGCCTGAATATGTACGCAGTTGAGGGTATGGCTTGGTTAGACAAAGATTATTTTGCCAATATGCTAAACGACAAAAAGCAAAGAACCCTTCTAGAACTTATTAAAGTCACAGAAAATGATAATTATCTTTTGCCTTTCAGCCCACACATGATGATAGCAGTAAAAAAACAAACTATTTATGGAAGATAAAGGCAGATATTTTAAAGCTTTGGTTGAAGATAACGGAACGCTGAATGAAATTGACCTAGGAGAAAAGATTGGACTTAATGAAGGAGAAACAAGAAAGGTGATTGTGCAACTTCTATCGGAACACAAAATTGAATATGTGGAAAACGGGTATTGTAATTACAGACCCAATAAAACCGGGAAAAGGAAAAACAAAAGCACATAACAAAGACCATAATTCATTGTGGTTTTGTGCCATACCAAAATAAAAGTATTAATTAACGGCTGATTCTACAGCGAAATCATAGCCGAGGCTATTCAACACAATGTAAAAATCAACAAATGCTAAAAACAATACAAACAATTTTACTTCTAGTAGTATTTAGCTTGGGGTCTGCACAGGATAGTATTGACCACGACAAAATAAAAGAAGACCTATATCAAATTTTAAATGACATTTCAAAGTATTATCCATATCTAGAAGACAAAAATGTCGATTTAAACTGCCTTTTATCGTATTATGAAAATCAAATACCGAACATAAAAACGGAAGAGGAAACAGTTCTTTTTTTTGAATATCTATTAGATGAATTTTATGACAGTCACCTAACATTAAACACCAATAGAAATTCCTCTTACCGCTTGTATTCACCCATTTATGTCTCTATTAAAAGTAACAAGGCAATCATCTCGAATATTTGGCAAACGCAGTTGGAAAACCTAAATCATGACTTAATAGGTGCCGAAGTAGTTAAAATAAATAATGAAGATTTTGAAATAGCTATAGAACAATTTCCTACGTATTGCAGCAACAAAAAGTCAAAACCCGTCAAGGAGTGGATATCAAATAAAATACTATCAGGAAGATACAATCAACCAAGAATTCTGACTTTAAGAACAGTCCAGAACCAAATTATTGAATTCAATTTAGAGGAACTTAAGGAAAGAAAAACAGATGAACTTTTAACATCAAGAAAGGAAAACAATATTGGAATAATAAGAATAAATAATTCGTTGGGCAATAACAATTTGATAAATGAATTTGACAAAACACTGAAGAAATTAAAGGATACGAAAGGTCTAATCATTGATTTAAGAAATACTGTGGATGGAGGGAACTCTTATGTGGCAAGGGGAATAATGGGACGGTTTATCAAAGAAAAAAAACCATATCAAAAACACCAGATATTGGAGAAGTATAATGGAAGCGATATAGTTGAAAGAAGCTGGACGGAGTATGTTAGCCCAAGGGGCGTTCAATATCAAAAACCTGTTGTGGTACTGGTAGGATGATGGACCGGAAGTATGGGGGAAGGACTTGCTATTGGTTTTGAAGGAATGGGAAGGGCTGAGATTGTTGGTTCAGAAATGGAAAGACTTGCTGGTGAAATGAATGGGTTTTTATTTAAAAACCAAGCGTATGGTTACAGATTGTCTGTTGCAAAATTGTATCACGTAAATGGAGTGCCAAGAGAGAAATATATTCCAACAAATTATGTCAATCAAACCACTACGCATAAAGATGAGGTTCTTGTAAAGGGAATGGATTTATTAAATAAAAAAGCAAAATAAACGGGGTAGAACAATGGCGATAACCCATATCTATTGCTTGGCCATTTTTTCCTAACTTCAATAATCAACAAAAAACAGTCTGCAGCTGGCCAAAGCCAGCCCACATTGAAGGTTATATTTGGACGGGCATTAATAGCAGGGGCAGTTAATGGTATAAGTATATTAAATAAGTTAATCAGGGAATATAAATCCTTAAAAAAATAGGCATTTTAATGACTAAAAAAGCGTTGAAAACATTCATTCTTCTATGGGTCATTCAAATCATAGTAATTGCCTGTTGTCCCGATTCTACTGTATTCTACAGCCGAATAACCGGGTTACAAGTAAAAAATCACAATATTCAAACCGAACAAAGTGCGGAAGAATGTATTTCGCAGGAAAATTATAGAATTAGATTAACAATTTTTGAAGAGACTTATGCCGACAATACTTTCAACCCATATTTTATGGTGAATGCTGCATATGCACTGGACTGTGAAGATATTTTTGAAGGGCTTGAGTCTGATATTCTTGATTTCTCAATTACGTGTGATAAGCGTATTTTGAATACAAATGCTGGTCAGCCTATTGATTATGAAAAATTAGATGTTTATAAAATCGGATTTACAAACGATTCTGATAATCGTAGAAGAACTGTTCAAGAGTGGTTGGATATTATGAATAATGGAGGATATTTATTGGCATTTGATTGGTTTATTGAATTTAATGAAACGATTAATTCAAACGAGGAACTAAAATTTAAAATCAAGATTGTCCAAGAAGACAATACTGAATTTGAAACCGAAACAAGCCCTATACTAATCAAACAAAGTACGATTGCACCACTATAACTATAAACAATAGTTTGTTTCCAGCCATTTCGAATGGCCATTCCAAATTGCAATAAGTGTAAATTAAGGTATGTGTCCATCCCGATAGCTATCTGAATCGCTTCGGCGAAAGCAACGTCCCTAACAAACAGACTAAACGCAATTTATTCCCTGTCACTGGTTATTTCGCGAGTGACTATAGGTCGCGGCGTTCGGTTGGTACGGCCTATGTTCCCATATGTCTTTTTACGTACCTTCACTTCGGCAAACCCAGTGAACAAGGTACGATAGATCAAATCACTTGACCAAGTGTAGGGCGGCCCGTAAGGCCATTCATTTTGGAAAAGCATTTAAATTCAATTATTTATGACAAGAGAGGTTAAAGTCTTTGCGCTATCAATAACAGGGCTAATTTTGCCATCATTCCTTATTTTCAATGTTATAAAAGGAACGTCTCTAGTTCCCAAAGAAAATAAAACCACTGGTTTAAATTCAAAGTTCAATTCTTTGGTATGGTCCGATGAATTTGATGGTGAAGGCGCAATCAACCAAGAGAAATGGTTTCATCAGACCATGCTTCCGCCAGGTGGCAGTTGGTGGGGCGGTTTGATTCAACATTACACTGACAGAGTCGATAATTCATACCTCAAAGAGGGTTGTTTGTATTTGGCTGCCAAAAAAGAAACATTTGATGATCAAGGAGAAACAAAACAATACACGGCGGCGAGATTAAATTCAAAGTTTGCTTTTACTTATGGCCGAATAGAAATCCGCGCAAAACTTCCAAAAGGGATAGGTACTTGGCCAGCTATTTGGATGCTCAATAAAAATATTGATGAAGATGGGGCATATTGGGACAATCAAGGTTTTGGAACGACTAAGTGGCCTTTTTGTGGTGAAATAGATATACTTGAACATTGGGGCAAGAATCAAGATTACGTTTCTAGCGCCTTACACAACGGTTCAAGCTCTGGTTATAACGTTGTGAATGTTGGCGGTCAAAAAATAAATGGTGCTTCAACTGAATTTCACCTATACAGCCTTGAATGGTCTGAAGAGAAAATGATATTTAGTGTTGATGGGGTTGAACATTTTCAATACCAACCATCTATTAAGAACACAGACACATGGCCCTACGATTCTGATTATTATTTAATATTAAATATTGCAATTGAGCCTGATATTGAGCCTGATTTCGTCGAAAGCCCAATGATAGTTGATTACATCCGGATTTATCAATGATCAATGAATCCTTTTGAGAAAAGAAAACAACGAAATAAGTACCAACAATGAATTGCGTGAGGAGTTCACAGCTTTGAATTACTGGAATCAATTACCTTTAAAGCCGAGCGGACATTCCCTGTTTTTTATGCCTTCCTCTCGTAATCAAAGATTGCGCTTCAGAGGCAAAACCCATCATATACAACATCGCTGTTTGGCATTAAGAAAAACATAAAAAATGATTAAAGGACTCTTCGAAACCCATTTGTTCGTTGAAAATCTTGAACGTTCGATAGAATTTTATACTCATGTTCTAAAACTAGAACAGTTTCTTTACGAAGAGGAAAGAAGAGCAGCTTTGTTTTGGATTGGAGATAAACCGAGACAATCATTTTTAGGGCTTTGGGAAAAACCAAAAGATGAAATTGACTTAAGACATTTTGCCTTTGAGTGTGACTGGAAGTGGATTTTAAATGAATCTATTGATTTTCTAAAGTCCCATGAAATTGGTTTCTGGAATTTTTTTGGGGATGATTCAGAAAAGCCAATGGTTTTTGCGAATATTCCAGCGATAGCCATTTATTTTTCTGACCCTGACGGACATTATTTGGAATTTATAGGAAAGCTACCTGGGAAATATCGTCCTGAAAGGGGGAGTATGGTCGTCTTGTATGAAAAATGGTTGGAACTAGAAGAAAATGAAAAGTAACGGTAAACAGCAATAGCGATAATTCAACCCTGTTTTTCAGTCTCTTTTTAAATATTTCTAAATTAAGGCAACACGAAATGAATAGCCTTATTTTAGATCTATCGAATGAACGCCAATGATAAAATTTTTTAGAAAAATCAGGAAAAAACAACTCTCCAACGATAAGTTTGTTAGTTATCTGGTCTATTCAATCGGCGAAATAATTCTTGTGGTCATAGGCATTTTGATTGCACTTCAGATTAATAATTGGAGTGAGTATAACAAGCAAAGGGAGAAAGAGGAAGCCATTCTCGAAAATTTAAGAATAAGCCTTAAAAAAGACCTATTGACCCATGATTTTCACATTAACGTCTTTAATGAGGCAAAGTCGTCCATTCAGTTTCTACTAAATTTTATGGAGAAAGATGGCGAGTATCAAGATTCATTAAAATACCACTTTGGCAGAACAACA
Organism: Croceivirga sp.; assembly: GCA_050042945.1. Classification (GTDB taxonomy): domain Bacteria; phylum Bacteroidota; class Bacteroidia; order Flavobacteriales; family Flavobacteriaceae; genus Croceivirga. Next base: position 6,107 of record JBHJJC010000089.1, read on the forward strand.
CATTTATGGAATCCTGTGATTAAACTAGAGATATTCGAGAATTTGAAATCCGTGGGATTTGAGATTATTTCGAATAAAGATCTTAGAAACGACATATTGAGTTATTATTCATTTGCCACCACCGATTTCATCATTCAGAAAAACAGATATGATGAAATTATCAATAGCGCCAGTGCAAATCTTTTTAACACCCGTTTTAAAGCTTTTTATAGTGGCAATTATGATTTGTTCCGCAAAACAGATGTCCCAGCTGATTTGGCCATAGAGATGACACCCAATGACTTTGAATCCCTTAAAAACGATGATGAATACTTATACTTTTTGCGGAGTTTACACAATCAACACTATTGGCTTGCCGAACGAAATAATTTAAATGCAAAAACGATGGCGGAAAATTTATTGCAAAAGGTCAATAAAGAGTTAATGGAATTTAAAGAATAAGAGATTCCGTTGATAGCTACGAAGCATGTAATTGTGTGTAAACTGTTTTATATCGAACAAGAAAACATCGGTCATTTCACTTGGTGGTGAGGGAAACCACTAAAAACCAATCCATGACGTAATCGGCAATACGCTTTTCAGCACCTTGGCAAAGCAATACGACATCGATGTTCATCCCCTTAATTTACGAACTGTCAAGACTTATCGTGTATTGTATCAAACGTGATTTGTAACAATAATAAAATGCAATTGTCCTTAAAGAAAAATGAAATAATGCACCGACAAATCTTATTGCTAGTTATTGTGCTATTGGGTATTTATTCTTGTAACCGCAAATCTGATAAGGAAAATTTTTCAGCGAATGGAACTTGGAAATCCGTCGGCTCCGGTTGGGTTTTACAAATTAAAGACAGTACAAACTATAGTTTTTTTGATATTACATCTATTTCCTGTTTACCCGGTAGAAAAGGAAAGTTTGAAGAATTACAAAACGCTTTGACCTTAAGAAATGATACCCTTGAATTAAAGAAAGGAGTTATTACTTATAAATTCACAAAGAACAATCTACCTGACCTATGTCATGACATAACCGAACATAACAATGGAGACCCTCTGTACAATTTTGAGGTTTTTGCCAAGACGGTAAAAGAAAACTATGCCTTCTTTGAGCTTAACAATATCAATTGGAATCAATTGTACAAGACGCAAAAACAGAAACTTACAGAAAACCCTTCTGATGTAAAACTCTATCGAATAATTGAAGAAACATTAGAAATACTAAATGATAACCACGCCTTTATTGAAGCGACCGATGAGGTTTATGAAACCATTGAAAAACAGTCAGCGCAGATTGAAGATATTGATTCTGAAGCGCTTCCAGAATATGGAGATTTTCAGGTTGCCCAAAAGGTAGCGGAACACCATATGCAAGAGGAATTTACCGAAGATTCTTGGCTCATTCAGTGGGGAAAGTTGACCAATGATATTGGATTTATTGTTGTAAAATCAATGTGGTTATATGCTGACTTAGCGATTTCCAAAACCTTAATTGAAGATATTGGTTATGTGGACGCCTATGTAGAGACCTTTCATAAAATGTATGAGGGTGATTATATCAACAAAGAGGTTGCCGCAGTATCGGAACTAATGGATAACGTAATGGAAGACCTTTCTGATATGGAATCAATCGTTATAGATATTCGGTTTAATGGTGGAGGTCAAGATGCGGTAAGTTTCGAAATATTGAGCCGATTTATTGCAGCAGAAAGATTACAAATAGCCACCCAAAAATTGAAAAATGGAACGGGATACACGCCTGTTCTACCTTTGTTTATCAATGGCAAAGACAATGCCTATACCAAGCCTATTTATATTCTAACCTCCCAACAAACCGGAAGTGCTGCAGAATCATTCACTATTGCAACCATGACAATGAACAATGTCAAGAGAATAGGTGCAAATACGTCGGGAGCAATGTCAACGGCCTTGGAAAAAACACTTCCCAATGGTTGGTCATTCGCAATTTCCAATGAAATTTATATGGATAATAACGGAAAATGCTATGAAAATATAGGTATTCCAGTTGACTACGATTTGAATTATCTGAATGAAAGGCAACCTTTTTTTAGAAGTGTAGTAGGCGATTTAGAAGCTGATAAAAATGATATCCTTAAAGCCATCACTGATTTGAAAGAAAAAAACCAAAGAATACAGGGCGCCAGTAATTAAAACATAATGCACAAAGCCGAAGGATAAGTACAAAACACATATCGACATAAAAACAAGGCTTTTTGGCTAGAGGCCTTCAACCATATACAGCTGCAACGGTTTATTGATTTTTAGGAATTTAGATTCGCTTGGTGGTCATCTCTTATATTCTTGATTCCAATAGAATGATGATATACCGGCCATAAATGGTTTTACTACTTATGTGCAACAGATGTTCCTTTAGCATGCCAATTCAACCTAAAATATTCCAACTACCATATCGCCGATCATTTTCTTATATTTCCGTAGCATTTGCTTCCAATCTTCAACGCTTGAGGTCAGAGAGATGTGATATGTGGCAAGGTTATGCGCTTAATAAACTGAACCAAAAATCAAATGAATAAAATAACCGTTTATTGTGGCTCAAGTCTTGGAAATGATAAGGGCTTTGAAAGGCAAGCAGAACGGCTTGGAGAAAAATTAGCGTCTGAGAACATTACATTGGTCTATGGAGGGGCAAAGGTGGGACTGATGGGAGCACTTGCAAACGCGGTATTAAAGAATTCGGGAAAAGTAATTGGTGTTTTGCCAAAATTTCTTCAATCAAAAGAAATTGCCCACAGTGGACTAACCGAACTGATATTGGTAAATTCAATGCATGAAAGAAAAACCCTGATGAATGACCTTTGTGATGGGGCAATCGCCTTGCCAGGTGGCTTTGGAACATTGGAGGAGCTTTTTGAAATGTTAACTTGGGGGCAATTGGGACTTCATAAAAAACCAATTGGCCTATTGAATGTCAATGGGTTTTACGATAATCTTATAAATTTCTTGGATAATACGGTAGACAAAGGACTTTTAAAGGAGACCAACAGAAAAATGGTTTTGGTAAGCGACGAAATTGAGGGGATACTCACTAAAATGAAAACTTATAAAGCGCCAAACATGGGAAAATGGATTGCCAAAGAAGCCCTTTGAATTATAATTACACCGTCAACGAAAAGTATAAATTTATGTCCTACAAAATGTGTAGGGCTCCGCGTCGTGTAAGGTTGCTTATCCCACCTGGGTTTAACCCAAATCGAAATTAAAAACGAATTAAAATAAAAATAGCAATGTTCATTGTAAACTTGACCTATAAAACTGAACTTGAAAAAATTGACCAGTTTATTGAAGCGCATATTGAATTTTTAAATGAGCAATATGAACTTGGAAATTTCTTGGCTTCAGGTCGAAAAATTCCAAGAACGGGCGGAATCATTTTGTCAAATGTCGCGTCAAAATCTGAGTTGGAAAAAATCATTGAAAAAGACCCTTTTAAGGAAAACGAATTGGCCGATTACCAACTCATCGAATTTATACCCAGTAAAACCTGTGAGGCGTTGAAATTCTTGATGGAATGAAGAGTGCTAAACCGAAAACAGATATCCCACAACCATACAAAACCACTGTATGCCAGTAAAATTCCAATTGTAATAATGCCAAGACCAAAATTTGAAAAAATAAAGACAGGAAGTGAGTTTAATAGATGGTACTGGCTTAAGGAAGAAATGGTTGATATATGCAAACGGGCCGGACTACCCACGAACGGAAGAAAATTTGACTTGAGGGATAGGATTATATTCGCACTTGATAATGGTGGAAAGGTACAGGCGACACCTAGAAAACCAAAAAAACAATCTAAATTTAATTGGGCCAAAGCAGAGTTATCACTTGAAACGGTAATAACCGACAATGTTACTTTTGGTCCGAATTTTAGACGTTTTATGAAGAGTGAAATTGGGGATGCATTTTCTTGTCATAGCGATTTTATGGATTGGGTCAAATCGAATGTTGGAAAGCAACTATCTGATGCCGCAGATCAATGGAGAGCACTCGAGAAACGAAAAGAAAACCCGAATTTTAAAAGGGTCATTGCGGCCAACAATATGCTTGCTCAATATACAAGGGATTTTCTCGCTGACAATAAAAACAAAACTCTAAATGACGCCACTCGGTATTGGGAGCTGAAGAAGCAATTGCCGACCAAAGATGGTTTTGTTCGATATCAACGTTCCGATTTAGAATTGGAGTAAAACCAATACGATCAGTCATTGAAAAATAAAATCATTACACCTTATCTTCTGGTTATTCCCATTACCATTACGGTTCTGGGAGCGTCTATTCTTTCCTGTACCTCAAAAGAGGAAACCAGGCGATTTGATTATGGTACCAAAAACGATTCGGCACGATATTACTATTTAAATGGATTTCATGAAATTTTAGACAATGGCCGATGGACGGCTTCTGAACAATCCTTTCGAAAGGCCCTTGAGTTTGATTCCAATTATGTGTTGGGCAAAAGTTTGGTAGGTCGAATTACCCGTAATGTTGCCGAGCGGGAAGGCTTGCAATATGAACTAATAAAAGCAAAGGGAAATACCAATAGTGATGAAAATCTACTTCTAGAGGTATATTTATTGAGCATAGAAGGGTATAATCAAAGAGATAAAGGTATTAAAAGCAGTGCCGAGTTCAATGAAAGAAGGCGCCTAACGGCGCTATCAAATTTTAAGGAGTTTATCCATCGCCATCCAGAAGATTATTATGTCAAAGCAGAATATATTGAATGGCTTCACTTAACATATGGACCAAAAGTGGCTTTAGATTCCTTAAAACACTTGACAACAAAAAGACAGGCCAAGCTCGGGTTCTATTTACGTTATGCTGCTAGCCTTGAATTGGAACTGGGCAATATTGACAAAGCGATTTTGCTTGCAGAAGGCCTCAAAGGACTAATGCTGGATTCAACGTATACCAGCCATATGAAGTTGCGGGTTGAGATATTAAAGGCCCAAGACAGTCTTCAAAAAGCCATGGCACTTATAGACCGAGTAGTCAAAATTGATTCAAATCACCTCATCGCGATAGCATTGCAAAGAGAAATCAGCGAGATGTTACAAACGAAATGATAGGTTCGGTCGAAAACATAAAAAAATATTGAGATGGAGATTGTTACAAAATCCTTTGAAGCATTGAGCAAAGAAGAGCTGTATGATATTTTACAGCTGCGAAGTGCGGTTTTTGTAGTGGAGCAGGATTGTGTTTATCAAGACATCGACGGAAAAGACGATAAAGCAATACATGTTATGGGCAAATCGAATGGAGCATTGGTAGCCTATACCCGACTATTTCGACCAAACGATTACTTTGAAAATGCCGCTATCGGAAGGGTGGTGGTCGCCAAAACCCACCGTGGACAGGGCCTGGCCAATCAATTGATGCAGGCTTCAATGCAACACCTTCTCAATGAAGTAAACGTGTCTATAATTGAACTTTCGGCCCAAGAATATTTAAAACAATTTTATAGAAATCTCGGCTTTGTTGAAATCGGCCCAGCATATCTCGAAGATGGTATTCCCCATATTAAAATGGTCTATGGCTAGACCAATCTTTTGGCGACTCCTATGTTAAGAAGGTAATCGAGTTTTAAGATGAGGTTCAAGGGTTGTTCTGCCTTATTTTTTTTGGAGAAATACAAATACCCCTCTGTCTTGGGATTCAGTTGTTCTATATCATGTTTGCCATGTTTTTCAGGTTGGGAAAAGGTCTTTTCACTAAGTTTAATGGTACTTAAATGTTTTAAAAGTAAATTTCGGTTCACCAAGGTAACTTTGCAGGATGTAAAGCAGTTGGGCACATCGGTATAAATGGCTGTTATCAATGCGTAAAACTGCGTTTTTTTATAGGTGTCGAACAACCAGCCTTTTTTTCGTTCTCGGTTTTTTAAATAAGACAATTCAAAGGCAAAAGTGGGCAGGTCTTCATTAAGATAGTCTAATTGCGCCTTCTCATCAATTAGGAAGCTTTTATGGGTTATTCTATGGGTGAATACGACATCGATTCCCCTATGCTGTTTAGAGAGCGTCTTTTCACGGGCAAAACGGTAGTTTTTAAGGTGTTTATGATATTGTTCATCAAGAAAAGAAGCTAAGCGTTTCTCCTTCCGAAGGTCTTCATGAAACGTTCCTTGGTTTGCGTTCACTTGTCCATTTTAGCAATCAGGGCTTCCCCTATTTTTTTTACCACTCCAACCACTAAGGCATTACCCATAAAAAAGGCACGTTTGGTATCTGAAATTCCCTCTAGTTTGGTATGATTATCCGGAAACCCATTTAATCGCTCCAGTTCTACAGGGGTAAGCCGTCTAAGGCCTTTTGGAGTCTGAACCACATGCTTGAAACGTGAAGGAGACTTTCCACCTTCCCCAGTAATAATAGTGCGTGAAGGCTTGTCAAGCGCATCGGGAAAGACCATACTTCCTTCAGCATAATGATATTGGAAACCCTCTTTGGTCGTACGGACCTCCTTTTTCCCCCCTTTTAAATACTGCCATTTTGGAAGGTCTTCTTCGGGAATGAAAAAATCATCCGTGACTTCCCCATTTTGCAATATGGAAGCTAAACTCGGCGGCGCTCCATCGTATTCAGGTGTGCTTTTTACTGTTGTTACTTTTCCCTCGAAACAAATTCCAGTATTCTGGAATGGGGACAAGGTTTTATCATTATTAAATCGATTTGAAAGGGTGACTAAAGCTCCTTCTAACCTAAAATGAGACCTATTTAGCACGGTAGAGGACGTAGCAAAAGCATTTGCCAAGACACCGTTATATCGTAGCCAGTCGTTCGCGTCATCATCTGAACAGGTGTTATAAATTGAAGAACTTTTATGGTATCCTACAAGAAAAACCCTTCTTCGGCGCTGGGGAAAACCATAATCTGCGGCATTGATAACCCGCCATTCAATGGCATATCCCAAATCGGAAAGCCCTTTGAGCATTATGGCAAAATCGCGACCCCGTTGAGGGGCTGGCGATTTTAACAAACGGTCAACATTCTCTAGAATCAGGTATTGGGGCTTGTTTTCCTTTTCTTTGAGAATGCGATGGATAGACCACCACAGCACCCCTTTTTTACCCAACAGCCCCTTCGAATTATTTAAGGTAGTGGCCACGGAATAATCTTGACAGGGAAAACCCCCTACCAGCACTTGGTGGTCAGGTATAGCCATGGTCGAGACCTCCTCAATATTTTCGTTGGAATGATTTTGGGAACCAAATCGTGCTTCATAGACCATAGAAGCATGTTGGGTTTTGGTAGATGGTTCCCATTGGTTGCTCCATACAACTTCGAATCTGTTCGTGTCTTCCAGTCCAAGACGAAATCCACCAACCCCAGCAAAGAGTTCACAAACCCCGAGTTTTTGCATGTGTTAAAAATAACAGTTTTCTGCGCATTCGGTTGTGTTCGAGCAACGGTAACGTTCCGTCTTGGGTGGTCTTGTTATGGATTGGGATACAAAATGTCACGAAATGACCGTATCAATTGATTATGAAAGTCTTTGTTTGCCCTTAATTTGGGCTTTGAGTAGCCTTTTTCATACACTGCTGCCACAATTCCATATTTGATGCGGGCAACCATTCGTTTGGCCTCCTTTGACCCCTCTTTTTCAATCTGATGAAGCTTTTTTGCCTCGTTTTCCCACCATTTAAAGCGTATTTCATTTTCAGCGTCCAAATCGCGATGAAGACGACTGAACAATCTTTTTTTTATCTTTTCCTCCTGTATCAGGGCACCATCACGTTCTTGCAAGGCGGCCTTGAACGGTTTTGAGCTGACCAGTTCTGCGCTTTTTTTTCGAATACTATCCAACCCCAAATATTGAGGGTAGGTACCGAGCATTCTTTCATAGTTTTCTTGGGCGAAAAGAAGCTCATCGTTCTTTAAAAAAGCCTGCGTCAAATCGTAATCTGATGAGAAGGCACCATGGGTCAACCCTTGAGTTTGTTGAATCTTGTTTTTCTTAATAAAGAGCCAGTCAAATGCGCGGGTGATTTCCCTTTGGTCTGGCCATCGATGTCCTCCGTTGAATGAGAATAGTGTGTTGGCAAACTTGATTTTTTCGAGATATTGTGTATTCCTAAGTAACTCACTGTAGTTCATATCTTCAGTTCCGCAGATGGCCGCATACAGAAAATCTTTACTTAGTCCAGACGGGGTATGCATGGGGTTTGGAGAAAACCCTGCACCGCACCCAATGACCCCCGCAAACTGACCAGATAGGACCGCAATTGCAGAAGCAAGCCGTGATCCTCCTGAAAACCCAGATAGAAACATGAGGTCAGTATCCACCTTAAAGTTCTGGAAAACATGGTTGAAAAGATGGTCTGCTACAGAGAAGCTTATGTCGAAAGAACCGTTTTTTGAATTATTCGAACAGACCAGAATGATATTGTGTCGCTCTGAAGCTTCAATAAATGGAAGTAATCCGGCTTTACCTCTTGCCGCAGGATCGAAAACAAATAAAATGGGGAGCGCTTTGGTGCTATCAAAGGATATAGGAAGGTATAGGGCAAATGACTCATTTTTTGTTCCCATAACGGCAATGGAATCCATAACAACCCCCTTTTTAAAAACTTCTTGCAACAACAAAAGAAGAGAAAGCAAATAAGAAAAAAAGGATACCTCCCTTTATAGTACTGCAGGGTTTAGTCAAGAATACCATTGTATTTTGAATCATCTTTTAGCAATGAAACGGCAGTTAGGATGGCCTCGTCATGTGTTACGCTATAATCATAAAGTCCCCGACGATAGAAATACCGCTTTACCAATTCATCGGTCAATTTTTTATTAATTTCTGTGCGGTAGGTGTCCAACGCTTCAACCTTTCCCTTATTAATGGTAAGCAAGAGATTTTTATAGCTGTTCTGTACTTCTGTACCCAAGAGTGTTTCGTCTTCGTTCAATTGCTCTTCCAATAGTTTTTCGGTATCTGTTTTAAAGGTAAAATCAGTCTTTTTGGCAAAGGTTTTAAACGCCTTGTAATCTGATTCAGAGAATGAAAAATCATCAACCGTAGCAAATTGGTTATTGTGAAAGAAATTCGTGGCAAAATCAAAAATTACTTGGTTGTCTTCTAAAGCGTCAATAAGGGTATTCGTCTGTATAGAGGCAATTTCAACATCAGGTACAACGCCACCACCATCTTCGACGATTCTTCCGTTTCGTGTCTTGAACTGATTGAATGTAGTGTTCCTTACAGCGTTCCCTTCGTCATCGCGATTCCAATAATCAAGTGCCTGGATACATCGGCCAGAAGGGGTATAGTAACGCGAGATGGTGACCTTAAGCTGAGTACCGTAAGTCAATTTAAGAGGACGTTGTACCAATCCTTTTCCAAAACTTCGAGCTCCCATAACCACGGCTCGATCAAAATCTTGAAGCCCGCCGGAAACAATTTCACTGGCGGAAGCACTACTGCCGTCAATTAAAACTACCAATGGAATCTCCGTATCTACTGGCTGATTTTTGGTATTGTATTCTTGATTGAATTTTTTGACTTTCGATTTTGTGGTCACGATGAGCTCTCCTTTTGGAACAAATAGATTGGTCACGTTGATGGCTTCTGAAAGTAGACCGCCCGGATTGCCACGTAAGTCAAGAATTAATTGTTCCGCTCCTTGTCCTTTTAAATCGACAAGAGCGGCTTTGGTTTGACCTGATGCCTTTCGATTGAATCGAGAAAGTACTATATAGCCCGTTTTATCATCTGCCATCGTATAATAGGGCACGGCATCAACCTCAACACCCTCTCTTCTGATGCTTGTTTTTTGGGTATGGCCAAGCCTTGTATAGGTCACCTCTACTGAAGAGCCATTGGCCCCTTTTAACAATTCACTGGCATTATCATCAAAATCGGCAACCTTGATATCTCCAATTTGAATGATTTCGTCTCCCGCTTTAAGCCCTGCCTTATCAGCAGGATAATCTTGATAGGGCTCTACAATCAACAATTTGTCGTCATACGAGCGCACCAAGGCGCCTATTCCAGAATATTCTCCTGCATTTCTAATTTTATACCCCTCCACATCCTGCTCGTTGAGAAATGTGGTATAGGGGTCCAGTTCGTTGAGCATGTTCTTTATGGCCGAATCCATCAGCTCCCCTGGATTGGTTTCATCCACATAATTCATGTTGAGCTCTTTGAAGAGTGTGGTAAAGATTTCAATCTGCTTGGCGATTTCGAAAAAGTCACTTTTATAACTGCTTCCCAAAACCAATAGGAACATGGCCAAAAAGGGAACGATAAACTTTTTAGACATTAGTTTTTTCATCGATAATGTGTTTTTGAAATTTTGATAGAAGGGTCTTGACACCTAATTCAATTTTGGAAAAATTGGGCATTTCCTTTCCAAGGTATAAAATCACCAACGCATATTGTGCTTCCATATTGTTAAAAATAAAAGCCTTGTTCAAGCGATAGGCCTCACGCAGCAACCTTTTAATACGATTGCGCTTGACCGCGGATTTAAAATGTTTTTTGGGCGCGATTACGGCAACCTGTAAAGGTACTTTTGCAGGCAGTGGGGTTTTCAGGTAAATGAGTTTTAAGGGAAACACGGTAATGGATTTCCCATTAGAAAAAAGCAGTTCAATAAGCTTCTTACTTTTTAAACGTTGCTCTTTGGGAAATTTAAATTCCACGCTTAAGTTTGATTTGAGAGCTTTCCCTTCAAGGGGAGAATAAAGAAAGCGTTTGTCTGCCATCTTCTTTTTTAGCTCATTCTTGTTCTCAATATTTGAAGGCTTGGATTGTCCCCTCAAGGGAACAATTGCTTACTGCAAGTTAGGATTAATCTATGGTATTCGTAAACAGGGAGAACAATCCCTCCAAGGCAATAATCACTCTGTCGCCTGCCAAATGTTGTTTTCACGATTGATATCGGCCATCAGTTGTGAAGGGTCAACGTTCAAGCCGGCTAAATTTGAAAGCGGCATATCTAGAAGAAGCTCATATGTGGGATATGCCCAAGGCCAATCTTCAACCACCGTTCTTTTGAGTTGCGGATAAGGATTTTCTTTCTCTCCCCGCATCATACGCAATGGAACATAATACGTCTCTTGGTTACCATTGGCATCAACTACAAGTACATCTAATGGCATGGGCATCAGATCAATTCGCTCAAAGATGATTTTGGTTTTGTCTCCCTCGGCCACCACCTCTTTGATACCATAATCTATGGTATTGGTGGTTTGGGTCCAATCGGTAAGATACCAATCCAGCTCCATACCAGATATTTTTTCTGCGGTTCGCTTGATATCATTGGGCACGGCATGTTTGAACTTAAAATCTTCAAAGAACTTTCGCAAAGTCGCCATGAGCTTGTCTTGACCGATAACATAACCCAATTGAGATAAAAATACAGCACCTTTACTATACGTTGAAACACCATAAGCAAAGTTGTTGTGATAGCGATCGGCATGGGTCGTTTGTGGTGCTTCTTGGTCTACGCCCACCAAGGCATAATAACTTTCATAAGAACGGGAAAACGGATTATCCTTACCCTGATTCATTATTTCATTCATGCACAAACTGCTGATAAAAGTCGTGAAACCTTCATCCATCCAGCCATATTTGGCTTCATTCGTTGCGACCACATGTTGAAACCAAGAATGGCCCAACTCATGTGCCATTACGCCGACCAAACTTCCGAAAGAGCGCTCTCCGGTGATTAGGGTGCACATCGCATATTCCATACCACCATCTCCACCTTGAACCACGGAATACTGCTTATAGGGGTATTCACCAATATTCTTATTGAAAAACGTCATGGCCGCAGCGGTTTTGGCCTGTAGGTTTTTCCAGTTCTCTTTGATTTCTTCTTTGTCTTTGTAAAAGAAATGAAGAGCAGGTCCATTTTCCATTTTAAGGATGTCGTGCACGTATTCCGGGTCAGCGCCCCACGCAAAATCGTGAACCTTAGGGGCTTTAAAATGCCATGTCAGGGTTTTGCCTTTAGTCTTTACTTTAGTGCCTGGAGTTTCATAGCCATGACCAATTTCTTCGGGATTTTGCAAATAACCGGTACCACCAATCGTGTAGTCTTTGTCAATAGTGATTTTTACGTCGTAGTCGCCCCATACTCCATGAAATTCACGGGCAATGTATGGATTTGGGTGCCACCCTTCAAAATCGTATTCGACCATTTTAGGATACCATTGGGTCATCGAAAGGGCGATACCTTCTTTACTGTTTCTTCCTGAACGGCGAATTTGTTCAGGCACCTGTCCTTTGAATTCCATCTCAAAAGTAGATGTACCACCCGGCGGAATGGGAGCAATCAAATCAACCACCAAAATGGTCTCCTCTTCAGAAAAGTTTATCGAAACACCATCTTGTTTCAATGATACTGATTGTAGGTAACCTTGGTGCTCTGTCGTCAAGGGCGCAATTCTACTTTTACCGTCCGCCAGCATTCGTCTATCGCCATCTTTGATGTTCTGAAGTCTAATATCCATCTCACTCCCCGGTTGAAAAGCATTAAAATACAGATGGTAATAGACCCTGTTCAATGTGTCGGGAGAATTATTGGTATATACCAACTTTTGACTTCCGGTATATTGAAAATTTTCAACGTCCATATCCACTTCCATAGTGTAGTTGACATGTTGTTGCCAGTAAGATGTATTGTTTTGGGCGATAAGGGTACCTATTCCACAGAGTAGGAGATAAACTAATTTTTTTACTAGGTTAATCATAATTATTCTGCGTTATATTCTAAGGTAGCTTTACCTTTTGAAAGGTTACCGGCCAAAATTAAAGCATTGTAAGCGTTCACCATTTTACCTGATTTTGAAACTTCAGAAAATGGTCTGGAGTTCTCAGTGTCACCGCCCAAAACAACCGTTGCTTTGGTCTTCAGACCTGATTGCATCAAAATCTTTTTCACTTGGGCTGCCGTCAAACTTGGATAGTGGGAACGCACCAAAGCCGCAACTCCGGCCACTGCAGGGGCTGCCATTGAGGTACCCCCTTGAAATTTATAGGCGTTGCCAGGCATAGTGGAATAGATATTGTCTCCTGGAGCGAAAACATCCACATTGGCGGTGCCATAATTGGAGAAAACGGCTACCATTTTTGAGCCGTAACTTGGGGCCAATGCCCCTACAGTAATAACGTTATCCGCAATTTCGGAACCAGAAAATTTGTGATCGTTCGGATAGTTCGGATTGTTGTTGTCATCAAGGTCGTTACTGTCATTGCCAGCAGCATGTACGATGAGCACATCTTTTGAAGCGGCATATCGAATGGCATCATAAACCCATTCGGCATTAGGGGAATATGACTTTCCAAAGCTACAATTGATGATTTTTGCACCGTTATCCGTAGCATATCGAATGGCCAGCGCTATATCTTTATCGTATTCATCACCATTGGGTACGGCGCGAATGGACATAATTTCAACATTGTTGGCCACACCGTCAACGCCCATGCCATTTTTGCGTTCGGCAGCAATGATACCTGCCACATGGGTTCCATGGCTCTCATCTTCAACCCGGTTCTTTGGGTTGCCATTACCATAGCCCCTGCTATTAAAATCATAGGGGTCATCTCCAACCACACTGCGACCATCGAAATCTTTGTTCAAATTATAGTTGGCTCGCTCGGTAAAGTAGGTAATGCCATCGGTCAACTCTTTTTTTACCTCATCAATTGTTTCGGCGTACTGGTACATTTGCTTTAGAACACCAACATTTTGCTTCATTTCTTCCGTTTGCGGATTGAGCGCCATGAGCTCTTCTTTGGTGTACGAATCTTTACCGAGTTCCTTTTTTACGGCATCGTCAGCACTGCTGACCACTTGAAGGATTTGCTCATATTGTTGCTTGTTTTGAACGGCCTGAGGGTATTCTTCATCTAAAGTTAATTGTGCTTTTGCCCTTGCTGAAGCGTCACCTACGCCGAGTCGTAACATGCGGGCATATTCCAATTGTTCATTGTAAGCCTCCCCTAAAAAATTGTATCCGTGAATATCGTCGATATAGCCATTATTGTCATCATCTTTTCCATTTCCTGGGCGCTCGTCCGTATTGGTCCAGAGCACATCATCAAGGTCTTCGTGTTCTAGGTCAATTCCTGAGTCCACCACAGCTACAATTACGGTCTTGCCTTTTTTGTTACCAATAATATCCTTGTAGGCTTTGTCGACGCTCATTCCAGGAATGGTATCAGCAAGCAAATCGGCATGACCCCATCGCTGTTTTTCAGATTCGGAAAGCTCGTCCACTTTTAAAGGAACGGCATCAATATTGGCTACTGGTGTTGAAACTAAGTTTGATGCTCCACATCCCACTAAAACACTTGTAGAAGCGGCGAGGATAAATGACTTATGGATATTCATATTAAATGGATTTTAATCTTCAAATGTTATGTATAGAATTCAGTAAAGGTATGGGCTCTATTCAGGCGAACCCCTTTTTCGGTTTGCTTTAGGCTACAGAGCTCATGGTGCGCATCATGTTCAAAGAACAATATATAATCTTCTGTTGCTGCCTTTTCAAGAAAATGGGCTTTTTCGTTGAGGGTCAATAAAGGTCGGGTATCATAGCCCATAACGTAGGGTAGGGGAATATGACCAACCGTGGGGACCAAGTCTGCGGTAAAGACCAATGTCGCCCCTTTATAGCTGATATGCGGAAGCATTTGTTTTTCTGTATGGCCGTCGACAAATAAAATACTGAAACCCAGTTCGCTCTTTTCAAGAAAGGTAGTATTGCCCCTTTCCACAAATCTCAATTGACCACTTTCTTGCATGGGCAATAGGTTCTCTGTTAAGAAGGAAGCCTTCTCCCTAGAATTAGGTTGTATAGCCCATTTCCAGTGCGCCTCGTTGGTCCAAAAGGTCGCATTTTTAAAAGCTGGTTCATAACCCGTTCTGTCTTGGTTCCATTGAATACTTCCGCCGCAGTGGTCGAAGTGTAAATGGGTCATAAAGACATCAGTAATTTGGTCACGATGAAAACCTGTTTTTTCTAGGGAAGCGTCCATTGAATAGTTGCCCCAAAGATGATAAAATGAAAAAAACCTATCGGATTGTTTATTGCCCAATCCCGTATCGATTAAAATGAGACGGTCACCGTCTTCTATTAGAAGGCTCCGTGCAGCAATATCTATCATATTGTTCTTATCGGCAGGATTTGTCCTTGTCCAGAGTGCTTTTGGCACTACACCAAACATAGCCCCTCCATCTAATTTAAAATTGCCCGTTTCTATGGGATAAAGCTGCATTCAAATCTATAAGGTCGCCCAAAATAACAAACACGACTATAATCACCTTAAAAACACCTAATTATTAGTCCATTTTTAACAAAACACGACTAAAGGGAGACTTCATTTAAAAAAAGAGGGAGTAGTGTGCATGAAATCATCATCAGGATTGGAATAAAAATCCTATTTTACCAAAAAAAGTGGTATGCTCGAATTAGCGGGAATAATCATTTTAGGAATTATAGCGCAATGGGTGGCCTGGCGACTAAAATTACCTGCTATTTTGCCGCTGATTTTAATCGGTTTAATGGTGGGACCAATTGCAACACTTTACACCGATGATGGCGCTAAGCTCATCGAACCGATATGGAATGGTAAAAAAGGACTTTTTCCGGGTGACGGGTTGTATTACTTCGTGTCATTGGCGATAAGCATCATTCTGTTTGAGGGAGGCCTGACCCTAAAACGTTCTGAAATAAAAAATGTGGGTCCCGTAATTACCAAGTTGATCACCGTTGGTTCTTTGGTGACCTTTTTTGGCGCTGGAGTTGCAGCCCATTACATCTTTGGTTTGTCGTGGCAATTATCATTTCTCTTTTCAGCCCTCATTATCGTCACGGGCCCTACGGTAATTACGCCAATATTGAGGAATATTCCGTTGAAAAAGGATGTTTCTGCCGTTTTAAAATGGGAAGGGATTTTAATTGACCCCATCGGTGCTTTGGTGGCGGTTTTGGTATTCGAGTTTATTAGCGTTGGGGAAGGAAGTGCTTTTACGCAAACCGCCTTGATTGAGTTTGGTAAAATTTTACTCTTCGGAACGACATTCGGTTTCACCTTTGCCCATGCCTTGGCTTTTGCCATTAAAAAGAACTTGATTCCACATTATTTAATGAATGTGGTTTCGCTATCGGTAGTACTCTTGGTTTTTGTGGAGTCGGACTTGTTTGCACATGAATCGGGACTTTTGGCCGTGGTGGTCATGGGTATGGTTTTGGGGAATATGAACCTGCCCAATCTAAAAGAACTTTTGTATTTCAAAGAATCATTGAGTGTGTTATTGATCTCCATTTTATTTATACTTCTAGCGGCCAATATCGATATTAAGGACTTAGAGTTACTAAAAACGTGGAATACGGCATGGCTCTTTTTGATTGTGGTCTTTCTTATTCGTCCGTTGGGAGTTTTACTGAGCACGCAAGGATCAGGACTCAAGCTCAATGAAAAACTATTTATAGGATGGGTTGGCCCAAGGGGTATTGTTGCAGCGGGTATTGCTTCGCTTTTTGGGTCAAAGTTGTTGGCCAAAGGTGAACCGGGTGCAGAATATATTACGCCTTTGGTCTTTATGATTGTTTTGGGCACGGTACTTTTTAATGCCACTACTGCGCGTCTTTTTGCAAAACTGATTGGGGTATTTTTGACAAAATCGGAAGGTATCTTGATTATCGGCGCCTCAAAAGTGTCTAGGCTCATTGGAAGTTACCTTAAAAAGAACAATAGGCATGTCGTCTTAATTGACAATAACGAGACCAATATCGCCAAATCAAAAAAGCTGGGTATTGAAGCACTGACAGCCAATATTTATTCCGATAACCTAACGGATAACATTGAACTGAATGATGTGGGGTATTTGATGGCCCTTACGGGAAATGCTGACATCAACCGTTTCGCCATAGATAAGTTCAAAGACCAGTTTGGCGAGAATGGGTCTTTTCGTTTGGTGGACTCTGACGAAATGAATGACCCAGAAAACAATCCGAAAGATGGCCTGTTTTCACATACCGATGATTTTATCAAGCTCACAGAGACAGCTCGGAAGTATCCATCGATTAATGAAATCGACTTAAAGGATTCAGGGCATTTTGGGGTATTGATGAAAATGACACAGGCCGATGAAAACAGTATCCCCATCTTTTTAAAAATGCCTGACAACAGCTTGGAGATAATACCTGCTTTCAGCAGTGAAATGGGTGAAATCAAAGAAGGGAGCAAGCTGGTTTATTTGGGAAAACCCATTGATTTTGAAGAATGACGAATGAGTTGCCCTGAAATTTCTTTCCTAGATGAGTAAGAACTTCTTCTTTACCACATAAAATACAGGCTTGACAACAAGTTTTTAGAAAGCCCTTCGTGACGGTCTAATTTTGACGATGTAATAGTTAGTTAAATAAATGACCATGAAAAAAACAATTTCCAGTGTAATGCTGGCAGCACTTTTTGCTTTTACGGGCTGTTCAAAAGATGATGAAGACAACGGAGGAGACTGCAGAACATGTGATGTTTTGACAGTTTCTACCGAACTTTGTGACAATGGTGATGGTACGGTAAGGGTAACGGCCCTTGGAGAAACCACTACCCTCACTGCTGAAGATTTGGATGGCTTAAGCCCTTCTGAATACATTGAAACTTTTTGTAATGCCACCGACTTATTCGGAGAGGTTGAATAAAAGAATATGCCCGAAACAAAAAAAGACCTCCTTCAGAGGTCTTTTTTTGTTTAGTCGTTTAGTTTCAACACGGCCATAAAGGCTTGTTGTGGTATTTCTACATTCCCTACCTGGCGCATACGCTTTTTCCCTTTCTTTTGTTTTTCGAGCAACTTTCGCTTACGCGAAATATCTCCTCCATAACATTTGGCGGTTACGTCTTTACGCAATGCTTTTATGGTTTCCCTTGAAATTATTTTTGAACCGATTGCCGCTTGAATGGGAATGTCAAATTGTTGACGTGGAATGAGTTCTTTCAGTTTTTCGCACATTTTCTTACCGATAGTCTGCGCATTGTCAAAATGTACCAAGGCAGAAAGTGCATCCACAGGTTGGGCATTCAATAAAATATCGACCCGAACCAATTTGGAAACCCGCATTCCGATTGGGCTATAATCGAAAGACGCATAACCCTTCGAAACGGTCTTCAATCGATCATAAAAGTCAAAGACAATTTCAGCCAATGGCATATCAAAAGTCAATTCAACTCGCTCGGTGGTCAAATAGGTTTGGTTCGTTATCTGACCTCTTTTATCAATACAAAGTGACATCACATTGCCTACAAAATCAGATTTTGTGATGATGGTGGCTTTGATGTAGGGTTCTTCTACCCGATTGAGCGTAGAGGGATCAGGAAGGTCTGACGGATTGTTGACGATAACGATATCATCAGGATTTTTTGTGGTAAAGGCATGGTAGCTTACGTTAGGTACCGTTGTGATTACTGTCATATTAAACTCCCGTTCCAACCGCTCTTGAATAATTTCCATATGGAGCATTCCCAAAAAGCCACATCGAAAACCGAAGCCAAGTGCAGCACTGCTCTCGGGGGCAAAGACCAAAGAGGCGTCGTTCAGTTGTAACTTTTCCATTGACGACCGTAACTCTTCGAAATCTTCTGTGTCAACCGGGTAAATTCCTGCGAATACCATGGGCTTGACATCTTCAAAACCAGCGATAGCAGCTTCTGACGGATTTTCAGTCAAGGTAATCGTATCACCGACCTTCACTTCGCGGGCATCTTTTATTCCCGTAATCAAATAACCCACATCACCTGTAGATATTTTGGGTTTTGGAAGTTGCGTCAGTTTCAGTGTACCAATTTCGTCGGCAAAATAATTCTTGCCTGTGGCCATAAACTTAATTCTTTGCCCTTTTTTCAGTTCTCCATTCAATACCCTAAAATAGGTTTCCACGCCCCTGAACGGATTGTAGACCGAATCAAAAACCAAGGCCTGCAAAGGGGCATTAGTGTCTCCTTCCGGTGCGGGAACCCTTTCGATAATGGCTTTTAAAATATCCTCGATACCAATTCCAGTTTTTGCACTGGCCGGAATCACTTCTTCCGGGTCACATCCCAATAAATCCACAATATCATCTGTAACTTCTTCCGGGTTGGCACTGGGCAGATCTACTTTGTTCAGTACAGGAATAATTTCCAAATCATTTTCAAGTGCTAAGTATAGGTTGGAGATGGTTTGTGCTTGGATACTCTGGGCTGCATCAACCACCAACAAAGCCCCTTCACAAGCTGCTATAGAGCGGGAAACTTCATATGAAAAGTCAACATGCCCCGGAGTGTCAATTAAGTTGAGCACATATGTTTCGCCCTCATATTCATATTCCATTTGAATGGCATGACTTTTAATAGTGATACCGCGCTCGCGTTCAAGATCCATATTATCCAAAAGTTGATCTTGTTTTTCACGTTCTGTTACAGAACCGGTAAAATCGAGTAGTCGGTCGGCCAAGGTACTTTTTCCATGGTCGATATGGGCGATAATGCAGAAATTACGAATGTGCTTCATTCAGCAGGCAATTTTAGCTGCAAAGATAGGTCAATACTTAATTTGCATTGCACTTTGCAGAAAACGAATATGTAGTGCAATAGCTTACGGAGAATTCCTGGTATATATTTTAACAAGCCTTGAGATTTTTTAAAGAACGACTGGTCTTCTTAGAAGAGCGATGATTTCTTGAACAAAATAACACCAGTTTTATTGACCCCGAGACCTCTATTTTTTATGCTAACTAGCAATATTGACTCCGAAAGACCAAAATAAAGAACAACAAAAGGTAAAACGATACGAGGAGGTACTATGGTTTTAACTTGCTTTATTGATTTTTTTTAGCTTTGTTTTCAACCCAAATACTGAATGAACATCACTCGGCTGCTTTTTGTGACCTTAATTTTTACGATAGGGTTGTGCCAGGCACAAACTTTTGAAATCTCGGGAAAGGTCATCGACACTTCGAACGAAAAGGTACCTTTTGCTAATATTTTATTATTGAGTTCGGCAGACTCGACCTTTGTTCAGGGAACCTCTGCTGATGAAAACGGCCGCTTTTTGCTTCGGGGTGTTGAGCCGAATCTTTATCTACTCCAAGCGAGTTATGTGGGCAGGGGATCAAAACCCTTGGCCTTGGATATCAAAGCGGATGTAAAATTGGGAGCATTGATTATTCTACTAAAAACGGAAACGTTGGATGAAGTGGTCGTCACTGCCAAAAAGCCTAAGTTGAAGCGCTTGGCCGATCGCTTGGTTTTTCAAGTAGAGAATACTGTAGTATCACAGGGTAGCTCTTGGGACATCTTGAAAGGAACGCCAGGTGTCATCGTCAATCAAGAAGACCTTCACATACGTGGGCAAAATGCATCGGTATATCTTAATGACCGAAAGGTGCAGTTGAGCGGCCAAGAAATACAGGATTTGCTGGAAGGATTATCAGGAAGCAATATAAAATCCGTGGAGGTAATTCCAAATCCTCCTGCTCGATATGAAGCGGAGTCGGGTCCGATACTGAATATTGTGACCAGCAAGAATATCGTTCCAGGCTACAAGGCCAGTATCAATGGCACCGTTACCCAAGCCATTTTCCCCAAGTATAGCATAGGCACGAGCCAGTATTATAAGACGGAGAAGCTCAACCTTTTTGCCAACTATTCTTACAACCCTAGAAAAGAGAACGTCCGTCAAGAAAAAGGAATTAACTTTTTTGATGAAAACAATCTTGTCAATTCGAGGTGGTCGATAGATGAAGATAACGTCAAGCGTTCAGATGCCCACAATGTAAATGCCAATTTGGACTATGAATTTGATGAAAGAAATGTCCTTAGCCTGGCCTCAAATCTTGTATTAAATAATGATCAAGAAAGGAACAGTACCCTTCTTGCATCCATAGCCAATACACAAACCAAACTGGACTCCACGTTTACGACCGCGGGGAATTCCATAGAAAACAACACCAATTTTGCTTTTGATTTAACCTATGCCCACAATTTCAAAAAACCTGGGGCATCCATTACCCTTAACGGGCATTATACGCGTTTTGATGAGGATTTTCAGCAAAGTATCGAATCCAATTATTTTGATGACTCAGGCAATTTTCTCAGGAATTTTGGCTTTCAAACCAATGCACTTCAAGATATTGATATTTTTACCGGGCAATTGGACTTTGTTTCTCCCTTAGGAAGTGCTTCGATAGAAGCTGGTTTAAAATATTCGAATGTCGATTCTCAAAGCAACATAGATTACACCGATTTTGTAGGAACTGATGATAGCGTAAACACCGACCTATCCGACAACTTTTTATACGGTGAAAGTATATACGCTACTTATTTGAGTTATTTCAAAGGATGGGAAAAGTTTTCGATGAAACTCGGTATTAGGGGAGAATATACGGATGCCTTGGGAAATTCCTTATCCCTAGGCGAGATTAATAGGCAAGAATTTTTTGAACCTTTCCCTTCCCTTTATTTTTTGTATTCCCTATCGGATAAGCACAGTTTTGCTTTCGATTATGGCAGAAAAATTGAACGTCCGAGATATAACGATTTGAACCCTTTTAGATACTTTATCAATGAGAATGATTTTTTGGAGGGTAATGCACGTTTGGTCCCTAACATCAGTAACAATTTTAATCTGAATTATACCTTGAACAATGAGTATTTCTTTGATTTGTATTACCGAGATAATGGAAATTTCATCAGTAGGAGATTGGTTTTTCAAGATAATGAAAACCAAATTTTAAGGGCATCCCGGCAAAATGTGTTGTCAAGCACTTCCTATGGATTGGATTTCACGGTAAGCAAGAGCATCGCCAACCCTTGGTTTTTATATGCTTACACTTCCATTTTTCATGAAGACGAGACTTTTTTAGCGGAAGAATGTGGAAATCAGGAAGTCACTAACGAAGTCAATGGGTTTTTTATTTACTTGGCCAACTACTTGACCCTTTCGGCCGACGGCACTTTTAGCGGCGAGGTGACTTTTAGCCATATGTCAAATTATTTGTTCGGCTCGTATATACAAGATCCCTATACTAACCTCACCTTGGGCTTAAGAAAGACCTTATTGGATAATAGGGCCGTCGTTTCAGTAAGCGCTGAAGACTTATTGGGCGAGGTCAACTCGGCTTTACGTTCTAACTACCTGAACCAAGACAACTTCTACATTATAAGGCCAGAAACCCAATTTGTTCGTGTGGGTTTTACCTATAACTTTGGAAACTTTAGGCTCGAAGACAATGAAAAGGCTATTGACAAACGAGAACGAGATCGCTTATCAAAAGAAGAATAGCTTGACCCTACTAAAATGGATAAGCTGATACGCTGTTGGCCCTGCACTCTCCTTTTTTGTGTTGAGAATTATAGCCCCTCCAAACGTGATTTTTATGTTAACCTTGGTATAACTAATTGGCGGATAGATCTTTGAATGGTAGTTTTATAACCCACAAACAACTTCAGGATGATAAAAATACATCGCATATTTCAGGTTTTTGTTTTATGGGTCGCAGCCATCACACTAATTAATGCGCAAAGCATTGATAATGAAATACATGGGCATTCGCATTATACCTCTTACTCAAATATTCCTGAGCATAAATTAATTTTTCCATCAAAAGTGCCTGACCAGATTATTATGCAGTTAACCGAAGATGCCGCGCATAGCTTCGCCTTAAATTGGCGAACTGATCAACAGGTTGATACCGCATATGTCCAGGTTGCTGAAGAAACCCATGGCCCTGATTTTAGGCTTGACGGAAGAAGCAGGCAAATTATGGCAAGCACCCAATTTTTTGAAAATCAAAATACGGCTGACAAAGAACCCTTGGTAAAGTCGGCATATCATTCCGCTTTAGTGGACCGATTAGAACCAGGAAAAACGTATGTATATCGAGTAGGTGATGGGTCTGCGGCTGACGCTACATGGAGCGAATGGTTTCAAGTGACCATACCTAGTGAAAACAAAGAATCTTTCAGCTTTATCTATTTTGGGGACGCCCAAAACGATGTAAAATCAATGTGGTCAAGGGTCATCAGAAAATCATATCAGATGGTTCCCAAAGTTGATTTTATGTTGCATGCGGGTGATTTAATCAATCATAGCGAATCAAATCGGGAGTGGGCGGCCTGGTTTTATGCGGGCAGCTATATTCATTCTACAGTTCCCAGCGTTATGACACCCGGAAATCATGAGTACAAATACCATGAAGGGACGCTTTCTGCACTTTGGAGGCCACAATTTAACCTTCCAAAAAACGGTCCGATGAAACTGTTGGAAGAAACTTGTTATACTTTGGACTACGGAAATATGAAATTGGTTTCCATCGACGCTAAAAGCTATCTTGACAACGAAGCATCAAGAGAAGCCCAGACACAATGGTTGGATTCCGTCTTGGCATCAAATACCAAAAAATGGACGTCACTTTTTATGCACTATCCTGTTTTTTCTACCGCAAAAGGAAGGGATAATACGGCATTACGAGAAGGATTAAAACCCCTTATCGATAAATATTCCGTTGATTTGGTTTTACAGGGCCATGACCATACCTACGCAAGGGGGTATGATACCAACGAGGGAACCGGAAAAACCGTAGTTGAAAATGCTGGAACGGTCTATGCGGTTTCGGTAAGTGGGCCTAAAATGTACGAATCACAAGACCAAGCATGGATGGTTCGTCGCGCAGAATACACGCAATTGTTTCAAATCATCACGGTAGGGCAAGACAAGATTTCTTATGAAGCGTATACCCCTTTGGGCAGTCTGTACGATGCTTTTGACCTTAAAAAAGACGGTATGGGAAAAAAAAGATTGGTCAACAGGGTTCCTGATGATTTTCCGATGCGACAAAAGAAAGACTTTGTAAAAGAGTAGTTTTCAATGGTCTGTGTTGCTTCAAAGGGTTTTTGCTAATTTTGCAGAATGCTCAAGATAGGTGACATACAACTTCCTAATTTTCCGTTGCTGCTCGCTCCCATGGAAGACGTTAGTGACCCTCCCTTTCGCGCCTTATGCAAAGAGAACGGTGCTGATGTGGTGTACACGGAGTTTATTTCTTCTGAAGGATTGATACGGGATGCTGCAAAAAGTGTCATCAAACTTGATATCTATGAAAAGGAACGCCCTGTAGGCATTCAGATTTTCGGAGCTGAACTCGATTCTATGTTACAGGCCATTGATATCGTTGAGAAATCCAACCCTGATATCATTGACATTAACTTCGGTTGTCCCGTAAAAAAGGTTGTTTGTAAAAATGCAGGTGCCGGAATACTCCGTGACATTCCGTTGATGGTCAAATTGACTGAGGCCATGGTGAAGCGCACAAAACTTCCCGTTACGGTAAAGACTAGATTGGGTTGGGATAGCGACTCCATTAAAATTGTTGAGGTGGCAGAGCGGTTACAAGATGTGGGCATTAAGGCAATTTCAATTCACGGTAGAACGAGGGTTCAAATGTATAAGGGCAATGCTGATTGGAGGCCGATTGCAGCTGTAAAAAATAATCCACGAATGCATATTCCCGTTTTTGGGAATGGGGATGTCGATACGCCTGAAGCAGCAGTTCGCATGCGTGATGATTTTGGATTGGATGGCGCAATGATAGGGCGCGCAAGCATTGGAAATCCTTGGTTTTTTAACCAAGTAAAACATTATTTCAACACTGGGGAACATTTACTTCCCCCTACTATGGAAGAGCGCGTGGAGGCGGCCCGAAGACACCTTCAAATGTCAATTGACTGGAAAGGGGAAAAATTAGGGGTATTTGAAACCCGTCGACATTACACCAATTACTTCAAAGGAATACCGCACTTCAAGGAATATCGCATGAAAATGGTAACAAGTGATGATTCTGCCGACGTATTTGCTGCGTTTGATGAGGTACTTGAAAAGTTTGGAGATTTTCAGTTTGCTTAATTCAAGCAAGCAGTCTTTTTGAAATTCGACCACTGGCAACTTTTGATGAGATTAACCCTAGTACGATAATCGTTCCCAAAACGATAAAAATATTGACAAATTGATATTCAACGGGATAGGGAAGTGAAGGAGTGATTTTCCACCATTCAAAGGCCAGTTGTGATAAAACGATAACCGATCCTAGAACAACCCCAACAATTCCGCCCAAAACAGTGACCAAAACGCCTTGCAGAAAATATATTTTTCGAAGCTGAGGTATGGTTGTTCCAAGGGCATAAAGGGTTTTTGAGTTTTCACGTTTGTCGAGAATCAACATGATAATGGCACCAACAACGTTGAAAAGTGCTATGATAAGCACTAGGGTGAAGATGAGATAGGTCGCCGTATTTTCCGTCTTGAGCATTCTGTGCAAGGTACCGTTAAGTTCTTGTCGAGTACGCACCAATATTTTTCCGCCCATGACCTCTTCAATCTGACGTCTAACGCGTTCACTATCAGTTCCTGATTTTAACTTAAAGCCAATACCAGAGTATTGCATGGAATCTTTCTCCAAAAAGGCCTGAACCTTTGCCAACGGAGCGAAGACAAATTTTTTGTCCAATCCGTCTTCAACGGCGTAAACCCCACTGACTATGGCCTTCATCCGGTTTAGGGCAGCATTTGTGCCAAGAGCATCAGCAGTGATGGAGCGTTCACCAGGTTTCAATGTAATTATGGTCATGGGAGAACGACTTCCCATCGGACCGCCCAGTAGGTTGAAAATACCCATACCTATCACCACTTGGTCTTCATTAACCCCCCAATTCCCAAAATAAAGGGTACTATCCACTCCTGTGACCTTTCGGTATTTTTCGTCGACACCCTTGATGTAGGCAATACAATTCTTATCATCAAAACTGAGGTAAACCCGCTCAACAATTTCAGTGGAATAAAAGGCCAAACCTTCCACTTTTTTTAGGTTTTCTTTTTCTGCCTCAGTTAGTGAAAAAAACTTTCCTGCAAGGGGAATGGCTTTTAAATCGGGGTCAAATGTATTGGTGAACTGTAGGCTAAAGGTTTTTAATCCTGCAAAGGCAGATAGAACGATGAAAAGCGAAGCGGAACCAATAATAATCACCAAGAAGGTGAAAAAATTGATAATGTTCACCGCATTTTGGCTACTCTTGGAGCGCAGATATCTTTTGGCGATGTATGAAGGAAAATTCAAACTCAGGACTTTTTTCGCTTGTCCAATAAGTCGCGATTCTCAATAGGATTTTCTTCTCCTTCCAATGTTATTTCAATCTTTTCGATATTATCCAACGAGGCATCAAGTTAAAAGTTCAAATCCGGAACGCGGCGCAATTGATTTCTGGTACGTTGTGCGAGTTCATGCTTAATTAAGGCTTTGTTCGACCGGATGCCTTTCATCAGCACATCCGCTTCTTCTGTTGGAAAAATGGAAACATAGACTTTTGCAATGGATAAGTCTGTGGTCACCGATACTTTGGTCACTGAAATGAGCACTCCGATCAAACCCCCGTCAGTGGCGGCGCGCTGTAGCACTTCAGCAATATCCTGTTGAATGATACCACCAATTTTTTTCTGTCGTTGTGTTTCCATAGCACAAAAATAAACCAATAAATGACGAACCTTGGCTTTTGTACCGCTACAAGTACTTAAATTAGGTCTTTGCTAAATGAGCATGATGAATAAAATAGAGCATTTAGGCATAGCGGTTAAGAACTTGGAAGTCTCTAACCAGCTCTTTGAAAAGCTATTAGGGGTATCGCCCTATAAAACGGAAGAAGTGGTGTCGGAAGGGGTAAAAACCTCATTTTTCAAATCAGGCCCCAATAAAATCGAATTGTTGGAGGCGATAAAGCCTGATAGCGCCATCGCCAAATATCTTGAAAAGAAAGGTGAGGGTATACATCATGTTGCTTTTGCTGTAGACCATCTTGAAGTGGAATTGGAGCGATTGCAAAAAGAGGGGTTTGTTGTTTTACCCGGTTTTCCAAAAGATGGTGCTGATAACAAGCGAGTGGCCTTTTTGCATCCAAAAGGAACGAATGGCGTTTTGGTAGAGCTTTGCCAAGAGATTCAATAGTACAGAACTATTGCCACATCAAAAAATAAAAGCTAATTTTGCTGCCCTAGAAATAGGTCCTATAGCTCAGTTGGTTAGAGTAGCTGACTCATAATCAGTTGGTCCCTGGTTCGAGCCCAGGTGGGACCACTGGGAAATATCAAAAATTCCCTAAAAGCCTGAAAATGAATTGTTTTCAGGCTTTTTCATTTTTATTGATTTCATATAAAACCATATGAAATCAACCATTCTGGTGAGTAAATCGGTGAGTACTTTTTATTCGCAAAAATGCCACCCAAACTATGTTAAAGAATTGACATTCAATTCTTTGTTCGGATTTGCTAGTGATATTAATAATCCAAAAAGCATAGTTATGGAGGCTAAAAACACATTTTCCATCCTTTTTTACCCAAAAACCAGTGATTCCGATAAGCAAGGAATGTCCCCTCTTTTCCTTCGAATCACAGTTGATTCCAAGAGGGCCGAACTCAGTTTAAAAAGGAAAATCAAAGCCAAGGACTGGTGTCCTATTTCGAACAAGGTCATTGGCAAAGACCCCAAAGCAGATGAAATCAATTACCACCTAGATGACCTAAAGGTTCGCATCCGTCGAATACAAGCAGAATATGTTTCGCAAGGACAACCGTATTCAGCGGTTACCATCAAGAATAAGCTTTTGAACAAGGGAAGCAAAATCAAAACGGTGCTTTCGATTTATGATGAGCATAATGACCACATGGAATCCCTTTTAGGAGTTGAGTATACCTATAGCACGTATAGAAGACATGTAAGAACCCGAAACCACTTGGAAAGTTTCATTTTTCAGAAATATGGTGGGAAAGACCTATTCATTACCAATGTGGATTTAAAGTTTGTAACTGGGTTTGAGTATTACCTAAAATTGAGCAAGGCGGGAAGCCATAATACCATTGTCAAGTATGTGACTAATTTCAAGAAAATAGTGCGGATAGCTCTTGCCAATAATTGGATGAAAACGGATCCTTTCTACCATTGGAAAGCAAGATGGAAGAAAACGTATCGTGAGGTATTGACCGAGATCGAACTACGATTATTGATTGAGAAAGAATTCAAGTCAATTCGATTGGAACGGACAAGGGATGTTTTTGTCTTTTGTTGCTTTACAGGGTTGGCTTATATCGATGTGATAAATTTAGAAGAAGAGAACGTCCACAGCATAGGGAATAAAAAATGGATAAGGATTCTTCGGACTAAAACGAAAGTACAAAGTACTATTCCTCTTTTGCCGATAGCTGAAGGAATCCTTGAAAAATACCGAATGCTGCCAACAAAACAGATTGGGCAACGATTACTTCCTGTTTTAAGCAATCAAAAGATGAACCAGTATTTAAAAGAAATATCGGAAACATGCGGTATTAATAAGAGAATGACTTTCCATTTATCCCGTCACACATTTGCAACTACGGTCACTTTGTCCAATGGAGTACCCATTGAATCCGTAAGCAAAATGTTAGGACATCAATCGATGCGAACCACCCAGATTTATGCCAAGGTGCTTGACCATAAGTTGAGCAAGGACATGGAATTGGTAGCAGGAAAATATTAACCATGGTTTTATCCCAAATCTTACCCTTGACTTTTGCGCGTGGTTCCTGTGGAATTTTTCCAGTGTTCGGGAAGAAAAGGATAAGGGAAAATTTCATAGGGTGCAACCTAAATATTTGAATTTTAAGCGGGTTTGCCGTATTCAAAATTAGGGATACGAAGTAGACCTGATTTGAATAGCAAGAGGGTAGCACGCTAAAGCGATGCTACGTTTCGAAAAAAGATTATAAATTATTGATAATCAATAAATTATAAAAATAATAAAAAGAGGAGAAAAACTTGCAATTGTTACAATTAAGCCTGTAGCCTCTATAAACAGGGCTTTAGATTGTAACAATTGAATGATAAAGATGAAGAAAATAGATGGATTTGGAACAATACGATTACATCATAAAACCATTAAAAGGTTCAGACGGTTTTCAAGAAAAATAACAAAGTCTTATTCTGAAACTTTGGAATCGGTTATGGACTTTTTCGAATGGCACGGAATATCACCATCAAGCAAGTTTCCAAAACGAGTTGATGAAGATGGAGAAAAGACCCGCAAACGAATTAATGCTCTTATTGCTATTGTTCGAGATATTGAAAAGACGCAGACATTGCCCACTAACACAATGTTACTGGCACTTTTTGGTCAACACGAAATTGTAAAAAAGCGAAGAGAACCTAAACGGGTTGAAAAGAAGTTCCAAAAAATGACAAAAGAGGAATGGAACAAATTAGAAGGTATGATTCCGAAGGAACGATTAAGTCAATTAGAGGAAAAATATAAAGGAGAAAAAGAAGAGGTTTTACAGTTCCTTTCAAAAGTAAAGTTGGTCAAGCCCAGGTTTGGGAATTCGTATTGGTCAGTTGATACCAACGCCACTGAATTGGGTCTTCTAAAAAAAAGAATGAGAAAGGATTATTGAAAAATAATGCCTCGCTCAGTAGTATTAGTTTGTGTAAGTATTTGGGACGCTTGCAGCGCGAAACTAGGTTTCGCTCGCGATTAATTCATCCTAAATTTCAACTCTAAATTATTATGGGGTGCAAAATAAAATATATATTTGTGTACAAATTACGCAAATAATTTGAGATTTAATGGAATGAACTTTCAATCCAAAATAGAATTACTTCAAGGTGATATTACAGAGCTCGAGATAGATGCAATTGTCAATGCTGCCAATTCCTCCTTATTGGGCGGAGGTGGAGTGGATGGCGCAATACACAGGGCAGGCGGAAAACAAATCTTGGATGATTGTATCAAAATAAGAAATAGACAAGGTGGTTGCAAAGTTGGGGAAGCGGTGATTACTTCTGCAGGGAACCTGAATGCAAAGCATGTAATTCACACAGTGGGTCCTAGATGGAATAATGGACAATCAAACGAAAGTCAAAAATTAAGGAATTGCTATTATAACTCTTTGACAATAGCAAAAGAGCACGGCTTAAACTCTATTGCCTTCCCAAACATAAGTACTGGTATTTATAAGTTTCCAAAATTGGATGCAGCTAGAATCGCAATAGAAACAGTGAAATCATATGGAGCTGGTTTTGAAAGGATAGCATTTGTATGCTTTGATGAAGAAAACTATTCAATTTACAGCAGAGAACTTGAAAAACAATAAGAAAATAGCTGATGGAATTTTAGGCCTTGCCATAGGAGACGCAATAGGTGTGCCTTTTGAGTTTATGTCTAGAACTGAACTTAAAGCTTCTCCGGCAGTGGATTTAAAGGGGTATGGAGCACATGATCAACCACCTGGCACATGGTCAGATGACAGTTCCCTCACATTCTGTTTAGCTGAAGCATTAACAGAAGAATTCAGCTTAAGAAAAATTGCAAATAATTTTGTTTTATGGAGGAGCGGAATTCTTTGGACACCACACGGAAGTGTTTTTGATATTGGCCTTCAAACCAATAAATCGATCGATACTCTTCAAAAAATCCTGAATGAGGAGGATTATGAGAGTTTGAAGTTCCTTCGTTATGAGGCAGATGAATATACGAATGGGAACGGTTCACTTATGAGGATTCTCCCACTCTATTACGTTTTAAAGAAAAAATCTATAGAAGAAGATTTTGATTTGGTATGGGAGGTGTCTGCTTTGACACATGGGCATATCAGATCAGCAATTGCCTGCCTTATCTACTTGATAATGATTGATGAATTGATGGATGGTAAGAAAAAACAAATAGCGTACAATAGAACGAAAGAGAGGATAGG
Organism: Croceivirga sp.; assembly: GCA_050042945.1. Lineage (GTDB taxonomy): Bacteria > Bacteroidota > Bacteroidia > Flavobacteriales > Flavobacteriaceae > Croceivirga. The sequence goes on from JBHJJC010000089.1 coordinate 36,891, forward strand.
GAGTTTTTTTACGAAAAGAAATATCTCGAAAAGAGAAATTGAAATTTTCGATAGGATAATAAAGCATAATATTGAAATCTTATCGGAAGAGGAGATACAATCTAGCGGATATGTAATCCATAGTTTAGAGGCATCCTTTTGGTGTTTTTTAAACTCTGAAACCTATGAAGAAGCAGTATTAAAAGCAGTGAACCTAGGAGAGGATACAGACACTACCGCGGCTATAGTTGGTGGACTGGCAGGGGTATATCATGGCTCGCAGGCGTTTCCAAAGAATTGGTATGACAGCCTATCCAGAATTGACGAAATAGAGCTTCTATGCAAGAAATTAGAATCAAAATTTAGCGATTAATGAAAAATAATATTCAACTTACTGTAGATGCTGTGGTGTTCGGGTATGACTCCGGAAATATATCGGTTCTTTTAGTGAAGCGGAAATTTGAGCCGTTTAAAAATGCATGGGCACTTCCCGGAGGTTTTGTTTTGGAGGATGAGAGTTTGGAAGAAGCAGTAGAACGAGAGCTAGCTGAGGAAACAGGAGTTAAGATAAATTACCTTGAACAATTATACACCTTTGGTGGGATTGGGAGGGACCCCAGGGGAAGAGTGGTTTCCATAGCCTACTTTGGACTGGTGAAGCCTAATGCATTTAAGTTGACTGCTTCAACAGATGCCAAAGAAGCCAATTGGTTCAATATTGAGAAGTTGCCCGAATTGGCATTTGATCATAAAAAAATCTTGAATATTGCAATTGAAAGATTGCGAGGAAAAATCACTTATGAGCCTATAGGGTTTGAACTGCTCGACAAAAAGTTTCCTTTTTCCGATTTGGAAAAACTGTATACCACGCTTTTGAACCGTGAAATTGATAGAAGGAATTTCAAAAATAAAATCAACAGTCTTAAAGTTTTGGACGAGTTGGACGAGAAGGTTTCCGTGGGCCCCGGAAGGCCTGCAAGCCTTTTTGGATTCAACAAAAAACGTTATTTCCAGTTAAAAAAAGAGGGTATTATTTTCGAAATCTGAAAATAGTTTATTCCACATAAATTTAATTTGCGTAAAAAAAACACAAAATATCTTGTGGAGTTCAAAAACACGTTTTATATTTGCGTAATAAATACACAAATTAATTCTAAAACCAGTTATTATGTTTGGAATAAACTATATCAAATTCGATTCAATGAACTATGTCATCCATTTTAAAAATGGAAAAACAAAAAAAGAAGGTAGGGGACTTTCTTTCTTTTATTTTGCCCCTAACTCCTCCATAGTTTCCATTCCCATGGAAAGTAAAGACTTTCAGTTCATTTTTAAGGAGACCACGAAAGACTATCAAGAAGTTTCCATCCAAGGGCAGATAACCTATAAGGTAAAAGACCCAAAACAATTGGCTGAAGTACTTGACTTCACTGTTGACAGTAAAGGGTACTATATCAAAGATGACAATGAGAAAATTCAACAGCGCATCATCAATGAGGCCCAAACTGCGAGTGCTGGAGTGATACAAAAGTTAAGTCTTAAAGAAGCGTTGCGTCAATTACAGCAGATAGAAACGCAGATAATGGAGAGTGTTCAAAACTCTAAAACCGTACATATGCTTGGTCTTGAAATATTGAGCGTAAACGTTTTGGGTGTCACCCCAAACCCTGAAATGGCCAGAGCATTGGAGGCTCAAATGCGGGAATCGCTCCAAAAAGAAGCGGATCAAGCCATTTATGAACGAAGAAATTTTGCTGTGGAGCAAGAACGTATAATTAAGGAAACCGAGTTGAATACAGAAATCGCTGTTGAAGAAAAACAAAAGCAGATTGCTGAAAAGCAAATGGAAACCGAATTGGTGAAACAAGAAAATGAACAAAAACTCAAAGAAATGGATATGGCTTCCAATATCTCTTTAGAGGACAGCAAACAGCAACTTATTGACCTCAGAGTTGAAAACGAAAAGAAAGAGGCCGACGCTAAAGAGTATGTTTTGCATGCCAATCTACGCCCTTATAAGGAATTGGACTGGAAGACACTCATGGCCATCAATTCTAAAGGTATCGACCCAAGAAATCACATTGCCCTTGCCTTTAGGGAATTGGCCGAAAATGCTGATAAAATAGGCAATCTCAATATTTCACCAGATTTATTGGAGTCTATCATGAGTACGAAGACGGCGTAATATGGAATTGGATAAAATCATCATTGTTAGAGATAAGACAAGGCTTGAGCAACTTATAGAACGTTTTAATTCAAAGGCCCAGGCCAAGTTTTATCTCGAACGCTCAGGAGAGGATTTTGGTTTTTACGAACAAGAGCACAACACCTTTTACGCTTCACTTACCCATGTTCAAAAAGCAATTTCCCCTTTGTTTAAGAGTAAGGTTCTTTTTCGCTCTTATTTGCCAACGTACATGTTCGCTGAAGGGGATTTGGTCGTGGTCATTGGTCAAGATGGCTTGGTTGCCAATACAGCCAAATATGTAAATGGACTTCCTATAGTAGCTGTAAACCCAGATGAGGAACGTTACGATGGTATTCTGTTACCCCATGGTCCGCAAACTTTGTTACCTGCAATTAAAGGTTTTCTTTACGGGACATATGAATCAAAAAAAGTGACCATGGCCAAAGCTACCATGAATGATGGGCAAACGTTATTAGCCTTCAATGATTTTTACATTGGAGCAGCTTCGCATGTTTCTTCACGGTATAATCTTGAATTCAAAGGAAAAAGGGAAAGCCAATCTTCCAGTGGTATTTTAGTGGCTACTGGAGCTGGGTCAACGGGCTGGATCAGTTCTGTTTTTAATATGACCAATAATATCAACCAATACTTTTACAAACAAAAAAGGACGTTCAATGCTAATTTGGAGTGGGAAGATGACAAACTATTATTTGTGGTGAGAGAACCTTTCTTAAGTAAAATGTCCCAAATAGATTTGGGGTATGGAACAATTGCCAAAAACCAACAGCTAAAGATTGAATCCAAGATGCCTCAAAATGGCGTTGTCTTTAGTGATGGTATCGAATCTGACTTTTTAAATTTTAATTCAGGGAGTACTTTAGAAATAGGGGTCGCTAAAGAAAAGGCAAATTTGATTGTTTAGTTAGTCAAAAAGAGATTTTAAAGTTTTCATTATCCATTTCCAGTTAAAAACCTGTGTCAATACATATAAAATTATCCCTCCAACTACTCTTACAACTATGGGATTTCGTTGCATAAAATTAGGTCGACTATTTTTCGTCCTTACAAATTGCAATACAGTATCGATAAATTCAGTTTCAACATCCATCTTTAGAGCTAAACTTCTAAGGCGCTTGAGGTCTTTGTCATACTCCAAAACACCATAGCTTTCACTATATTTTCCATTTTTTTCTTTAAGAATTATTTTTCTTGCTTCTTTTGACAAGGCTGGAGTCGCCAGATATTCTCTAAATTCTTTAGATTCATGAAAAGCGAATCGCAAATCGTTTGCAAACCTCATTTGCACATCTCTGCGGACTTTTCTAAAAACTGACCAATCTTTTACTTTATTACTACCCTTTAGTAATATCTGATTTTCAAATAAAATACCATTAAAGTCGATTTCACGTAATGTGACTGAACCGCTTTCACCCAACTTTATAAACCCCTTACCATTTGTTTTGAAAGCAAGTTTTGAAAAAGTATTGTACTGAGAGTCAATTTGAAACAAAGATTCATTCATTCGTTTACCAGCGTTAATTGTATTTTTGAATTTCACTTTGGTATTTTTCGGCTTATTTTTAGAGTTTAGATAAAAGAAATATTTCATATTATCAGAACTAACTATTTGACTTGAAAAAAAAGTCCGTTCTGAAGGAATAAATTCGATTAAAGCCCCCCGTTTTTTAGATATGATACAGTGCAAATTATAGTGTTGATGCTGTTGCAGGTATAGGAGCTTCCTGTATTCATCAATATGAATTCTATTTGCCAACCTTTGATAAAATTTAAAATAAAATTCCGCATAAGTTTCTATAACATCTTTGGTAATTGTCTCATTAGGTAAAAAACCTAAGTATACCAACTGTCTATGTATCCATAATCTAATAGTTTTAAGCATATTTGAATATGATTTCAAAGTATCTTGATTCAAAGCTAATTTAGCAAGAAAACTCAAGGGTTGCCTTCATTGGGAGCAAGTTGAATTTCATCTGCGTACTTCAAATGTCATATTTGATGCTAGAGGGGTTATTCAGAAAAAGCGGCTTATCAAAGGCTCTTCGGCAGGACAACGATATAGGTCAGGTAATTTTCAATATCAAAACACCTTTGAAAACCCTCTACGCTTTTACAAGGTGCATTCTCGAATGGAAACCAATGGCATTTTGCCAATTTGAGCAAATCAGGTGTTGTAAGGTTGTTCTTGGACACTTTTGGGAAATAAGAAATGCGCCAATGAAAATTGGCGCATTCCACTACAATTTATTGACAGAGAAAATCTCTTTCAATTGTTTGACCATACCCCCGTTTCCAGAGACGGTGATCTCACCGATTTTATCGGCGATTTTTTCAACGTATTCCATCTCCTTCAACTTGAAGAGCATTTCGTTTTCTTCCATCAGCCTTGCGGTGTTCAGCAAGCTTCGGGTAGATGCGGTTTCTTCACGTCGGGTAATGATATTGGCTTGAGCTCTCTTTTGAGCTACCAAAACCTGGTTCATGATATCTTTCATTTCACCGGTCAAGATGACATCACGGATACCACAGCCCAAAACGGCAACACCCAATTGGGTAGCTGCTGTCTTGATATCTGCAAACACAGCTTCTGCAATACTTTCCTTACGCTCTAAAAGTTCATCCAAAGTATAGGTGCCGATGTAGGCACGCAAAACCAACTGCATTGCGATGTACAATTGTTTTTCATAGTCTTTATTGTCCAATAAGGCCTTTTCGATATCAACAACTTTATACTGAGTATAGAAGTTGATACGAATGGCAGCCTTGTCTTTGGTCAACAATTCCTGACCAGAAATCTCCAATTGGAGCTGACGCATATCAGCTCGGGCAATTTTAATCGTAATATCATTCTTCCAGAAGTAGTAGGTACCACTTTCCAGTATTTAGATATAGACATCATCCACTAAGAGCACCGCTTTTTCATAAGCTGCAACTTCCAAGATACGGACATAAGCCCGTAATTGGGGATGACTTAGCATTGCTTTGCTAATATCTTCCGTGATATAGATTTTGCTCAAATCCGCTTTAACAAACCCATAATCAATCAGACCTTTCCAGAAGGCATATTTACCCGCAGTAAGGACTTGTTTTAAATTTCCGTTTTCAGAAACCAAAACCAATTCAGCATCCTTGACTTCAATCACATGTAACATCGCCTCCAAGCCTTGGTCC
>JBHJJC010000090.1:0-34673 GCA_050042945.1 Croceivirga sp.
ATTGGAAATATCATTGTTAGAATAATTGATAATATTCCTTTTAATATTGGACCTATGGATACACTGCCCGTTTCATACCGACCACAGGATTACCTATTGGCATTCAGTTTCGGAATCCTGTTCACTTTTATTGCAGGATACTTGCCCGCTCGTAAAGCTTCAAAGTTAGACCCTGTAGCAATTTTAAGAGGTTAAATTATGACACATACAAAACAATCTATCGTAGCAACTGGAATCAATAAATATTTTCACGACCCCGTTACATTTCAAGTGCTTAAAAATATCAATTTTGAGGTTGATAAAGGAGAATTTGTTGCTATAACAGGAAAATCAGGTTCAGGAAAATCAACATTAATGTATTTGCTTTCCACAATGGATAATGGCTACGAAGGCAACATTGCCATAAATGGTCAACAAGTCACAGGATTAAATCAAAAGCAATTGGCAGATTTTCGAAACGAGCATATCGGCTTTGTATTTCAGTTTCATTATCTATTACCAGAATTTACGGTGTTGGATAATTTAATGCTTCCGGCATTAAAGCTAAATAAAAAGCCTAAAGAATATATCGAACAGCGAGCATTGGAATTAGTTGACCTTTTAGATGTAAAAGGTCAGGAAAAAAAGTTAGCCTCCCGTTTATCAGGTGGGCAACAACAGCGTATAGCCATTGCTAGAGCAATGATGAATGAGCCAGCAATCATTATGGGTGATGAACCTACAGGAAATCTGGACTCTAAAAACGCTAGTGTTGTGATAGAAACCTTTAGGCACCTAGCCAAAGAGTTCGGTCAAACTATAATTGCAGTTACCCACGATAATGATTTTGCAGCGCGTTGTGATAGAATCATAGCATTGGCTGACGGCGAGATAATCTAGTTATAAGACTTCAACATAAAGGGTAGTTCAGTTTTTTATGCTAAGCGCCAATAAATCGGTTGATCATAATTCGGGAATGTAGAAGAGATTCTTTTTTGAGACGATACCAATGATTTGAATCGGTTTTCTACTTTCATTCTTTCCGTTTTGAACGGATTCTTGTTTTATGTTTATACTTTCGTTTATTGCGCAAACCTCCATTATTCATTAAAAGAGTTACCCGTTTTATTCAGTTTTTTTAAATTATCGTAAATGTCATAAGTCAGTTTGCTTAGAGAGTTGTTGATAGTTGCCGAAGATTGGTTTGTAAAAACTGAAATTCCGATTTTACTTTCAGGGTAAATTACCAAAACATTTTTAGCTCTAGAAATTCCACCATCATGCCGAAAATGCAAGTCATGATTTTGATTACTAATGACCCACCAAAAGTATCCAATCCAGTATTCCTTATCAATTTCATATAGTTTTCGGTGAGATTCCTCTACCATTTTTCCATTATCAAATTGAAATTGAATGTAATTGAGCATATCTAGTAAAGTGCTTTTTAAGGCACCTTCAGCACCCCAAAGTGTTTCTGCTAATTTAGTTGCCGGTCTTGGCTCTCCTAGCAAATATCCATTGGCCAATCTATATTCTTCACTTTCAGGAACGTGAAAATAAGTGTCATTCATACCTGCTTTTCCAAGAATTTCTTCTTCAATAAGTTCTTGAAAAGATTTTGCGTAAACCCGTTCTAAGATGAATCCCATTAAGTTGGTTCCTGCATTTGAATAATTGAACCGTGTTCCGGGCAATGCATTTAGCGCTAATTTGGATAAGTCCCGTAAGAATAAATCTTTCGTACGTGAATTTTCATAATTTGTAACGATATCGTTGAACTCTATTTCAGTTAAGTCTCTATTGATTTCAGGCATGCCTAAAAAACCTCCTGGTATTTCGCTTGTGTGCGTAAGAAGATGTTTAACCTTTATGGGGGTATCTTGATATTTTAAGTTTTCATATGATTTGGGTAAGAACGTATCAATGTCGTCATCTAATTGTATTCTGTCTTCCAAAACAGCTTTGGCCGCTAAGGTTCCAGTAAAGGTTTTTGTTACTGATGCTATCTCATACAAGGTACGATCATTAGGTTTATCCATTTTTCCTTTTGTAAGTTCACCAAAATGGAATGTATACATATTTCCTTCCTGATAAACACCTATTGATAGCGCGTTAATAAGCGTATCCTGTAGTATTTTTTCTGCTTGCTCATTGACAATTTGCTCTATCTTAAATTGATGCGTATCTGCTGAAGTTTCGATATTTGTAACGCCTTCAGTATTCTTGTTTTTTGTTCCACAGGAAATAATAGTAATCAAAAGAGTAAGACTGAATATATGGTTTTTCATAATCTTCTTTTTGTCAATGATTGTATTTTGAATCTGTAATTTTCTCCGAACCCTATATTTATTTCTACTACAATGTTTGCTTGCTCTTTGTTGGAAACAACTTAAGATAGTCTTTTTCATTTTGGATAAGCACCAAGTAATCACTTGCAATTGATGTAAAAGTGCTAGATCAATTACAAATCCTTACCGTACAATATCGTCAGCGTTTTGGAAATAGAACCTGGAATTACAGAGTTATGACTCTCATTTGGGAATTCAATGAAACTTATGTCTGAGCCGTGTTGTTTTTTCTCAATCAAGTTTTTGAAATCAAAGTAAGTTCTGCGTATGTCTGGGGAATCATTCTCTGCTATAGAAATGAGGACCTTTTTTTTATTCAACTTTTTTTTAGTTATGAAAAATTCATCGGCCAAGTCCAGTAAGAAATCATTTTTCCATTGTAAGGCTGGACTGTTAATTGCATATCTTTCGAAAAGGAGGGGTTTTTTAAATAAGCAATAGGCGGCAAACAGACCGCCAGCGGAATGCCCGGCTAGACCGTTATCACCATTTGTTCTATAAAGTCTATCAATGAAGGGAATCAAATCATTCTCTAAGGTGGCTATAAACTCATCAGAACCACCAGAGACAACAATTTCTTTTGGGAGTCCACTTTGAGTCGAAAGAATTGAATCTTGTTTTTTGTCATTAATAGGCATAAAATCGTAATACCTACTGGACATAAAAACGACCGGAGATAATATACTATCCGCAATAGCTACTGTAATTACAGGTTCAATTTCACCTTGAGATTCAAGAATACCTTTAGTTGAATGTATAATGGGAAAAGAATAGATACCATCCAATTGATAGAGTACAGGGTACATTTTATCTTTTGTCATATTGTATTCATAGGGTACCGTAACACAAAGTTGATAGCTCTTTCCATTTATTGAAGATTTTACAAAATGTCCTTCAAAATCAATTATTTTTGATTCACCTGTGTTTTGGGCAAAACATTGGTGAGTAAAAATCGCAATCAGCGATATCATAATTGAAACTGTTTGTAAAAAAAGTTTAGGTTTCATTTTTTCGTTATTGATACGATTGTTAACTAGAAAGGCCTCCCTCCGGATTTATGACCTGGTGATTACATGTGTTTTAGACAACAATGCAGTAATGATGGCGAAGATGATACTAATTCTATCTAAATTGGTTCGAATAAAAATATCGGACGCTTATTTTTGTCTTAATTGCCCCCTTCTGTAATCTAAGGGTGTTTGTCCAGTAACTTTTTTGAATGCGCTATAGAAAGAGGATTTTGAGTTGAACCCTACGGCATAAAGAATTTCCAGAATGGTTTTCTTCTCCATTTTCGGATTGGAAAGAATAGACTTGGCCTCATTGATACGGTATTGGTTGATAAAATCAAAAAAATGTTGATTTAAATGATGATTTATAGTCAGTGAAAGTTCTTTTTCAGAGACCTTTGTCAATTTGGCCAATTTTTCCAGCGTAAGTTCAAAATCAAGATGAGGTTTCTCCAGTTCCATATACGATTTTAAGTTATTGGCAATTTGGCTGTAATGGGTCTTGGTTTGATTTGAACGTATGTTCTCTAATTTTAGCGATTTCAGAGGTTTTTGATATGATTTTATTCCTGAAAACAGTTGTGGCTCGTAAAGTGCACTCAATAAAACCCAAGCAGTGATAATTAGACTGTTAACGCTAATTATGAAATCGCTATAACGCATGTTGGACTCGATATTGAAAAAAAGGGAAATCCATCTAGCGGTAATAAAACTGTGTGCAATGACCATGATTACGGCCAATCGTTTAAGCCAACGCTGTATTTTAGGGAGAGGTCTTGAATAGTTCTCTCTATAGACTTTTGTGTGATTGTTCAAAACTTTGAAAATCAAAATGATGTAAAAAAACCACTGTATTTCAGCACAAATTCCATAAATCAATAATAGGTTGGTTGAATCGTGGTAAAGCCACAAAGAGCACCAGAATACAATAAATAATAATCCATGTGGCAATTGTTTTTTTTGGATTTTGAAATCAGAATAGCAAATTGATAACACATAAAAGTAGAAGAGAGGCATTTGCAATAGGGATATTGCAAATTTAAGACTGTTGAGCGGAATTTTTTCTTCATAATATGAACCCAGAAAAAAGGCACTTATATCGAACGCAATCAACAGTAGAAATAAACCGAATAATCTATTGGGAAGTTTATTCCTTGTTTTTATCGTTAGTAAAAAAAAGGAAAAAAGAAGCATTAAAAAGAAAGTGAGGGTTCCAATGTTTTCAATTATTCCCTGTTTTAACTCCACAGCTACGTAAAAATTAGATTATTTCTTATTGAATTGGATAGTGGTTCCTACATATGGGCAGACAGCTATGCTAAACGGCTCCCAACACTTGAACAAATAATTTTTAATACCATATATGATTTATCTCTTTTATGTATTTATGCTAAGATTTTTGACTCTTTGAACAGTCAAATTTTAAAATCCATTACATCTATAAAATTCGCATAATTATAAAAAAAAATAGTCCGACTTTTTTATTCGAACCGTTTTACACCTGAATTGTGGCAATTTCGAATTATATGAAATTATACCTAATGAACGTGAAATGTTGAAAAATGAAAACCTATTTTGAAATAATTACATTAACCTTGGTAGTTATCTGTTCCTGTACTCGATTGATAGGCCAAAAAAAGAAAATCAAGAGTCCAGTTGAAGAACTGTCCATTTCCATAGTCAAAAAACAACTTGACGGATATAACAGTCGAAATATCAAAAAGTTTTTAAGCCAATACAGCGACTCTATAAAAGTGTATAGCTTCAGGAAGGGAATTGATATCAATGGAAAAGAGCAAATGGAGATGGTTTATGGAAATTTATTTGAAAGTAATTCCAGTTCAAAACGCAAAATAACCAATACAATTGTTAATGGACATACGGTGATAACCAATGAAATAATCACATTGGCGAAGGGCCTTACGGACAAGGTGATCGCAATTTATGCTATTGAAAATGAAAAAATACAAGAGGTTCATTATATCGGTGCAGATTAGGCCATAGACCTGTTAATCGAGATTTCCATTCATCAGAATACCAATTGAAAGGGTTTTAAAGGAATAAACTTTTCGATTCGTGGTAAACATCAATAAATTACCGGGCATCCCTTTAATAAATATCAATACCCCAAAATTTTTTTTGCGATTGTAGTTGAACATAGAATGTTCCAACCCGTTAATATGATGCCCTACATTAGATATAAAAATTAGGGTCAAACTTACTAGGGTTACAGTAAAGAATTGTTCAGCCATGTGGTGATGTGGTGGACGATTTAAGTGTTAGAAACTTTTCTTCCCAAACGCTAATATTCCAATACGCCGATAATTCTTGCCTTAAAGGGAACAAGTGATAAAAACATAATTAAATAACTAAAAAATCAGTACTATTGGGCATTGCTAAAATTGAGAAACAAAAGCCTGTTTCAATTGAGTAGTCTTGTGAATAACAACTTGTCCAAATGTCTTACGACTTACTGAAGCAACATATCAAAAAGAATATTCAAATCCCATCCAATGAACTGGATCGGATGTGTAGCTATTTTAAACCTTTTGGTATCAAGAAAAGGGATTTTTTGTTGCAACAGGGCAGTATTTGCAAGTTTGAAGGCTTTGTATTGGAAGGATGTTTTCGAATATTCACGACGGATAAAAAAGGAAACGAAAGTACCTTATATTTCGCGGCGTGTGACTGGTGGCTCATGGATATCGATAGTTTTATGAACCAAAAACCTTCAAGCCTAAACATGCAAGCTTTGGAAGACAGTAAAGTGCTGTTGATTGAACGAAAAGATAAATTAGCGCTCTACGAAACGATTCCAACTGTTGAAAAGCTATTTAGGGTCATGTCACAAAAAGCCTTGATTGCATGGCAACGCCGTTTGGTACGAAACCATTCCGAAACTGCAAAAGAACGCTACCATCATTTCTTAGAGGTTTATCCCAATATCGCCTCAAAACTCACCGATAAACAGATTGCCAGTTATCTGGGCATAACCCATGAGTTTTTGAGTAAAATCAAACGTCAGGCATAAATTTTCGGTAGTTGAACTTGTTCAACTGTTTTCTCAAATGGGTTCATGATTTTTGTTTTTAGAAACAAAGAAACCATGAACTTTAAATTATCAAAAGGTGTTTTCATTGGGCTAATGCTCGTATTATTTTCTAACCTGGCACAGGCGCAAATTACGAATGACCTTACAACAGAGGAAGCTTTGAAAGCGCTTCTTGCAGCAAAGAAAAAGGCCGAGGCAGATGGTGTTTTGGTTAACATTGCAGTGGTAGATGCAGGGGCTAATTTAAAAGCCTTTGTCAGAATGGACGAATCGTATCTTGGAAGTATAGACGTTGCCATCAAGAAAGCTAAAACTGCCCGATATTTTGATACCGATACAGGAAAATTCGGAGAATTGACGCAGCCTGGAGGTATTATTTACAACATTGAGTTGACCAATAATGGATTGGTATCATTTCCTGGAGGGTTACCCATTAAAAATAAAGACAGTAAAATTATTGGAGCTATTGGTGTGAGTGGCGGTACCATAGATGAAGATAGAGCTATTGCGACGGTAGGAGCGGAGTCCATTTTAGAATAATTGTACAATAACAAAATAATGATTATGAGTAGTATAAAATCCACTTTTCCTGTTCTTACGATACTCTTTTTCCAGATTTGTATTTCCCAGAATCTAGAAGACCCTATGGTCTATAGAACCGATTTTCAAAAAATTGTAGCGAAGAGTACAGTAAGTGTAACCAGCTACGAAAAAGACGGGCATAATTATGTATATGTGGGAGGAGATGGACCTGTTGATGTTTTCGAATTAAACGAAGAAGGTAAACTAAGACCAATAAGCAATCACGAACTGTATAAGCAGAAAGGACCAGCTAGAGGAATGGTTGCTGATAATATCAATGGTACAGATTTTCTTTTTATTGGCAATAAATGGGGAAACGTTATCGAAACGCACAAGATTTTGGAGAATGGATCTCTAGAGCGGGTGGCTTTAATAGAAGATACGAAAGAAATGCATTTGGGGGTAGCAATTACCTTGCAAGTTATCCATATGAAGAATGCGTCTTATCTCTTTGTGGGAGGTTTAGAAGATACTCCTGGATTGACTTGTCTTAAAATAGAAGATGACGGAAAGTTAACCCATGTTCAGTCTATGAAGGATAGCGAAGAAATCCATACAGATGGCGTCATCGGGATGTTTGTGCATAAAATAAAAGGTAAAACGTATCTATACGCGGGCGGATTTCAAGATAATGGGGTAAGTAGCTACAGAGTGTATGATAACGGTACGTTTAAACATGTCAATAGCATAAGTGATAATACAACAGATAGATATTTAACAGGTGCTTATCCGGTAACAGGTGTGGCGTTAGGGGATAATCACTATGTAATAGTGGGGCATAGACATCACAAATATTACTAAAGAGGTGGCAACTTCATTAAAAGACCAAATTTTGTTTATCACGGAGATGGCGTTAGTGTTTTTAAAGTAAATAACAAAGGTGGGCTAGTGCCACACTTTGTTCTAAAAGACGATGAAAACACGAAGCTACGGGGTCAAACAAGAATAGAAGTTGTTTCTTCTGATGGCAACGAAGCCATATTAGCCGTTGGTACCAGAGACGATACCAGTATTCAACTTTGTAAACTTGATGAAGCAGGTACGTTATCTCCACTAAATTATCTAGAAGTGGGATACCCTATTTATTACGGTTTAAGATCACATAGAATTGGTGATACCGACTTTCTAGTATCCGGAGCTTCTAGATGGAACATGTTTACTGCATTTGCCTACAAAATTGCTCCAAAAATTGATAGAGAAAATAAAGTTATAAAACATATAGTACATCTAAAATATAAGGAAGACGCTACTCAAGCACAAGTAGATGAAGCAGTTCAGGCATTTGTAGACCTTAAAGATAAAATTCCAGCAATAGCAAAATTTGAATGGGGCTTGAATGACAGTACAGAAGGTCATGACAAAGGTCTTACCCATACGTTTGTTATCACTTTTAATGATGAACATGCTCGAGAGCAATATTTGTTTCATGAAGCCCATCTTGGATTAGTGAATAAATACGCACCTCTTTTTGCAGATGCCGTAGTGGTGGATTATTGGACAGACTAGAAAGTGCCTAGGCACCATGACCTTAAATTAAAATAGCCAACCATTGGCTTTGAATTCAACCTGTGTAGAATGAGAAGGTTCATTTTGCTATGTTTTCTTTTTACTTCACTGAGTCAAGTGGCCCAAGAAAAAGAAACCGATAACGCCCAGAATACATCTAAGTTTATCGAAGGTGTGAATCCTTTTTTGTCCTATGTATCCATCGGGGCGGCCAGTGTTTCAGGAGGTTTGGAGCATACCACTCGATATGCTGGACAATTGTACACCGGGCTTCAACTTGATTTTGAAAAAATATTGGGTTGGGAAGGGTTCCGTGGAAAAATATCTATGATTAACCGGCATGGCAAAGGCCTATCCAACGAAGTAGGGTCTGTTTTTGAGCCCTTGAACCTTGTTGGCGGCCAAAGCACTTTTTTATATGATTTAAGTGTAGAAAAAGACTTTGGAGATAAATTTTCATGGAAGGCGGGTCGCACCACATCCGTTGATGATTTCTCTGTTTCAAAGCTATATTTTTATTCGCTCAACAACACGGTGAATGGCGTAATAAGGGCCTTGTTGCTTGATGGTTTAACTACCACCTTTCCTTTTGCAACTTGGGGCACAAGGTTAAAGTACAGGCCAACTACTGAACATCAATTGCAGTTGGGCGTTTATCAATTGAGCAAGACCGTATTTGATGAAACACGACATGGTCTGGATTTTTCATTTAGGGATACTGATGACCTGTCCGTGTTTTTTCAATACGACTGGTTGGGTAAAATAATGGGCTATAAGAGCCGGGTGTATGTTGGGGCGAACCAAGTCTTCGGCAATCTCACCACTTTAGATGTTTCCGATACTTCGTCATACTTTTTACGGCTTTATGGACATATTGATTTGGATTGGAATGAGAATTTAAACTCATTTCTAACTTTTGCTTATTCTCCGCATGGCGAAATTGCAAAAGTACCTTACCAAAGTAGTTTTGGACTTAACTGGAAAGGGCCTTTTAACGCTCGGGATGAAGACAGGATTTTATTCTTTGCCACTGTCGGGACTTTTAGTGATGAATGGGTCGCTTTGCAAGGGTATGATTCCTTATCAGCAGAAGTGGTTTTGGAATTGGGTTATCGTTTTCAGATTACCGATTATTTGGTTTTACAGCCAGCGATACAATACGATATTACACCAGGTGGACTGGGTACCATTGATAATGCATTCATTCCAGGGGTCTGGCTTGAAGCTAATTTTTAGAAATCAAGATAGGCTTGATATAGACCTATTACTTCGAACAAGAATTTTAAAGTAAAAACAGCGCTAAATTAAAGTATCATGAAAGGTTTAAAAAGTAAAAAGGCCATAATTACCGGCGGTAGTAGGGGGCTTGGAAAAGCCACTGCAATTACATTTGCTCAAGAAGGTATTGATGTTGCCGTAACGGGAAGAAATGAACTGAAATTAAAAGAGGTAGTTGCCCAGTTGGAGACTTTTGGAGTGCATGCGACCTATTCGGTATTCGATGTTGGAAACTACGAAGAGGTCAAGAAAGGAATCAATCAGACCATCGATCTCTTAGGCGGGGTCGATATTTTGGTAAACAATGCGGGTATTGCGGCCATTGGGTCTTTTATTGAAATGTCCGTCGAGGAATGGAGCCAGACCATTCAGACCAATTTAATGGGTATGTACTATGTTACCAAAGAGGTGTTGCCCCATCTAATTGCCAAAAATGAAGGTGATATTATCAACGTGTCCTCAACAGCAGGTTTAAACGGAAACGCTAATATATCCGCCTATTGCGCTTCTAAATTTGGGGTCATCGGTATGTCCGAATCCTTAATGAAAGAAGTAAGGAAACATAATATTAGGGTGAGCACCTTAACACCAAGTACTATAGAAACCGATATGACCATTGAATTGGGTATGCTAAGTGCTGGTTCAGAACATGTGTTACAACCGACAGATTTTGCCCAACTCATTCTTGCAGGGTTAAAACTGCCAAGAAGGGCAATGATGAAAAGTGCAGCATTATGGACTACAAATCCATAGGCTTTAGGCACTATGCATGGTTCAGAACTTCTGTCGGAATCTATTTCAATACCTTGGGGTTAACCGATATTCACAAAAGCTGCAAGTCCACCAAAGCAATACCATGAGAATGAAGTTCAAAAGGTTTTTGGTTTTATGATTGCAGGTCAGTCCTTATTCAGAGGATGATGATAATTAGTGTACTGTAGTTCGTATGTTCTTTTCTGTAGTACAGATTATCTTTTGCGGTTGTAGATTTAGGAAAATGAATAAATTCATTCACAAATCTACTATATGAATACCTCATTTCAATTTTGGGATTACGCTATTTTCGTAGGATATGCCTGCCTCATTTTAGGTGTAGGGCTGTGGGTCTCACGAACAAAAAAAGGAGAAGAGAAAAATGCAGAAGACTATTTTTTGGCAAGCCGATCATTACCCTGGTGGGCAGTTGGCGCTTCGTTGATAGCCGCCAATATTTCGGCAGAACAGTTTATTGGAATGTCAGGTTCCGGATTTGCCCTTGGCCTTGGTATTGCTTCTTACGAATGGATGGGAGCGGTGACGCTTCTCGTGGTCGGAAAATATTTCTTGCCCATATTTATTGAAAAAGGACTGTATACCATTCCTGAATTTGTGGAAAAACGGTATTCCACCAATTTGAAATCTATTTTAGCGGTTTTTTGGATTTCCATTTACGTTTTTATCAACCTTACTTCAGTATTATATCTGGGGGGACTGGCCCTTGAAACCATTTTAGGCGTCGATATGTTCTATGCCATTATTGGGCTAGCACTTTTTTCAGCCGCATATTCTCTTTATGGTGGACTTTCTGCAGTTGCATGGACCGATATCATTCAGGTGGTGTTTTTGGTTTTGGGTGGATTAGCTACCACTTATTTGGCATTAAACAGTGTTTCAGGAGGAGAAGGGGTTTTGGCGGGATTACAGCATATTTTTGATACGGCTCCCGACCATTTTGATATGATTTTGGACAAATCCAATCCGGAATACATTAATCTCCCCGGTATTGGTGTTCTTATCGGAGGAATGTGGGTTGCCAATCTATATTATTGGGGCTTTAACCAATATATTATTCAACGAACCTTGGCTGCAAAATCACTACGTGAGTCGCAAAAGGGAATACTCTTTGCTGCAGGCTTAAAGTTGATCATACCATTGGTCGTAGTAATTCCTGGTATTGCAGCTTATGTCGTTGTAAATGACCCTCAAATACTCGCGGGTTTAGGAGAACAGGGCCTGGCCAACATCCCTTCTTCAGGAGCATCTGACAAA
This sequence comes from Croceivirga sp., assembly GCA_050042945.1. Lineage (GTDB taxonomy): Bacteria > Bacteroidota > Bacteroidia > Flavobacteriales > Flavobacteriaceae > Croceivirga. The sequence continues at coordinate 11,784 of JBHJJC010000090.1, forward strand.
GCATACCCTTGGCTAATGCAGTTTTTACCTACTGGGCTTAAGGGAGTGGCTGTTGCCGCCCTTACCGCAGCAATCGTGTCATCTTTGGCCTCAATGTTGAATTCTACTTCGACCATTTTCACTATGGATATTTATCGCGAGTACTTTAATAAAAATGCTAGCGATAGGACTACAGTTGGCGTTGGCCGTTTGTCAGCTGCCGTTGCATTGATTATTGCTACCGTTATTGCACCATTGCTCGCTGGTCTTGACCAGGCATTCCAATTCATCCAAGAGTATACCGGTGTTGTAAGTCCCGGTATCTTAGGGGTCTTTCTATTGGGACTTTTCTGGAAGAAAACCACCAATCGGGGAGCAATTATCGGTGCCTTGGTTTCGATTCCAATCGCGATGTTCTTCAAAGTCGGCCCAAAAGGATGGGCGGAAGGCAGTGCTCTGGAATCGTTGTTCCCATCGTTACCATGGATGGACCAAATGGGGCTTACCTGCCTGTTGACCATGTTGGTCATCGCAGTTATTAGTTACCTACAAAACAAAGGAGGGAACGATAAGAAAGGGATTCATTTTACAAAGGAGACTTTTGTGACCAGTCCATTGTTCAATATAGGTTCATTTGCTGTTCTGATTGTCCTGGCGGTGATTTACGCTTTATTCTGGTAGGAAGTTTTTAGGTTAGTGCGCAATCAAAGAAACGTAGCGTGCTTCACACATGTTTTTGCCTATAGTGCTGCTCATACCCGCCCTCAAATTCCCCATAGGTATGGGGTATGTTCAAATCAAGTAATTGTTGTTGCAACAATCGATTGCCTTTAATCACCCCATCGCTTTTACCACAATCAAATCGCAAAGGTGGAAGCATTTTTTGATTCTTTTTGATAGCGGTTATAACACTATGTATTGACTTATTGACTAAATCCAAAGCACACCGGTATTACGCCACAGGTAGCGGGGCGAAAAAGAATTTCAGTTTTATATATTTTATCGTTGATGTAATAAAACCTTTATTCTACCACTATTTTAGGAAGGAACAATGAATTAATCAAAGAAAATAATTACTGCGCTGGTAGCTGGAACTGAAACTACACAAGAAGATTCAGATCTGGTACACGCCTCAATTTCTTTAGGCTCCCATTTTGCTCCAGGCTTTATTTCACTACCCGCTAACAAAATACCTTTTCGTGAATCTAGTGAAGGGCCTGTTAATCTCCATAATTTTCCAGATTTCACCCCTTCTGGTAATGCTACCTTTAAGTTTATTGATTTCTCCAATTCTTTATTAAAAATCAATAATTTGGTTTCTTTATTTTCAACTCCCGCAAAAGCGGTAACATCCATATTTTGACAATCAACACTCACTCTTTTCATTTCAGAACCAGTGAGCTGATTTACCATAAACATAGCGTGCAAAAGTGGCCTTGCAGAGAAACCGAAGTCAATCTCCCCTGCTATTGGTGTATAAAAACTTCCTTTAGAATCACTTTCAGAGGCAGATGCTACATTTTCTCCTGGTAAATGATTGTTTAAAGCCGCTTTTAATATATTTCTACTACCTCCATGAAGGTTTACACCCACACAGCCTTCAGTAGCTAAAATACTCAAGTATTCTCCACCCCATAAAGCAGAAGCCAATGTATCACTCGTACCTGGTTTTCCCCCTCGAAAGCAAGAGTTTCCTTCGGTCATTCTATACCCAAAGTTGTATTTTGAAGCTGTATCCACAATCGATTTTGTATCGGCACCAACTTTTTTATTGGTTTTAAAAAGGCGCTGTGTATTTACAGTAGGATCATCGGGTGGTCCCATAGGATAATAATGTCCACTAACAGCGACTAATCTTTTTCCTAATTTTTCTGATGCTTCTGGAATGAAACGTTTTATCCAGTCTGAACTTGAACCTACATCAGGCCCACCAAAAACAGCTGTAGGTACTTCTTTTAGTATTTCTTCGGCGCAAGCGGTCCATTCAGTAAGGTAATCATTAAAGCCCCAATCTTTAGGTCGTGTACGATTGTTTGCCGCAGGGTAAAAATCAGGTTCATTACCAATTTGAAAATATAGAAGATAATCTTTAACATGCTTATAAATAAATTCAGCTTCTTTTGCTAATTGTTCTTTAGAGCTATTACCAAAGTTAAATCCATAAACAAGTGACCAGCCAGTTGCTTTTAAAAACCCAGCTAAAGAGATAATAGAAGATGCTGGAAGCATAAATAAGTCACGTGGCATCCAGTGTTCTTCGTCTTTCGTATCTACACTACGCATTTTTGGAGCAGTTGTGTTTTCATCAACTTTAAGCCAGCACGATTCGCTACTATTTCCGCCCAATCTAAGTACTCCATTTGGGCTCAAAGCTTTGAACAATGAAACTAACTCTGTGTTTTCTGGTGAAAAAAACTTTGGATTCATTAGTTGTGCAAGTTCATAACTGAACCCCATAAAATTATCCGGCATTACTGGTCCTTTAGCCGAATAATCGATTTTTACTGAACCATCCACTGAAATATTTGATGGTGACGCTCCAAATTTTCCTACACAAGAAAAGAGCATTGTACCGGTAAGGGCTGCTGAAGTACTAAAGACAAAAGAACGCCTATCAATTACAGGTTCATTGGTTTTCGAATTAGATGTATTTAAACTTTTTTTCTTGTTGGTCATTTTAAATGTTTTTAAAGAATTATTTATAATGATTGTATTGAAGAATTGCTCAGGGACAGTATTACTCTTTTTAAATCACCAAAAATTATTCGCTTTTATTTATCGTTGTTTTTATATCTTAAAGTTCACTTTTCCCCAAGATCCTGAAACCGTCAAGATGTTATTTACGTGCATGCTTCCCTTGAAAAGAACGGCTCAATTTATTATAAAGCCACTTCCATTTTACTTCCCGTGTAGTTGACAAATTTTTTAGATTCAAACGAGTCAATACCGACGCCTTCACCCTTTCCGACCTTAACTATATTAACTTTTAGTTTGTCTAGCATCCCGTTGTAAGCACCTTGAGTTTTATCAATAATTAAGCTATTCTTCTCGTAGTTATAATTAAATTGAATCGTACTATATTTTCCTTTTTCATAATTGTAATTATCGCCCTCATCTTGGTAAAGTATGTACTCTCCATCTTTACCAGGATAGATTCTAAGTTCAATGGTGTCTAACGGTTTTTCAGAAGAAAACTGCATTACCTCTGCCAAAGGCAATATCGTTCCCCCCTTTACAAATAAGGGGATTTTGTCGATAGGTGCTGCTGCAGAAATCGATTGCCCACCAGAATATTTTTTTCCCGTCCAAAAATCAAACCAATCACAGCCATTGGGCAGATATACTTTTCTTTTCGAGGCATCAGCTTCAGTTACAGGACAAACCATGATGTTGCCTAGTAAGAATTGATCCTTAATGTTATGAACAGCCTTATCTTTTATAAAGTCAAATACCAAGCTACGCATTAAGGTATATCCTTCAGAACGTACCTTATGGGATAGTGAATAAATATAGGGTAGCAAACGGTAACGTAAATTGATAAAGTTTGTCAGTATCTTCTGGTTTTCAGCGCCGAATGACCAAACTTCATTTTCACCACTACGACTATCAAAAGGATGGCGTCTGCCATGGGCACGGAACATCGGTGTAAATGCTCCATATTGAAACCATCTCACAAATACTTCTTGGTAACTTTTGTCATTAGGGTCACCTCCTAAATAACCACCAATGTCCGTATTCCAATAGGGTAAACCTGTCATACAAAAGATTAAGCCTGCCGGAATCTGCTCTTTTAACGCCTTAAAATCTGTTTTTATATCGCCCGACCAAACCACAGAGCCATATTTTTGCTGTCCCAGAAATGCGGAACGCGTTAATACGTATACACGGTTGGTATCCACTTCTAACTGACGTTCAAAAACATTTTTCATATCGAAATACGAATATAAATTTTGGTATTTAGCCGTAGCTCCCAAGTAGCACTGTGTCTCTTTAAACTTCTCCAATTGTTCTGGCTCTGTAGCATCAAACCAAATTCCGTCAACTCCCTTGTCCCAATAACTTTGTTTGACCAATTTCCAATAGAGTTCTCCTGCTTTTGGATTGTAGGCGTCGTGTACGTGTCCAAAATGACCTAAATCTAAATCCAGAAAAAGGTTATCATCGTTGAATAATTTCCAATTTGGAGATTGTGTGTTAAAAGACGGCCAAACGGAGGTGATTAATTTACAATTGTATTGAGTATGCAATTGATGAATCATTTCTTCTGCTTCTGGAAAATCTACTGGGTCAAATACCATGGAACCAAAACCTTTGTCGCCCCAATGCAGATAATCTAAAATAATGGCATCTAGTGGAATGTTTAACTTACGGTGTTTTTTCACAACGCCTATAAGTTCGTCTCTGTTCTTATATCTATTTCTACTTTGAAAATAGCCAAATGCCCACCGTGGTAGCATTGGGGATTCACCCGTTAAATCCCTCAATCCCGAAATAATCGTATCGAATTGTGAACCTTTCACAAAATAATATTGGATTTTGTCTGCTACAGCTGATGACATAAATGAAGTGTCTTCTGTATCATCAAAGTAGGATTGGGAATAGTTATCCCAATACAATCCGTAACCTTGGGTTGATAATAAGACAGGAACGGATACACGCGTATTCTTTTGTACCAATTCAATACGTTGACCTCGAAGGTTCAGTTGGTTTAACTCATGTTGCCCAAGGCCGTACAATGCCTCGTCCTCTTTCCACAAGAAACTTTGTTCAATCTTAAAATGAGAATTATTTTCTGATTTTACTTCCGATAATTCGTGCAAACCGGTCTCGAGTAAGACATTATCGGCATTATCAGTGAATTTAACTTTACCATCTGTTGTTGATACGTTTACTACTAAACTATCCGTTTTAATCTGAAGAGAAGTATCATCTGAAGACACATCAAATGGAGTTTCTTTTGTATCCAATTTTTCTCTGGCTATGATACTTGGAACTTGAAGTAAAGAATCGTTTTGAGCGATGGCTACTTTTACGATAGTTGGTGTCAGTACCGAAATGGAAATCTTTTCTGGAGATTCACCTGAAGTGTCAGAAATCTTACAAATGATACTATTGTTTACTATTTCGTAAGGTTGATTACATCCCCAAAAAACAAGACTCGCTATGAACAACAGCTTTGATTTGTTTTTTTTCAGCATCCTACAAATACTTTGTGAATGTATTCTGTTCATTTTCATAGCTATTAAATTCTCTTTTTTTGTTGGCACTAATTTATTTCCCAAGTTGATGACCACTTATTTTCCAAACAAACGTGGTAAAAACAGACTAATCTGAGGGATAAAAGTCACCAATAACAATACAAATACCATTACTGCCAAGAAGGGCAATAAGGGTTTAATCACTTTACTGACCTCAACTCCTGAGACACCACTTCCGATAAACAATAAGGTTCCTACGGGTGGTGTACATAGGCCGATACATAAATTCAGAACCATTACAATTCCAAAGTGTACAGGATTCATTCCTATTTCTGTAACGATGGGTAAAAAGATGGGCGTAAAAATCAGTACTGCGGGTGTCATATCCATAAAAGTCCCTACGATCAAAAGTGTAATATTGATGGCCAATAACATGAAAATCGGACTTTCAAAACTGGACAGCATAAAGCTTGAAATCATCTGAGGAATTTCATTGTAAGCGAATAGCCAAGACAGCGCCATGGATGTACTGATCAAAAACATTACCACTGCAACGGTTTTTGAACTTTTTACGATGATTGCCCCTAAATCTTTCACCTTTATTTCTCTGTAGACAAGACTTAATATCAATGCATAAACAACGGCAATTACTGCACCTTCCGTGGCGGTAAAAACACCAAATACAATCCCACCCACAACCACAATGATCATCAAAATACTAAGGATCGCTTTTCTAAAATCTTCCCATAATTGTTTAAGGGGGACGCTGTCTTCTTTTGGAAATATTCTCTTTACTGCTACAATGGCAGCCCAAATAATAAAGGCCACACCCAATAAAATACCAGGTAAGTATCCTGCTAAAAATAGTGCTTCTACTGAAGCAGTTCCTGCACTGGCCAAAGCAAACACAATTAATATATTACTAGGTGGAATAATTAACCCTACCGTTGATGACGTGATATTCAATGATGCACTAAAAGGCTTTGGATAGTTTTCTTTCTCCATTCGTTTGGATAAAATTCCCCCAATGGCGGAAGCTGATGCAGCTGCAGAGCCTGAAACAGCTCCAAAAAGCATCGCTGAAATGATATTTACATATAGTAATCCTCCTGGGAAACTACCCACTAAAGATTTTGAAAAATTCACCAATCGATTCGCGATTCCTCCGCTATTCATAATATCTCCTGCCAGAATGAAGAATGGAATCGCCAATAAGGCGAAACTATCAATCCCGGTTGTCATCTGCTGCATGATGGTTGTCACAGCCGGCAACCATGGCAAACTGATCAATAGGGTAATCGTTGTGGCAATACCTACACTATAAGAGACGGGTACTTTTAATAATAACAGCACTAATAAAATCACAAACAGCGTAATGACTGCAATAGTTGCTACACTCATGGCCGGACTGTTTTACTGGAAATAACTTCTTTTTGTTTTCTTATATAATTGATAACGTGATACGAACTAAAAAATAAAATGATGATTCCGCATACCGGAACTATACTGTAGACAAAACCTACCGGCAATCCTAAGGATGGAGACAATTGGCCTAGTTTCAAAGTAATATATACTAAATTAATTCCTCCAATGACCATAACGGACAAGGCGAACGCCATTATAGAAAATTCAATAAACAGGCTTAAGATGTACTTTCCCTTTTGACTGAATTTTTCGTAGAAGAAATCAATCGCCATTTGCCCTTTGTAACTTCTAGAATAGGCAGTGGCTAATACGGCTAACCAAATCAATAAGAAACGTGAGAGTTCTTCCGTGAACCCTGAACTGATTTTTGCATAGCGGGCCATTACCTGCCATACCACATCAATCACTAGCATTGTAAAAATGACAACCAACATCCATTCTAATACCCTTTTAATACTCTTATAGATTCGCTTCATCATTACTTTGTGTTTTGAATGGCTTCTACCAACTTAGCAAAGGACTTCTCCTTGAAATCTTCAATAATCGAAGTAGTTTGATTCCTGAATGGGTTCTTGTCGGGTCTGTAAATTTTCACCCCAGCTTCATTCAATACTTTTAATCCGTCGTTAACGGACGCTTCCCAAAATATCTTTTGGGCCTGTGCCGATTTTGCTGCCGCTTGATATACCCACTCTTTTTCTCGGTCTGATAAACGTTCTAAAGTTTTCGTTCCCATAATCAATACATCTGGTATGTATGTATGCTGATCGAAGCTGTAATGTTTACAAACTTCAAAATGACGAGAAGTTATAAATGATGGAATATTGTTTTCAGCACCATCTACTACGCCTTGCTGTAAAGCGGTATACAATTCTCCGAAATCCATTGGCGATGGAGAACCTTGTAAAGCTTTTACCATTTTCACTGCGATAGGATCGTTCATCACACGAATTTTCAGTCCCTTTACATCTTCAGCAGACTCAATCGGCGTGTTAGTAGTGTAAAAACTCCGACTTCCTGCATCATAAAAACAGAGGCCTTGTAGCCATCTATCAGCGCCTTTACCCAATAATTCTTTTCCTATGTCTCCTTCTAATACATTGAAAAAATGTGATTTATCCCTAAAAATATAAGGAATGCTTACCACTCCATATTCAGGTACGAAATTGGCCATTGTCGCCGCACTTATTTTGGCTATGGCGAGACTTCCGATTTGAAATAATTCTAATGCTTCGCGCTCACCGCCTAGTTGTCCGTCAGGATAAATTTTGACGTTCAGTTTTCCATCGGAAGCTTTTTCCAGTTCTTGCTCAAAGACCAAAATTCCTTTGTGAACTGGGTGAGCTACGGGTAAACTATGGGCTAAGGTCAGTGTTTTGGTGTCTGACAATTTTGAACATGAAAACAGTAGTAAGCACAAAAGCGACATTCCTAAATTGCTCCAAAATGCTTGAATGCGTATGAGTCTCATTGAATTTTATTTGAAAGAATCATTTTTTAGCCAATGCAAAAAGTTTAAATCAGTTCAAAATTTAAAATAGTTAACCGCATTGTGGTAACAGATATCTTCTACCATTTTGCCTAAAAACTGGATATCATTCGGTATTTCTCCATTTTCAACATCATTCCCGAATTCGTTACATAAAATCCGTCTAAAATATTCGTGCCTAGAAAACGACAAAAAACTTCTACTGTCCGTCACCATTCCAATGAATCTGCTTAACAAGCCAATATTTGATAATATTTTTAATTGTTTTTCTATACCGTCTTTTTGATCTAAAAACCACCAAGCCGCTCCCCATTGCATTTTACAGGGAATTTCACTGGTTTGAAAATTCCCCATCATCGTAGCAAATACTTCGTTATGTGCCGGGTTTTGATTGTACACAATGGTTTTTGCCAATTTATGCTCACTATCCAATCGATCAAAAAACTTGGATAACTGTGTAGCAAATATGTAATCGCCAATAGAGTCGCAACCGGCATCAGCTCCAAAAGAAGCGATTAACCCTGAATTGTTGTTTCTAATAGGTCCTAAATGGAATTGTTGTGCCCAACCTTTTTCGGCGTAAAGCACTGATAAATTATGGAGTAAACAAGAACGGTATTGTTCATTTTCGTTGACTGATAAGCCTTCTCCCTTCATTCGCTTCTGGATAACTTTGTCAACCATTGCTTCGTCAAATTCATCAAAGACCAAAGGGCCTGTCAAACCAAAATCTGACAAACGACATCCAACTTCATCAAAAAAGTCTACTCGTTGCTGTAGGGCTTTCTTCAGTGAACTTAAATCTATAACGTCGATACCGGAAACACTGGAAAGTGTCTTGATGTAATCAACAAAATCAGTTGCCTCAATATGGATGATATTATCGGCTCTAAACGTAGGCAGTACCTTCGTTGAAAAGTCACCTTCTGCTATTTGAAAGTGATATTTTAAATCATCCGTAGGATCGTCTGTAGTGCAAACTACCTCAACATTTGCTTGTCGTAATAAATCTTGAGGTGTTTTATGTTGAAGTATTTGAGACGTTTTATCATATACCGCTTGGCTATTGGATGGTTGCAATAGGTCTGTGATACCAAAGTATTTGTTCAACTCTAAGTGTGTCCAATGAAACAACGGATTTCTTATTGTATACGGAACGGTTTCTGCCCATTTTTCGAATTTTTCATAGGAATCTGCGTTCCCCGTAATATATTTCTCTTCGATACCATTGGCACGCATTCCTCTCCATTTGTAATGATCTTCGGAGAGCCATACCTCGGTAATATCTTTAAAGCCTTCGTCTTTTGCTATTTTTTCTGCCGAAAGGTGATTGTGATAATCTACAATAGGCATTTTAGAAGCATATTGATGATAGAGGATTTTTGCTGTCTCGGTCTGCAGCAAAAAATCATCGCCCATAAAGTCATCATTTTTCTCGATCAATCGCGTCATGACATACTTCTTTTGATTCCGAACTCTAGACCTCTCAATTCTGCCAAGCCTTTCAATCTCCCTAAGGCGGTGTAACCACAGTAAGCACTATTATTCAACAAATCGTCAATGATTTGATGGCCGTGGTCGGGTCGCATAGGGATTTCGACGCCTCGTTCTTTTTCAATCTCAGCCACAGCTTTTACCACTTCGTACATGCCTGAAGAACCACCTAAATGTTCATCTTCAAAGAAACTACCATCGGCTTCGCGACGTACGTTTCTTAAATGTAGAAAATGGATTCTTTTGGAAAATTTTCTAATCATCTTCGGTAAATCGTTGTCTGGATTCGCTCCTAAAGAACCTGTACAAAAGGTGATTCCGTTTGTGGGACTGTCTACAAAGTTGACTACATCGTCTAAATCTGCTTCGGATTTAATAATTCTTGGTAATCCTAAAATATCTATCGGTGGATCATCTGGATGTATCGCCATGATAACGCCATGTTCTTCTGCAACAGGGATTACTTCATTCAAAAAGTAAGATAAATTACCCTTCAAATCTTCATGGGAATAACCATCATATTGGGCAATCATAGTCTTAAAGTCCTCCATAGAAAGATCGTCTACCGTGCCTGGTAAGCCTTTCAAAATACAGTCTGATAAACGTATTTTTTCTTCATCATCCATTGAAGTAAAATGAGTTTTCGCTTTTTCCAGAACTTCAGGTGTGTAGTCTTTTTCTGCGCCTTCTCGTTGCATTAAATATATTTCGAAAACGGCCATCTCTAATTTGTCAAATCGTAGCGCTGTCGCTCCATTTTCCAGGGGCCAAAACAACTGTGTCCGCGTCCAATCTAGAACGGGCATAAAATTGTAGCAGACGTTTTTAACACCACATACGGCTACATTTCGAATGCTTTGTTTGTAATTTTCTATGCGTTGTAGGTAATCTCCTTTTTGTAATTTGATGTTTTCATGGATGGGAATGCTTTCGATAAAGTCCCAAGTCAACCCAGCATCTTCAATCAGTGTTTTTACTTTTAGGATTTCTTCTACTTTCCACACCTCTCCGTTTTGTAAATGATGTAGTGCAGTAACGACCCCTGTTGCTCCAGTTTGAGCAATGTGGGATAATTGTACGGAGTCTGTTTCTCCAAACCACCTAAATGTTTGTTTCATTGTGTAATAATCTAATAACCTGGGTTTGATTTAAGGAGAAGATGTCAATTCGAGTGAAATTCTGGAAGAATTTTGTATCGAGAATCATCTTTTCCGTATTTAAACTACATCAAATTCGTTTTAATGAATTTTTTCTTTATGAATGGTGTATTGCTATTATGCATCACCAAAAAATATTATTAGTAACCTTCCGCATTTTGGTAAAATTCTAGTTCTCGATACAATTTTTCTTTATTTCATTTCGAAAAATCAATCGAACTGACACGATTGTAACAAAACACATAACAGGCTATCTATTTAAATTGTTATAAAATTTTTGAACCGTATAAAATGCTTTCTTTCTATTTCCTGTTTCGGAGATCAATCCTTTTCTATTCCATCCTTTCTGATAAGGGGTTAACATTCTTCTCGGAGATCTAAAATCCGCCAAAATCCAAGGTGTAATTCCACTTATTTGAGGAATTTTTGCCAATACGGGTAATGTTTCCCTGTATAACATGTCTTGAAATTCTTCGCTCCATCTGGTTTCCTCGTCTGCATGAAAACCTTGCTGCGCTCCTGCTCCAAATTCTGAAATAATGATAGGTTTGTCGATATCTACTTCCCAACGGATATTTTTGATATTGCTTGCTTGGCCACCATACCATCCGTAGTATTGGTTGAAACTTAAAATGTCTAAAATATCTGATAGTTTATCATCTACAGTCAGTACATTTTTAACGCCTTTTTTGTCATGATCTTCTAAGGCTGCGCTAATCAAACGCGTGCCATCTAAACTTTTGGCCGTTTCTACCAAATTGGTTAGAAAAGCCAATCGTTCATTTGATTGTGGGGTTTCATTCGCCATAGACCAGATAATGGTAGCTGCTCTATTTTTATCTCTACTGATCAACTCTTTTAATTGCTGTTGTGCTTTTTTTAGCACCTCTTTATTTCCCCACTGAATGGTCCAGTATACTGGGCTTTCTTCCCAAACCATGATTCCCATTTCGTCCGCTAGTCTCAGCATATTTTCGTTGTGTGGGTAGTGTGCCAAACGTACATAGTTACATCCCAATTCTTTGGCCCAACCTAATAGCATTCTCGCATCTTCCATGGAGTGTGCTCTACCACCTCTCATCGGCTTTTCTTCATGGATACATATTCCTTTTAAAAAGACCGTTTCCCCATTTAATAAAATATCTGATCCTTTGGTGGCAATTTGTCGGAACCCTATTTTATCTTCTATGGTATCTTCACCAGCCGTAAAAGTGACCTTGTATAGTTTTGGGTTGGTATCGCTCCATCTTTTTACTTTCTTTGCGGGAATGGTAAATTTTGCGTAGCCATTTTCATCTGTGCTTACTTCTTTGTTGACTTTTAGCTCGTCTATTTTTATAGTGACTTTGGCGTTGGCTTTTGTAGTTCCGTTTAACTGTACATAACCGTTCAAGATTTTCTTGTCGGTCTGACTCATTTGTAAGCTATAATCTTCAATAAATGTTGGGGTGAGTTCGTATATAGTAACATCTCTCGTAATTCCTCCGTAGTTCCACCAGTCGGTGTTCAGTGTTGGGATTTCATCAGCGGCTCTCTTGTTATCGACTCTTACGATTACGAAGTTATCCTCGGCTTTTACGTGTTTCGTCATTTCAAAATTAAATGCCGTAAAACCGCCTTTGTGCATTCCTAATTTTTTTCCATTTACGTATACATCTGCACGGTAATTGACAGCGCCAAAGTGTAAATAATATCTTTTAGAGGCATCATAATCAGGGATGTTGAATGATTTTTTATACCAAACCGATCCTTCGTAATAGAATAGTTTTTCTTTTTGAGAATTCCAGTCACCAGGAACCATGATGGTTGGAGCTGTATCGAAATTATATTCTACTAATTCGGATTTATTTTGTTGTTTTTTATTGAGAAAGTAAGCACCACTTCCAGGGTTTTCCGAGGCATCGTGTGGCTTCCATCGGTAGTTGTAATAGCCTGTTTCGTACATATCGACGATGTAATGCCATTTCCCATTTAAGGACAATCCTTTTCTGGAATAACAATTTTGTAATAATCCATCGGTTGCAAAGGCTACTGTACTTGATATGGCTAGTAATGCAATAATTATTTTTTTCATTATTTCTAAAGATTAAGTTGGTATTATACCCCACTAAATGCACTAAAGCCTCCATCAACAGGAACCACAATTCCCGTTACAAAACTGGCGGCATCACTGAGTAACCACTGTACCGTTCCGTTTAACTCTTCTGATGCTCCAAAGCGTTTCATTGGCGTGTTTTTGATGATGGAATTTCCTCTATCCGTGAAAGAACCATCTTCATTCGTTAGTAAACGTAGATTTTGTTTTCCAATGAAGAATCCGGGCGCAATGGCATTCACTCTTAATTGATCTCCAAACTTTAAGGCAAATTCTGTGGCCACCCATTTGGTGAGGTTGTCAATGGCCGCTTTGGATGCGGAATATCCTATAACTCTTGTGATTGCTTGGGCCGATGCCATAGAAGATATGTTGATAATACTTCCTTTTCCGTTTGCTACGATTTCTTTCCCAAAAACCAAAGAGGGTAAGACGGTTCCATCTAAATTTAGTTCGGATACTTTTCTGAAATCTGCCATTTCTAAATCAAACACATTTTGATCTGGGCTAATGGTAGCTCCTGGCATATTTCCTCCTGCCGCGTTGATCAATGCGTCGATCTTACCCCACTTCTCAATGATTTTATCCTTTACTTTTATTAAAGAGGTTTCGTTTAAAACGTCGCATGGAAAACCCAAAACATCATCACTAATTTTTTTAAGCACTTCTAATTTGGCAGCTACTGTACTTTCACTTCTACTAATAATAATCACCCTAGCGCCTTCTTTCAGTAAATATTCTGCGATACTGCCACCCAAAACTCCCGCACCTCCAGTTACGACTATAACTTTGCCTTTGATATCAAATAATGAATTCCCCATAAAATTTTTATCTTAAAATATGATTGGCAATAATTTTCGTGTGCGAACACGGTAAAAGTAAATATTATTTCTTTATCTCATGAATGCATTACTTTTGCGTGAATTTTCTAAACATCGCAACACCTGATTACAGTAAAAGACATAGCAAAAAAAGCAGGAGTATCGGCAGGCACTGTAGATCGTGTAATTCATAATAGAGCAGGGGTTTCTCTTAAAACGAAAGAGAAGATTCAGAAAATTATAAAAGAATATAATTTCACGATTAATCCGGTCGCAAGTTCTCTAGCCTCTAAGTAAAATTATAGTATTGCTACCTTAATTCCGAGCGAAGAAAGAGATGGGTTTTGGTATTTTCCCAAAAAAGGAGCTTTAAAGGGGGAGCGTGAATATAAGAACTTCGGTATTCATGTTGATATTTTTGATTTTGATCAGTTTTCCTCCGAATCTTATGTAGAGGCTTTTCATAAATTGATTGAGGCGAAACCCAGCGCAGTGGTTATAGCCCCTGTATTTTTAAAGGAGACGGTACAACTCATCAAAGAATTGGAGTGTCTTAAAATTCCCTATGTTTTTATAAATGTTGAGATTAATGAGCTAGACGCGCTCTCTTTTATAGGACAGGATTCTTTTGCTGGTGGTATCATGTGTGCTAAAATGCTAGATTTAATTTGCCCTCAAAATTCAGAGTTCGTTATTGTCGATTTTCGACAGAATGTTGATAACTACAGTTCTATTTTAAACAGGATCAAGGGTTTTAAAGCGTATTTGCTTGAGAACGATGTACAAACACCTGTAGTACGTATCAATTTAGATGCTGACCATAAAGAATTACAAATTGTATCTGAACTCAACAGAGCCATCAAGGATAAAAGCAAAATGTATGGCTTCTTTGTGCCATCCAGTAAAATTCACTTGATAGCCAGCTGCCTTACTGATGAACAAAAGTCAAGGACAAAGTTAATTGGGTTTGATACGATTCCAAAAAACGTAAAACATCTTCGAAACAAGACGATTGACTTCTTAATCAATCAAAAACCCACCGATCAAGGATATAAAGGGATTCAAATTTTAGCACAATATTTGATTTACAATGAAATTCCCAAGAAAAAACATCTTAGTCCTATTGAATTAATCACTCAAGAAAATATTGATTTTATTGATTTTGAATAGCTTACTCTTAATTTGAGGTTTGAAATACCTTCTTTAAAATGCTATTTAGGATTGCTTCTATGGAAATCTATTCTACAAGAAATAAATCTTAAGCTACATAATCCCGAACTTTTGATAGGCTTCTACAGTACTCATACCCGCCTCTAAAGCCTTTTTTACCAGTTGTTCTCCACGAGCCTTTTCAATGGCACCTTCAAAGGCCGTCTTTTCGATTTCTTTGGGGATTATAAGTACGCCGTCACGATTGCCGTAAACAATATCACCAGGACTTATCCGAACGCTATTTATTTCAATAGGAATGTTATAATCTATGACTTTACCTCTGGGGCCCTGATCTTGGGCATAGGTACCTATCGAAAATGTGGGAAAATCCAGTTTTTCCACCTCATTGGTATCGCGTGAATAACCATTTACCACGGCACCTGCTGCTTTTAACTTCAGTGCCCGAATACTCATAAGACCACCCCATAGCGCATAGGCGAACGAAGATCCGGTACATATATAAACCTCGTTTTCCTTCAAACTATCCAACGCTTCGAACATCAAGCCAAAAGGTTTCTTCATTAACGGATTATTGCTCTCACCAGATTCTTCAAAAACATCTGCCTCTAATACAGGCATTGCCCTGCCTATGATTACCATATCACTTCGAATAGGCTTAATTTCCGGACTTATAAATTGATGTTGGTAGCCAAGTTGATCCAAAACATCTCCAACAAGGGCAGGAAAAAGTTCATTTTTGGCGATGCTAAAAAGTTCATTATCTGATTTCCACATATAGTTGTGTTAGCCTTTAGTAATTTTTATTTGTATCGGTATATTCTTCTTCAGTGCTTCTTTCTTTACGTACTTTTTCCATTCTTCTTGAGAATTGAAATGCCCGCTTTTTTTCCATCCAAAGCCTGCCCAATACGAAAAGGTATTCTGCTTGACATTGGTAATGGCCCAAATATTGTTGAAGCGTTCATCTTTGGCTAGGGTGTCATTTATCTGTATAGCTTCCAATATTTCGGGGTCAAGAACAATGGCCGTACCAAGTTCAGAATCATCATAAGCTTCCCAATGGGTAACCCAACCTTTTTCCATATTTTGATTTACCGTTCCCTTTCCTTCATGAAGGGCTAGGCCAATAGCCGCCGAATTCAACGGTTCTTTAGAATCATAAAATACTTTGCAATGGTACAAATTAGACCCTAGATTCAAGGTTATGCGTTTTTTTTCTCCTACGGATTGTCCTCCAACTTCAATCGGCGCATACTCCAATTCGAAAACGCTCCTAATCGGACCGTTGGTCAAAATCTTCCAACTGATAAAGTTTTTACTTAAGATAAAATCTTCATTTTGTAAAATTGCCGTACCTCCGCAACCCCTAGTCGTGCCTACATGATATGCATCCAATCCTTCTCCATGATCTTGGTGGTACGATTTTCCGTTTTTATCGTCTTTATACCATTTATTGATTATAGGGTAATCCACTCTTTTTGTCCATACATCGATACCACTGGAAATTAACCCTCCCGGTATTTCCTCTTCATATAAACGTTGGCATTCTGGGCCGTAAGTCCTAAAGGCCACTTTATCATTTTCCCAAGCAAAATCATCCATCCGTTCAGGCACTATTCTGCAAAAAGTATATTGTTTCGGTTCCTCTCTTGGGATTTTTTTTCTAGTGGTTAAGGTAAATTCTTTGGACTCATTAGGTTCAAAATACGTTTGAAAAATAATATGGTCGTAAATGGAATCTTGATCGATATCGAGGTGTTGTACCAATAGCTCTTCGCCATTACGATTCATCACCACCAGATTGTCATAATTACTTTTAAAAAAATTGGGAACGTCGGACAGGGCAATTTCTATGGTTTCAGATGTTCGGGCCGACTTGCTTCGGTTTATGGTCAAAATCTTATAACTCGTAGGGACCGGATTACATGAAAAAATAAATACCGACATTAAAAAAAATGACTTCGAAAGGAAGTGAATCCTGTACAACATGGCACACTAGATTTAGTTTTCAAAGAAATGGAAATAAATGCTGTCAGAATACCAAAATATTGCCCATTTATTTATGAATATTTGCATTTTTAGTCACTTTTTTTATATTTATGATAAAATATGTATAATGCCGAAAGCAAAGTTTTTGAGTTCCAATCGCCCATCAGAAGCTTCAATTTCTATTTGGAGTTATGAGTCGAAATATTTTCCGAATCCACTGCACTATCATAAGGAACTCGAATTGGCTTATATCGTTGAAGGATATGGTACCCGGTATGTTGGGAGTAGTATAAAATCCTACAAAAAGGGCGATATGGTTTTAATAGGCGAGGAGCTGAACCATGTATGGATGAGTGATGAAGCTTTTTATGAAGAAAGTTCAAGTTTAATGACCAGAGCTATAGTGGTAAAATTTTATCCTGATTTTGCTGGAAGGGATTTTTTATGCCTCCCCGAGGCATATGCCATTAACAAAGTTTTTCAGGAAGCTTCTGGTGGGTTGCGCATTAAGGGAAATACCAAAAAAGAAATCGCGACTATTTTACACCTGATGCTTAAGCAATCACCACTCGAAAAAATTGCTTCCCTCATCAAGATTCTGAACTTAATAGCGAATTCAGAAGATGTTTATGTATTATCTCACTTTGATCTGCATAAATCAACCAATCCTAAAGAAAAGGACAGAATGAACAGAATTATTCAGTACACGATGCTGAATTTCAAGAATAGTATCAGCTTGGAAGAGATTTCTAATGTGGCCAATCTATCCAAAAGTGCATTTTGTAGGTATTTTAAAAATACAGTAAAGAAGAATTACAATGAATTTCTTTATGAAATTAGGGTCGAACATGCCTGTAAAATGTTACTCGAGAGCAATAGAGGAATCACTCAAATAGCCTATGAATCTGGTTTTAAAAATCCCTCTGCCTTTTCTCAAATGTTCAAGCGTATAAAGTCGGTGTCACCCAATCAATACAGAAAATCAAACGCGGTAGTACATTATTGATTTTAAAAGCGCAGTTAAGGCTTAAAAACCTCACTTTTAAGACAGCCCAAAAAACCGTAAAACCGAAAACACACTTTTTCCATCCTTAATATGTGAATATTATCAAATTATGCATTGTTTTTTATCATTATGATAAAATTCATATATAATATATCAAAATCTATATATTTTCGATTTGCTTCAAATGATAAGTTTGTTTCGATATAATAACCAAGGTTCGGTTCTTTTTTTAAAGAGGCCAAATATTTGTAGGATACCAAATTAGGTTTTTATCCAATCCTTTTCTAGAAAAAGAGTACCCGAGTCAACCGAATAATTAATCAAACACACTTATGAAAAAAACGAATTTCACGAACAAATTGTGCATTGGAGAATGGCACATACTGTTGATGAACTTGTTTTTTCTATGTACTGTTCACCTGTCTTTTGGACATTTGGAATATAGCTTAGAGAAAACGTTCGTAGCGTATCAACAAAATTCGATATCGGGTACGGTATTGGATGAGAACGGGGCACCTTTACCTGGTGTTTCAGTGGTTGTTAAAGGGACAACAACTGGGGTATCTTCAGATTTCGATGGTAATTTTGCGATTTCTGCTAGCGCAGATGATACTTTAGTTTTTAGTTATGTCGGTTTTGTAACTATCGAAGAGTTGGTGGGCAACCAAACGACAATTAATATCACTATGGTAGAAGATATTGCCAGACTGGATGATGTTGGCGTTGTTGGTTATGGTACGCAGAAAAAATCTGACCTTACGGGTTCGGTTGCTAGCGCTGATCTCGAAGCTTTTGAGGACCAACCCAATGTAAATATTCTTCAATCTTTACAGGGTTCGGTCGCGGGTTTGAATATCGGTGCGGTTTCATCTGCTGGTGCCAATCCTAGTATTCAGGTAAGGGGAAGAAATACCTTTGCAGTCGATGACGAAGGCGAACTTACAGGAAGCGACCCACTAATTGTTCTCGATGGAATCATTTACAGAGGTAGCTTGGCGGATCTTAATCCTGCCGATATAGAAGCGGTCAATGTTTTAAGAGATGCCAGTTCGCAGGCTATTTATGGTTCACAAGCGGCCAATGGGGTGATTTTGATTACTTCAAAAACCGGTAAAAGAAACCGTAAACCGGTAATCAATGTGTCTACTTTCTATTCAATTGAAAGACCATATAATTTGTTGACCCCTTTAGATAGGGAAGGCTCTATAAATCATTTCAACACCATTTTTTACAATGAGGCATTCACCGAATCCTCAGGGTTCACAGCACCTAATCCAGATTTTATATTAGCGGATAAATTTCCTTTTGCCTCCTTGCGTGAAGGCTTTTTGGACGGGACTAATACGAATTGGATAGATGAGGTTTCGCAATCGGCCTCTACCCAAAATACCAATATCAGTCTCGCCGGAAGTACCGATAAAACTTCATATTTCTTATCTGCTGGATACATCGACCAACGTGGTTTTCTACTGAACGATAAATTTGATCGACTGAGTTTAAGGGCAAACTTTGAAACGAAAGTTACCGATTGGCTGAACGTAGGTATGCAATCCTTTGCTTCGTTCGGCGATTATTCGGGTATTCCCGCTGATTTAAGGCGCGCAATACTTTATTCTCCATTGATCAAGCCGTTTAATGAAGATGGCAGTATCAATACAGACCCCATAGGTATTGAACGTAGTCCTTTATTGCCTACGGCAATAGATCAGACTGATAAGCGCCTAAACCTATTCGGTGTGTTCTTTGCCCAGGTACAATTGCCTATCAAAGGGCTCTCTTACCGACTTAATCATTCCATAAATTATAGAACCGTAAGAGATTACAGGTTTGACCCGATTGCCAATAATTTTACAGGAGGTGCTTCCAAAGCAAATCAATTTTTTGAGGATAGAACCACGGATAATATTCTTACCTACAAACGAACTTTTAATGACAAACACGATGTAGACGTCACCTTGTTGTACGGTTTCGAAGAACGTGATGGAGAAAGTACAGTGGCCGAGTCGGGAAAGTTCTTGAATCAATCTTTAGGGTTTAATAGTTTGGAATCTGGTGATGTAGATCTTCAACTTGCGAGATCAGGAGCGTTTGAAGAAAGAAGTATTTATCAGATGGCACGATTCAACTATGGCTATGACAATAGATACTTACTGACTTTTACTACCAGACGTGATGGTTTCTCCGGTTTTGGTTCCGATGAAAAGTTCGGTATATTTCCTTCATTGGGGGTTGCTTGGACCGCTAGTAACGAGAAATTCATTTCCAATGCCTTACCGGGTCTAACAAATTTGAAACTCCGAGCGACTTATGGTCAAACGGGTAATCGTACTGTTGGTAGATATAGAACTTTAGCTCGTGTTGATGCAGGTTTTCAATATGTCTTTGGAGATGGTGCGGGGCCAGCGTATGGGCAAAACATATCGTCATTGGCGAACAACAGCTTAAGTTGGGAGACGACTACAGGTCTTAACTTAGGGCTGGACTTTGGTTTCGCGAAAGGTCGTATAAATGGTAACATCAACTATTACAATACGACCACTGAAGATATTTTATTTGATATAACCCTTCCGAGAATTACAGGGTTTTCAACGATACCTACCAATCTTGGTGAAGTGGCCAATGAAGGTCTTGAAGTATCCATAACCTCTTACAATATTCAAACCGAAGATTTTCAATGGAAGAGTACTGTAAATTTCTCCACGAACAGTAATGAAATTGTTACTATACTGGGCAGGGATGACGATGGTGATGGCGTTGAAGATGACTTAATTACGACAAGGTGAAGACTTATTCCCGGTCAATCGATACAGACTATTTTTGACTTCTCCGATACTGGTAGAATCTACCAGCTAGGTGATGATATTACAGACGGTTCCCTTCCAGGAAATCGGGTTTTTGAAGATTTAAATGGTGACGGGATACTAACAGCCGAAGATGATCGTAAAATTATTGGTCGTGCAGAAGAAGCCTATCGCTTTAGTATCTATAATGAATTCAACTATAAAAATTTCACTTTTAGTGCCTTCATAAACTCTATTCAGGGTGGCAAAGATGGTTATCTTGGCCGGATTTCACCAACCTCTCAAAACCCAAATTACAGACAAGATAACGCAAGCACGTATAATATCGTTGCAGAATATGATCCTTGGTCCCCTAATAATCCCAACGCTATTCACACAGGTCCTGCTTTTGACGAACCAGGTGTGGTTGCCGGCGCACATACTTATGGGGATAGAAGTTTTGTACGTTTACAAGATGTACGATTGGCTTATAATTTTCCGGAGAAACTTGTCGATAAACTAGGAGTGGACAAATTTCGAATCTACTTGACCGGAAAGAATTTGTACACGTGGACAGATTGGATTGGTCCCGATCCGGAATTAAGTGATAGGGCATTCGATTTAGGTGGTGGAAGGGCTGCTCCCATCCTTACTAGCTATGCCTTAGGTCTTAATCTAACCTTTTAAAATAAATTACTATGAAATTATATAAATATACTATCATCGCCGCCTTTATATTGTTGCTTGCGGCTTGTGACGAAGATTTATTGGTGGAAACGCCGTTGGATTTTCTAAGTCCTGAGGTTTCTTATGTAACCCCACAAGATATCGAAGCCGCCTTGGTTTCCAACTACGGTCGGTTAAGGGCATTACATCAGGGGTCGAACAATACGTTGATGCATTCGGGCACTGATTTATGTATGTCAGCAAGAGGCCCTGCAAATAGTAATTTGGGTAATTACGTAACTGAATTGACCCCAGAAGCAGGTGTTGCACTTAGTTTTTGGAACAGGTACTACAAGATTATATTCTATTCGAATGCGATATTGGAAAGAATGGAGGCTATAGAATACGATGATCCTGATGAAAAGGCGGTACATATGGCTGAGGCAAGATGGTTTAGAGGTTTTGCATATCGGTCTTTGGCCTTCTTATACGGTGGTGTACCCATCGTTCTTGAAGAGATTGGTTCTCCGCGTAGAGATTTCGAGCGGGCCACTTTGGAACAGACACTTGGGCAGGCAATTGAAGACTTAGAATTTGCAGCTGCCAATTTACCCGGGGTGAACGGTGTGATAGCCGATGGTAGATTAAATAATGCGGCAGCCAACCATTATCTAGGTGAATTATATCTAGCCACCAACAATGTCGATAGGGCCATTGCAGTGACCACGACTGTAATAAATGATCCGGCGATAGCACTAATGACAGAGCGTTTTGGTAATAAGGCCGACCAAGAGGGTGACCCGTACTATGATTTGTTTCAACGCTTTAACCAAAATAGAAGTTCAGGCAATACAGAAGGTATCTTGGTGTTGCAAGAAGAATTCAATATTCCTGGTAACACTCCAATAGTTCAAGGGGGCAATCAAGAGAGCCGAGATACGCATTTCTTATATGAGCGCTTCTATGGTTCGTTGTATTGGTTTTTAAGAGATCCTGATGGTGAACCGATATTTCTTGGCCCAACTAGTCAATACTTGGGAAGACCGGTAGGTTTTATTCGCCCAACACCCTACCTCACCCATACCGTTAGGGGATGGAACAGCGCAACACAAACTTTTGACCCGGATGTTAGGAACAACAATCGTAATATTCAAAGGGATTGGGAAGTGGATAACCCCGGCTCTGCTTTTTTTGGTCAAAGAATCAGTGAATTTCCTCAATCTTGGTTTGATGGCCTTACCGAACAGGATACATTACGGGATTACTATCCCAACATAGCTAAAATTTCTACTCCCGGAGATCATCCACCAGCGGTATTGGCCGATCCGGCTACTGGGCAAGTAGCGAATTTTTCGGGCCAAACCTTTGCGGATTGGTACCTGTTAAGAGTGGCCGAAACCTACTTGTTACGAGCCGAAGCATACTTGGCCCAAGGTAATATGGCTCTGGCGGCAGACGACATCAATCAGTTACGTACAAGGGCCGAGGCCGAACTGGTTACACCGGGTGAGGTAGATATCGACTATATTTTGGATGAACGCATGCGGGAGTTGAATTATGAGGAGAATCGAAGAATAACCCTTGCAAGGTTAAACAAGTTGTTCGATAGAACGGTACT
>JBHJJC010000091.1:0-6878 GCA_050042945.1 Croceivirga sp.
TGAGGCATTGATAAAGGCCAAAGAGTCATTTATCGGAATGGCGGTTCGAATGGTATTATACTCATGGGTTTGGGGAAATACCTTAGACGCAGGGTGACGAGCAAAGGTTTTAGTATCAAAATCAAACTCGACCATGCCCAAGCCCCAAGAAGGGAAGTATATCTTTTCTTTTATAAGGGGCGTTCTAAAAAAATTATGGGAAAGTGAGTCTGCCCATTGTTCGGGGATGGTAAATCGTTCGCTGAAATCCCCATTTTTTGATAGCCGATATAATCCATCCATCATGGCTACCCAGATAATGTCTTTTTCAATATTGGGATAAATGGATTTTACAGACTTGGTACTTTCCCTATAGCGTTCGGGTACTTCGCCGTTGTTGATATATTTTTTTAGTTTGACCCCGCTTTTTCTATCGACTAAATACAGCCCATTGGCAGTGCCTATGTACATGGTGTCTTTGTGCTCTTCTATCTGCAAAATATAGTTTCTGTGGTCTGAGCTGCGCAACGGCTCATCCAAAACTATTTTACCAATGCTGTTATCTTTCAAATTGATTTTGAAAAGCCCTTTTCTTCTGCCCAACCATAGTACCTCATCCTTGTCAAAGGCAAAGCAGGTGGCTTGCTGGTCATTCAGTCTGTATGTGGAGTTTGACGACAGGTACCTTGACACGTTGACGGCCCTGACCCCATTATAGCGATAGATGCCTTCGTTAATTAAAAACCAAAAGGCTCCATCACTGGTCTGATGTATTTGTTCAATCATCAACCAAGAGTTGAGACCATCATCGTTCTCAATAACCACCTCCTCAAATGGGGGAATTTGACCTTGGCCGATGAGCAGTAAGGGTAGAAGAAATAAGCACGAAACCAATCGAAAAAGTATCATAAAAACATGGAAAGCAAAACCATTTTGTCAATTACTATCCAAATTCAATAATATGGAATTTCATAGGAATTTTTGAACACCTAGGTAACAACTATAGTTACATGAGTGTTGTTAGGCACGATATCATCTCAAATAAGAAGAGTTTTCACACATTTAAGAAAAGGATGATAGCGCCCATCACTTTCCCAAACTAAGAATCATCATATAGTTTGGAAATTAAACTAAGTAAAAATGAGGGCAATTCATTTCTTGACCGCCCCCTTCCCTAAAGACAAGTTCTTTAAAATAGACTTCAACCGAGATTGCACGTTAGGGCCAAGGTTGCCAAAAGGTTCGTCTAAAATGACCTTTATAGGGTTACTGACAAAAACAGGCGTGCAGCTATTTGTAATGCTCTTAGCATTTATTGAAATTCAAAATCCTTAATGTTTTCTAAGCACTTATTGATTCTAGACTTGATTTGCTTTAACCTGTCCCTTGTAATATTGTATTCATCGCCATTCTGCATTCTGAAGATATAGCGCTCATTCTTCCAAAGAGAGTAGTTCTTTTAAAACAAGGCCCTTGCGTGGGTAATTGTGCGGGCAAAAGTGCGGAACCTGTTGCAAAATCGGCACAAGAAGTAACCTTCTCAGTAGACCAGTCAGATAAGTCTTGATTAAAAATTGTTGCCTCTCTGAACATAGATCTCATCTCGGTAACATTTGAAACATTCCAGTCAGAAATATCACTATTAAAAGAACTGGCTCCGGAGAACATGCTGCCCATATCGGTAACATTGGACACATCCCATCCTGAAATATCACTATTAAAAAGTTGGGCATTACCGAACATAGATGCCATATCGCTGACATTGGAAACATCCCAATTGGAAATATTTCCATTAAACGGATTATTTGTTAAAAAACCTCCAAACATAGCCCTCATGGTGATTACATTGGAAACATTCCAATTTGAAATATCGCCATTAAAAGCAGCAGAATTAAAGAACATTCCCTCCATATTGGTAACGTTGGATACGTCCCAACCCGAAATATCGCTGTTGAAGACAGAACGCTCAAACATTCCTTCCATATTGGTTACACTTGATGTATTCCAATTAGAAATATCTCCATTGAAATTAGAACTCCTAAACATTCCCTCCATATTGGTAACGTTGGAGACATCCCAAGATGAAATATTACCGTTAAAAGTAGAGCCAGAAAACATAAATTCCATGTTTGTAACATTGGAAACCGTCCAACCCGAAATGTCATTATTGAATACAGAACTGTTAAACATTCCTCTCATATTGGTTACACTTGATGTATTCCAATTAGAAATATCTCCATTAAAGGAATTACCAGAGAAAAAACCATTGAACATAAACGCCATCGTAGTTACTTTGGAGACATCCCAAGACGAGATATCCCCATCAAATTTAGCATCAGAGAACATTCCCTCCATATTGGTAACATTAGAGACGTCCCAACTTGAAATATCGCCGTTGAAAATAGAACGTTCAAACATTCCTTCCATATTGGTAACATTGGAAACATTCCAAGACGAAATATTACCGTTAAAAGAGGAAGAATTAAACATACGAGACATGTTTGTCACACTAGAAACGTTCCAATCGACTAAATTTCCATTGAAAGAAGTAGCGTCGAACATACTAGACATATTTGTTACCTCCTTCAATCTTGGGGTGTCATTAGCCGTGAATTCTTTCAGTTGAAAACAACCAAGAAAATGTGCCCCAGCATTGCCCAATTGCATATCACCCCATTGGTTAATGTCAATGAATTCTTCACGAGAATCGTTCCGTTCAAGAAAATTAAAGCCCTTTAAGGTTCCGGTAATGGTTACTGTTTTGATACCCTCAAAAGTGTACGTATGTCTTGCATCGGGGTCATCAAAGGACGTGACCAGGCCTTCTTCACTACCGTCGCCCCAATCTACCCGAAAATCGTATTCGGTTTGGTCGTCTTGGCCACCCTCATAAAGTGGCAGCTGAACAACTAAATTGGAACTGGGGAGGTCCCATTTGGTGATAAATGCCACCGGAGCTTCATCAACATTTGTAATATCGAGCCTAAAGTTTGCATTTTGTGCCAAACCACCTGAACTTACCCTTATATCGCCTTCAACGGTCTCGCGCCGCTCAAAGTCAAAAATCGTGGCGTCCGCAATCAAAAGTTCGCCTTGGGTGTTAATCGTAAGTGCCCCTATGGGCGATACCCTTAACAATTCATATACCGGTGGGGCCACTAGATTTTCTTGGGTGACCGTAAACTTGGCCACAACTGCTGTGACGTTAGGGTTTTCGGCGACGTTTGCCCTTAGATCATCGACCATCAAAACCGGATTGGCAGGCGCTATTGGCTCGGGTTCGGTTACTCCTCCATTATCATCGTTACTACAAGAGATAAGAAGCGTCAAAAAGACCAACAGGCTTATTTTAAACGGTGGCGTCTTCATAGAAATCGTATTATATCATTATTATTTATCATGCAAAGTGAGTGTGTTCGTAACTTCTGTTGTCGTTGGTCTACAACGGTGTTTTAAATCTCTTTTGATCATTGATTTAATTTTTGATTTAAGCAATGTCAAAAAGGTAACCTGTACGGAATATCAAAACTATGGCAGGTATATGCTGTGGAATACTACTTTTACAACAATGTGTATCACATTGGTAACGTGTAGGTTTCTATTTACCTTCTATCGTATTCATGTAGTCGGAGGGGGTGGTGTTGAACTGTTCTTTAAAAACTTTTATAAAATAAGAGGGCGAATTGAAGCCTGATTCATAGGCCACCTCTTTAACGGATAGTTTTGAGTCTTTCAATAGGGTGGTAGCCAAACCCAATCTTTCAATCCTTATCAATGTAGAAGGCTTTTGTGCAATAGTATTCTTCATTTTACGATAAAGCTGCATGCGGCTCAGGCCCATCTCTTCAGCCAATTTTTCAGTATTAAAGCTAGGGTCGGTCAGTCTATTCTGAAGTATTTGTTGTAAACGTTGTAAAAAGTCTTGTTCAACAGTGGTAAGGTTTTCAGCATTAGCTTCAAAGAGCGTTCTTTTCTGATATCGGGCCAAAAGAAACTTTCTCAATTCAATACGTTGTTCAATGACCAACTCCAGTTTTTCCAATGTAAAGGGTTTAGTGATATAGGCATCTGCACCTGTTCCCAATCCGGCCAGTTCGTCTCTTTCTTCACTTTTGGCCGTTAGTAGGATAATAGGGATATGTGCTGTTTTAACATTGTTTTTGAGCGCTTTACAAAGTTCAATACCATTCATTTTAGGCATCATTACGTCACTGACTATCAAGTCAGGTAACCATTTTAAGGCCATATCACATCCTCGTTTCCCGTTTTTAGCCGTTTTTATCTGGTACCGATGTTCTAATTTTCTTGTCAAGAATTGTAAGAGGTCTTCATTGTCTTCTACAATCAAAATATTTCGATTTTTCTGATGACCTGTTAGATTTTCAATGTACCCGTTCCTGTCCCCTAAAGAGGTTTTGGAGAATATTGTCTTCTCCGGCATTTGTTTCGCAGAGGCTTCCGTAATTTCATCAAGTGGAATGCCCAACAAAAAGGTACTGCCCTTACCCAAAACACTTTTGACCGTGATGGTTCCCTCGTGCAATTGCACCAATTCTTTGACCATTGAAAGCCCAATTCCTGAACCTGGGCGGCTTTCATCTTTCTCGGCAACCTGATAAAAGCGGTCAAAAATCTTTTTTTGTTCTTCGGGCGCGATACCCATTCCAGAATCACTGACCTCAACATTGGGCCATGACTCCTCAACACCAGCTTTTAATTCAACACTATCCCCTTCGTCGGTAAACTTCATAGCATTTGATAAGAGATTATTTACACAGGTGGCCAGAAGTTCATGGTCGTAGCGCGCAATCGACCGATAATCTGTTGTCTTAAAATTAAAGGTTACTCTTTTACTTTGTGCATATGATTTGAACTGTGAGCAAAGTTCACTGATTTGTAGTATGGGATTTCCACGTTTTACCTTAAGCTTCAGCGTACTGGACTCCAATTTTGAAAGCGACAGCAGGTTGTTGATTAAATTATCTAGGCGGTTTGTATTCTTATAAATAATGGAAAAATCTTGGTTGTTAAGGGGTTCTCTGCGGCGAATCGCATCTTCCAAAGGGGTTTTAATGAGGGTAAGTGGTGTTTTAAACTCGTGGGAAATGTTTGCAAACAATCTGGATTTCAGCAGATCTAACTGTTTTAAAGATTCCTTTTCCCTCTTTTCAATTTCCAGTGCCGCTAAGTTTTGAGAGGCTTCTTTTTCCTTCATTTTGTTTTGATAACTAATGATTCCGAAAAACACCAGTGTCTCAAACAATACCACCTTCAACAATATGGTGAAATCGTCTAAGTATATTGAAAAAACCGAACCTGCATTTACCAACAGCGTTCCTAGCAGTGTGATTACGGCAATTTTATCAGGTTTGGAAAAAAACATCAATATCACCAAGACTAGACCATTTATCGCTGCCAAGATGTAAAAGGCATCAACAAGTTCGAAACGGCCCGGAAGAAGCGGAAACAATATGGTTACAAACAGATGTAATATTGAAAAGGCCGCTATACATATTAACGTGCATTTCGCGTACAGGTGCACGCGCTTAAACTTATTGGGGATGTCTAAAAAGACATACAGAAAATAAGAGTATGCCCACAAAATACCTGCTCGTGCTGTTTGGTTGACATAAAAATAAAGTTCAGGTACTGTTTTATTGTAGAAATTTAAAAGAGGTAGTGTTCTGTTGCCATAATAGATAACCAAAGCCAAAAGATATAAACTGTAAACAAGAAATGAGTTATTCTTGTTAATAATGAATCCGATGAAAAACAGGAGAAAAGACATGAAAGTAATGCCCACATAGAAATGATACTCTTTATTGGCATCATCTGATGTTTGATAGCCGCTTACCAGCGTACTCCGTCTATCTAAGTAGGCAAAGGAGAATTTTTTTCTGGTAACATCAGAGGCGTTTAGCATTTTTATATTCTCCATCAAATAAAAATGTCTTTCGTAATCAATATCCTTACTATCAAGATAGACGATATATTTTTCTTCGAAAGAATTAAAATCTTGGGGTACAGCTATTAAAGTCCCTACCGGTATTTTCTTGTATTGTCCTTTTTTCGGCACATATAATAATCCACTGTCGGTACCATACATTTGGAGAATAAGCGTGTCTGTGATATCAGAAGAGGGCACTTTAAATCTCCTCCAAATAGAAGCCTCTAAGTTTGGTACAATGCTATCTACAGAAGAGAAGTTCTGGTTCTGAATCGCATCGAAACCCATATTTCTAGTACCATCTTGGAATATACGGAGTCCTTCTACCGCATACCAATTATCACGCTTGATTTCAGTAATTCTTTCTTGTGCGGTTATCGCTATAGAAAGCAATAAAAAAGATAAGGCTAAGAATGGTCTTGGCACCTTGATACCGAATTTATAAGAAAGATACTAAACACCTTGTTCAATAATATCTCAGTATTTGACAATTTTCTGGTTTTTGACCGTCTTAAGAAACAAAGGCAGTTGTTATTGTCAAATCTGGACTGTAGTCCTCAACAAGATTCTCTATCCCAAACAACTACATATTCCTTTATGTTTACATTCTCTAGTTATGCCCGTTCTTTGGGAATTTATATTGCCTATAGTAGTAAAACAGAATGTTGGAAATAAATACCACCTATTCCGCCAGTTGTATTTGGTATTCAGACCGTAGTTAACCTAGACGATAATAATGACAAAAACAATCTCTCGATGGCATCAGAACTCAATTTCGGAACATTGGGTAACTTCTATGTCTTCCCTAGCTTCGTCAAAAAGTCTTTGAAATTCTTCCCTTTGCGGTATTGGTACGCATGTGCGCAATTCTTCCAATGCATCAATATATGCATTTGCCGCATCAACAAAAGTCGTACAGGTAGACACACTCGCATTATTGGCAAAATTTTCA
>JBHJJC010000092.1:0-50729 GCA_050042945.1 Croceivirga sp.
TTCGCGCCTAACCTTTCAAATGGACGTAGGTCTTCCCCATAAAAAGCTACTGGAATCCATCGAACTCATTGGACAGGAAGTCATGCCCAAAATTAAGTCATTATGAAGGCAATGAAATATGTATTTAGGGGGGTTGGGCTAGTTTCTTCCTTAAGTTTATTTATTCTTGCACTCGCGGTCATGGTCTATGCCTTTGTTGAAGGGGCCTACGTCATAAATAACATCTTTAATTTCTCAACAAGTGAGGCGAACGTCATTTTCGAAGCTATGAGTATATTGGATTTGATATTGTTAAGCTTTAGTATTTTTATAACGTCCATTGGCATATTTGAATTATTCGTGTATTCCATTCCTGACCTTCCAGATTGGCTTCAAATAGAGAACCTTGATGCCCTTAAGGCGGTGCTAATAAAAGTCATTGTTGTGGTCATGGGGATTTCCTTTATGGGGCACTCGGTTACCTGGGACGGCCAAGAACAATTGCTGGGCTATGGAATTGCCAATGGGATAGTAATATTGGCTTTGTCCTATTTTTTGAACAGCAAAAAGACCCATAAAAATCAATCAGTAACTTCATAACCAGCCAATGAAAAATTTGGCCTACTCAGTAATAGGAATTGGCGGGATACTGTCTGTTCTCATCTTAGGTGAAAGTATCCTTATCCCTTTTGTTTATGGGATTATCCTTTGGTTCTTAGGACGATACTTTAAGAACGTGTTACATAAAATCCCATTTCTCAAAAAATATGTACCTAATTGGCTAATCAATACCTTCATTTTCGTGATTATTGTTTTTGGGGTAAGTACTCTCTCACGCCTCATCAACAACAACATTGCATCCCTTTTGGAAAATAGTGAAACCTATCAAGCCAATCTTGATACCGTCCTCAATCAAATTAATTCCGCACTACAGGTTGACCTGAGCCAAGAAATATCAAAGTCCTTGGATAATTTTGATTACACGTCAATTCTTGGGAATATAGCTAACGCCCTGTCCGGAGCATTGGGGAATTTGATTATGATTCTTTTATACGCCGTATTTTTATTTTCAGAGGAAGTCAGTCTATCCCAAAAAATCAAAAAACTATTTAGCAGTACAGAAAAATATCAGCAAATATCGACCATGTTATCCCGAATCAACGATACCTTTAGCGACTACATACGCCTAAAAACCTACCTAAGTCTGCTTACGGGTTTTGTGGGATATGTCTTTTTGAGCATAATGGGGGTAGATGCTGCTCTTTTCTGGGCATTTCTAATTTTTGCCCTGAATTATATTCCTACCATTGGTTCTTTGATTGCCACCCTTTTTCCAGCCTTCTTTAGTCTTGTCCAGTTTGGTGAAATCCAACCTTTTATTATTATTTTGGCTGGCTTGGGGATCGTGCAGTGGTTTATAGGTAATGTTCTGGAGCCCAGGGTAATGGGAAAGTCATTAAATCTGAGCCCGTTGGTAACCGTTCTTGCCCTTGTCATTTGGGGGCAAATATGGGGAATCACTGGGATGCTATTAAGCACACCCATCACGGTAATCATGTTAATCGTGTTTTCCCAATTCAAAAGTACCAGGGGAGTGGCTATCCTACTTTCCGAAAACGGAGACTTGTAAGTGGTTGTCCACGAAACTTAAAAAGATACCCTTAATGATTTCCTAATGCATTTCTAATCTCCCCATTCCACCAATTGTGAACGGTAAAAATTGATGTTGTTTCGATTTAGATAAGGAACCTGACCTACCAACCGCATTTTATAGTCTTCCCAATCCCTTTGTTCAGCAATGGTCCATCCCAATTCAGCATAGCCAATGACCCTGGGAAAGGCCAAATACTCCAACTCTTTACTATTGCTTATGGTTTCTGACCATAGTGGTGCCTCGATACCCAATATACTTTCTTTTGGTAATCCTTCGACGTAGGTTTCTGGATTCCAATTATAGGCATCATCTACGGGAATATAGGCTGCCCAATTCAACCCATATTTTGAAAGGGTATCGTACTTCATATCCAAATAAATCTTTTTTGCTGGTGAAAGAATGATTTTTGATCCCATTTTCGCTGCCTTTAAGGCACTTTCGGGCTCGTTCCATAGTTGCCCTATGGTGGAAGGGCTAATATTGGCCTGAGCGATTTCATTCCAACCTATGGCCTGTTTGCCATGCTTTTGAACAATCTTTTCCACTTTTTCAATAAAATGGATATAGTCTTTTTTGGGAGTGGCATGACTTTCATCTCCACCAATATGAAAATAGGGACTAGGGGAAATGGCTGAAATTTCTCGTATCACATCATCTAGAAATGTGTAAACCGTATCCTTGTAAGCGTCAAAAGAGCTATAACCCACTTTCATATCGGTACGAACCCTTGGTGTTTCGGCCTTGCCCTTTGCATGAAAAATGGGGTAGCTCAAATTCGCGGCATTGGTGTGACCTGGCATGTCGACTTCAGGAATAATCTCGATATGATGTAGTGCGGCATAATCCACCAGTTCTGTAAACTCTTCTTGCGTATAAAATCCACCTGGACCTCCACCCACTTCACTTTGCGCGCCTATTTCCGTAAGTTTTGGCCATGATTTTATTTCCAACCGCCAACCTTGATCATCTGTAAGGTGCAGGTGAAGGGCATTAAATTTATAATATGCCAACTGGTCGATATAACGCTTTACTTCTTCTACCGTAAAAAAGTGTCTTGCCACATCGAGCATCGACCCTCTATAGGCGAAATTGGGCGCATCGTCTATCATTCCCGAGGGAATTACCCACATTGGTTGTGCCGCAAGCGTGTCATTACTTTGCTCGGGAATCAATTGTCTTAGGGTCTGAATGCCCCTAAAAGCACCTGCCGCTGTGCGCGCGTTGATAAGAATGGAATCGTTCTTAATGTATAGCTGATAGGCCTCTGGCGATTCCGATTCGAGATGTTCGGTTTGGTTGATGTAGATCACACGTTCTACTGATACATCTTCTGAATTATTTATAGGTAAGTCTAGACCCAATCTTGATTTGATATTGTCTGATAAAAACTTACCAACCTGTTCAAAACTCTCACTGGTCTGAGAAGTATAAATAGCCGTTTTTGAATCAAGACCGAAACCTGAATGGGTTGGAACTACCTTTATGGGTTTAGGAATTAGGGGCGCATTGCTTAAATCGGTCTTCGGATACTCAACTTTTACTCGGGTCTCCCCACAGCTGGTTAAAAAAACAGAAATGGTCAAAGTGAGGATACCGAAGGAAGAGACTATGTTTTTCATTTTAATGATTTTACGCTATCACTATTGACACAAATTTATAAGGAAAAGTAGTAAGTAACCAGTATGATATTTTCAATTCTTGGTAATATTTCAAAATATTACTCCACATAACTTTTGAGGGCTTCATACCATATATCATAGCCTTTTGAATTCATATGAAGCCCATCTTCAATGAAAAGATCCGGTTTGACCTTCTTGCCATTAAGCATGGGTTGCCAGACATCAACGAAATCTACTTTTGGCAGTTGTATTGCAAGTTCTTTTAGTTTTTTGTTTAATCGACGATATTTCCGTCGCAATTTCCAGCGCGAAAGACTTGGTTTTGTTGAAATGAGTACAATTGTTCTGGAACTATCATCAGAAAGCAATCGAGATACGATGTCTTCAAAAGTATGTAAGACGGTCTTGGGCTTTTTTTTTGCAAAAACATCATTATCCCCTTCATAAATAAATACTTTGGTTGGCTTATATCGCAACACCAAATCATTCAGATGATGGCTCAAATCAGAGGCTTGGGAACCACCACAGCCCGCATTCAAGATTAGTTTTTCTGGAAACCGTTCTTGAATATCTTTCCAGAAACGAATACTGGAGCTTCCGGTGAATACTATGGTTTCCATCGACTTATCCCAAATGGAATCATTTCGTTCTACAATTTCGGCTACTTCCTTGGTAAAAGGAACGGGTTCCTGCGCATAGGTTCTTGAAATGACTAATAAAAAGAATGCTAGGAAAAGAAAGAGAGGCTTCATAATAGTGTAATTGAATAAAAATGAAATTACAAAAATTGGGATTTTTGGGTTGCAAAATCTTTAAGCGCTGTCTTGTACGGAAGGTAAAGTGGATGTTTCGGGGAACCGTCCACGTTACTGCCAAAACATTTAGCACGGGGAAATCTCTTTTGAAAGTATTGGTCACGGCCCAATTGCTGCACTAGAGTGTGTTTGCCCCATACAAAGACAACGGTTTCGCAAAGTGGAGCTATTTTGTTGACGTAATTAAGGTTTACTTGCCAGTTACCACTCGCTCGCAAGTTTCTTGGATTTGTTGCAATATGCGTAAAACAATTGAGCAGATAGAAACCACCATGACCAAATCGTTTGGTATGTGCAGACAATCTTAAGGTAGTGGGATCATCAGAAGCACCATCAGCTTTTGAAGGATTCAACCCAATAAAAAGGAGATTGGGTAAACGGCTATCCCATTTTCTCCATAGTATGTAGCGATTGCTTTTATCGTCATTAAAGATTGCCCCTGAAGCTGCTGAAAAGTCCAATTATTTCTGGCTTTTGGGAATAAGGTTTTCACTGAGGCCCCAATCATAAAAACGCTCTATCCACGTGTCGGAGGGTAGGCCTTGTGCGTTCATTCCAAACCCGTGCCCTCCTTTGGCGTACATCATGAGCGATACACTTTTATTTGCCTTGAACATCGAACTGTATAAATCAATAGAGCCTTTTGCAAGACCTAAAGGGTCGTCAGATGCGCAAACAATGCACATAGGGGGCGCGTCTTTTTTTGGTGTCATCACGTCTTGGGCGTCGGTCCAGGCATAGACGGGAACCAAAAAATTTGGACGATTTTCTTTGGTATAATTATAACCTATTCCCATGGTCACAGCCCCTCCCGCCGAAAAACCCATAAATCCAATTTTTTCGGGGTCAACACCATACTTTTTGGCATTTTCCCTAATATGGGTGATAGCATTGAGCCCATCTTGAATACTGTAAGGAAGTACTTTTGAAACCTCTGTCATAATTTTAGTGGGCTCACTAATCGAGAGGTCCGTTATTTCCTGTACACCATCCTCGCCAGTTGGTACGAGGTGATATTTTAAGACAAAAGCTGCCACACCTTTTTCATTTAACCATTGTGCTACTGCATTGCCTTCATTTTCAATGCTCAAGGCGTACAGTCCCCCACCAGGGGCAATAACAACTGCGGCTTTTGTCGCTACATTACTTTCCGGTAGAAATACCCGCATAGTGGGTTTTGAGACATTGGTTACCACTTCGGTTTTCCAGACCTCTGAGAAGTATTGTTTCTCAGGGGTTTCCCAAAATAACTCACCGGTATGTTCTTTCGGTAGTTCAATAATTTCTTGTGAAATCATTGTAAAAGTGCATAGCAATAGTGCTACTAAATAAAGGTGTTTCATGGTATTCAATGTTTTTAATCTACTTTTTTCCCTCATTATTGATGAATTTTTCAATGGTTGAATGCTATTTCACAACCTCACTGATTTGTACAATCGGCTGAATATTGGTGTAATTGGGAATATCACCTAAAATTTTGTCTGCATTTGCCCCAAAGGCCCTTTCATATTCTGAAAGCTGGTCAAAATAAAAAGTACCTATGGCAATGTAACTCGCGGGTTCCTCTGGGGTTCTTACGGAAATACCTTTTTCTATGGTATACGACTTAAGTGGTTCGCCAAATAACTTGGCTACCATGGGCATATGGTTATTGGCGTAATAGTCGTGATCAAACTTTTTTCCCTCCTCATTGGGGTAGAGTATCATAATTTTTATTGAACCCTCCTTTATCGAAGTAAACTTAGAAGTGTAATGGGGTGCGGCACTGAGCAATATGAGCCCTATGAATGTTACCAGCAATACGATTTTGGTCTTCATCTGCTTTAAATTTTATTGTTTTGGTAAGTTAGGCATAAGTTTTTGAGCAATATGTTCTATTTCCAATAGTTCATTAGAATGTGCCTTTAGTATCAACACAAAACAACATCGGTTATTTGGATACCGAAAAGAAGGCTCTTCAAATCATTGGTAGGCTTTATCAAAACCAATTAACAGCCCGACGACAGCATTATAACTTTTAATACCCTCTTTTTGATTATTGGCTTTTAAAAAAGCATTGAACATGGCCTTAAAAATAGGTTCGGTAGGGTTTTCGTACTGATCCCAAAATCGGTTAAGGGCTTTGTAATCTTCTTTTACAGCTGGTAATAACGCATCGTACGCAGCAGAAAAAGCCTTTTTGTCTCTTCGCCTTAGGTCAGAGAGGCAATAGGCAAGACCATGTGATTGCGCTGCATATTGGAAATAGATGTCAGGATTCGCGGAGGCCACTAACAAACCAATGAAATTAGTAGAACTCTCTGATGAATATCCCAATTGGTGTCCTATTTCATGCGCACTGATAGATGGTAAGCGCAGGGTAGGCACAATTTTATTGACTTGTGCTTCATTGGTGAAGGGATTCAAATAGCCACCATAGCCCATGTACGTTAAGACCTTCGAATACAATGAGGATTTTAAACTCGGCCATTTGTACTCCAAATCAGGAAATACCTTTGCCGTCATTTCATAACTGACCAGGGTTTTCTCATAAACTTCTTGAACGCTATAAGGTAGTTGTGCTTCTCGAATGCTATCTTTTGGAATTTGGGTCCGTAGGGTATTGGTCATTTTAACCAGTTTGAAAGTGAAATTGACCAGGTCTTCTTTGCTATATTCTGCATCAAAGTTCATTTTTTCATTGATTGGTAATCGATAATAGTTCATTCCCCAAAGCATATGAAAAATGAAGTATCCTACAGATAGGGCGCAACCCAAATCTAAAAGGAAACTTTTCGGTCTCCTCCAAAGGTTCTTGCCTTGTAAATACAAATAGCGAATTATAGCGAAAGCCAATAGGGTATAAAATACATCACCTACTGAGAAGGGAATCCATCCAAATAAGAAACGTTGAAACTGTGCTACATAGTGATAAATTCCTTCAGAAAAATACTGCTCAACCCATTCAGGCTGGGTACCCAACGCTTTCACCAAAATGATTTGGGGTATGATGGATAGTGCCAATGCTATTTTTTGTGTTTTCCCCACCTAATTCCTAAAATAAAACATCCCGAAAAACCCATGGTTCTTCGAGATGTTATTTTAACATTATTTATAGCTATTATTGGCCTATTCCGGTAATCTCAACATCGAATACCAAAGTAGAACCACCTGGTATGGGGCCGTAATCCCTTTCTCCCGTTCCGAGGTAAGACGGAAGGAACAAACGTAACTTATCACCGACTTTCATTGTTAATAATCCTTCCCTGAAACCTGGAAACAATTGTGCCTCGGGACTATAAAGCATAGACATAGGCTGATACCCCCCTTGATCCCGCATTCCAGCATTCACTTTTTTAAACTTCTCTACGACTTCATAGTCATTGCTATCGAACAATTTACCGTCTGCCATTAACCAACCGGAATAACTCACCAAAACGTATTGTCCCGTTTTGGGTTGTTCACCATTGCCTTCTTTTATTTTTAAAATTTTTAATCCTGATTCGGTGGTTTCTGCTTTCTCAATTTGCGATTGGAATTCGAAGACCAAATCTTCCTTCATCTTGTTTAACTGTTCTATGGCCTTTTCCTCTTCAGTAAAGTAATC
Organism: Croceivirga sp.; assembly: GCA_050042945.1. Taxonomy (GTDB): domain Bacteria; phylum Bacteroidota; class Bacteroidia; order Flavobacteriales; family Flavobacteriaceae; genus Croceivirga. The sequence goes on from JBHJJC010000092.1 coordinate 7,654, forward strand.
TCCCATGACCTCGTTGGCATCAAACTTTTTCGCAACTTTCCCGTTACGAATGATTTGTACTTTGTTCATTACCACATCGACCTCAGGCTTGTCTTGTGGAACGGTTTTTACGTTAGCAATGCTATCAACCACTTCCATCCCTTTTATTACTTCGCCGAAAACGGTGTGTTTACCATCCAGCCAAGGAGTAGGCTTATGGGTTATGAAAAATTGACTTCCATTGGTGGTTGGTCCTGAATTGGCCATGGAAAGCAATCCTTTTTTCGAGTGCTTTAGGGTATCGACGAATTCATCTTTGAACTTATAACCTGGGTTACCTCTACCTGTGCCATCTGGACAACCTCCTTGCAACATAAAATCTTTGATAACACGATGAAAGATGAGACCATCATAGTACGGTTTTCCCTTAAATTTTTCTTCCACAAATTCACTGTTCCCCTCCGCAAGGGAAACAAAATTGGCAACCGTCACCGGGGTCGCATCTTGATAAAGTTTTACGACAATTTCGCCCTTAGTGGTTTGAATATCGGCAAAAATACCATCGCCCAAATCGGCGTATTTTCCGGTTTTGCACCCCGTGAAAATTAAAATTGAAGCAATAAGTCCGAAAACTACTTTTCTCATTGATTATGATTTTATATTATTACTATCCTTTTTGATTTCTAAAATGTTTACACTTGATTTAATCGGGGTGTTTGGCCCAATACGTTCATTATCTCCCTTGTAACCATAAGCCTGTGCCGATGGGAAGATAAAAGTTGCTTTTTCTCCTTTTCCCAAGAGCTTAACGGCATTTCTTAGACCAGGAAATAGTTGTGATTTATCTACGGCATGCTCAACAAGCCCAATATCTTTTGTACTATAAATGGTGTCGTTGGCAAGATTCATGATATTATAGGTGAGTAAAACAATATCATTGGTTTTTGGTAAATAGTTGATGCTATCGGTACTGGTTTCGCGACTGTACCAAAAGCCACTATTGCTAGTTCGATAGGTATTGGCGCTATCTTTTTCGATAAGTTTTTGAATAATTGATGTTTCCATCTCCAAAATTTTCTTACTTCGTTCAACCGACACGTTAAAAAAACTACCAGATTTCACTTGAACCGGTTTTCTGGGCTCAGGCTCGGCACAAGAAAGAAAAATCGCCGTACATATGATAAAGAACATTAAATGCTTCATTCCCATAGTTGGTTTTTATGATCTTTCAATAATGCATTGAATTTTTGGACGGTTTCTTCCATTGAAATGGTACTTCTACCCCCGGCAGCATTGGTGTGCCCGCCTCCATTAAAATGGGCTCGGGCAAATTCATTCACAGAGAAATCACCGACAGACCTAAATGATATTTTGATAATACCTTCTTCTTTGTTTTCAATAAATATGACGGCAAAAATAATATCTTCCAAGGTAAGACCATAGTTTACAAAGCCCTCTGTATCCCCTTTGCTGAACTGGTATTGGTCCAGTTCTTTTTGCGACAGTGTAATATAGGCAGTTCTATATTCTTTAAGAATTTTAAGGTTATTTAACGCGACCCCTAAAAGATGTAGTCGTGAAGGCGAGTTTGTGTCAAATACCCGTTGATGAATTTGCATATTTTCTGCACCCCTATCGATGAGTTCAGCAACGACTCGGTGTGTTCTGCTTGTTGTTGACGAAAATTTAAAAGAACCTGTATCAGTCATGATACCCGTATATAGACAGGTTGCTATTTCCTTGGTTATGGAAGATGTTTTATGAAGTGCCTCAATAACGTTAAAGACCATTTCGCAGGTCGAGCTCATCATTACATCTGAATAGGTAATTTGTGCATAATCGCCTGGTTGTTGATGATGGTCAATCATAATAAAATTGGCATCGGATTGTTCGAGATGCTTTTCTAATTGCCCCGTTCTTGAAAAGTGATTAAAATCTAGTGTAAAAATCAAATCAGCCCGGCCAAGTGCAGCCATGGTTTGCGAATTTTGTTTTTCGAAATTTAAAACGGTTTCATGGCCGGGTATCCATTTTAAAAATTTTGGATATTCATTGGGTACTATGACCTGTGCGGTTTTCCCTAATAGTTTTAAAAAATGATAGAGACCAAGACTAGAACCTATTGCGTCACCATCTGGATTTTTATGGGGAACGATAACGATATTTTCACTCGTTTCGATTAAATCTCGAAGCTCGGTCGCTTGTTCTATGGTCATACGGGCAAAGATAAGGTAACCTTGTTAGAAACGATATTCAATTTAATGAAATGCAGGAATCAGATATGTTACTGAAATTGTAAAACAATCAGTTACATTGGTGTATACGACGAAAAGGATTATTTTTGCGCAAAATTTTTGAAAATGACAGGAAACAGAACGTTTACCATGATAAAGCCCGATGCTGTAGAGAAGGGTTACATTGGGGCCATTTTAGAAAAAATCAGTGCTGCAGGATTTAAGATTGTTGCCATGAAATATACTCAACTGAACCGTCGAGATGCAGAGACGTTTTACGGCGTACACAGTGAAAGGCCCTTTTTTGGGGAATTGGTTGAATTTATGACCCGTGGACCTATTGTAGCGGCTATTTTAGAGAAGGCAAATGCTGTGGAAGATTTCCGTGCGTTGATTGGTGCCACAAATCCTGAACAAGCTGCAGAAGGAACTATACGCAAGTTATATGCATCAAGTCTTGGTGAAAATGCCGTGCATGGCTCTGATAGCGATGAAAATGCTATGATTGAAGGTGCATTTCATTTTTCAGGTCGAGAGATATTCTAGAAACCAATCCTTATACGGATTTACCAGAAATAAAAAAACCATTCCAAACAGGAATGGTTTTTTTATTTAACCTATTCGATGGAAAAGGACTAATATGGATTAACGAAGAACTATTTTTTTAATCAGTTCCTTGCCCAGTTCTTCGTTCAACATTTGAATGATTTTAGAGGTGCCGTAAGAGAGTTCCTCTCTAAGTACCGATGAGGTCAATGACACGTATAGTATATCTCCTTTTAATTCTACTTTTTGGGTATAATTATTTACGCCATTGCCCATGAGTCTTGTCCAAGCCTCTTTTGCTTCAACCTTATCAATACCCTTCTGCAGCCGGTTTTCTTTGATGAATTCCCGCAAGGCTGAGCCCATGTTCATATGTTCGTTCTGTCTTTTTGGCATTATTGACCAAGATTTAAGGGCTGGTACCGCGCGTAATAATACGTCTTTTGATCTGAATTTCTAACCGTAAATGTATTTTCTTTAACAGAAACCAATGTTTCTTCCCATAATGTACTTGCCTGACCGTAAACCATTAAAAAAGTACCTTCTTTGCTCGATATGGTAAAGGGTTCTGCATCATCTGATGTTTTATAAGTACCATCGAGTTGTGGCTTGACTTTTTTCCGAAAGCCCTTAGGGTTTTCGAATTCAATATAGTCTATATTACTACTAAAGGAATAGTCTTTTACCTGTCCGTCGGGGAATTCCACTTTTTGAATTTCCCAATATCCATTCAAAAGCATTAGGTCTTCAGGAGAAATGCTTTGTTTGCATCCTACGACTCCTAAAAGAGCAAAAAGAAATATAGAAATCCGCATGTTACAAGGTAAATATTTTATACTCTTGGTGGGTCTGCTTTACAACTTTCTCTGTTCTATCGGCATGGGTGTCACTGATAAATAATTGACCAAAATGCTCTTTTTCAACCAATGAAATGATATGTGAAACCCTTTTTTCATCCAACTTGTCAAAAATATCGTCAAGTAATAAAATAGGGGTGGTCTGCGATTGTTCTTTGATAAAATGAAATTGTGCCAGTTTTAATGCAATAAGATATGATTTTTGCTGGCCCTGGCTACCAAATTTTTTTATGGGATGCCCATCAATGGTAAAATTTAAATCGTCTTTATGAACCCCAACGCTCGTATATTGTACAATTCGGTCTTTATCAAGTGCATGGCGCAATAGTTGGTGCAGGGCATTATCATTCAACTTCGATTCGTAGTGGAGTTCTATGTGCTCATTTTTATCTGAAATGTTGGCATATTGTTCTTTGAAGATAGGTATGAAGACCTTCAAGAATTGTGAGCGCTTATCGTGAATTACGGTTCCCTTTTCGTGCAGCTGCTGGTCATAGATGGCAAGGGTGTCCGTACTAAAGGTACTGTTGGCCACAAAGTACTTGAGCAATGAGTTACGTTGAGTCAATACCTTATTGTACTCAATTAGCGTTTGCAAATAGGCCTTATCTGACTGTGAGATGACGCCATCAATTAATTTTCTTCGTGTTTCGCTTCCTTCGACAATTAAATCGCGATCGGCGGGTGAGATAATGACCAAAGGCAAAAAGCCAATATGCTCAGAGAAACGTTCGTATGCTTTTCCGTTTCTTTTGATTACTTTTTTCAACCCCTTTTTAAAACTACAGACCACATTTTCTTCCCGACCTTCCTTTTCGAATATGCCGTTGACCATAAAAAATTCGGTGCCGTGTCTAATGTTTTGGGTTGAAACCGGATTAAAATAACTTTTCCCAAAAGCGAGGTGATAAATGGCATCGATAACATTGGTTTTACCTACTCCATTTTCCCCTACAAGACAATTAATTACAGGGCTAAATTGAAAGGTTTGTGACTCAAAACTTTTGTAATTAACCAATGATAAGTGTTTTAGGTACATTTAATTTAAGGAACTTCGGTAGTGACTGCTTCGATTTTAACTTGAAAAGGAATCAAAAATAAGGAATAAATAACCTTTCGTTTTAAGGGGAAAACGATTACTTTTGCGCGATTAAAATTGACAGCATGGCCACTTACAAGAAGCGTGGATACAAGCCAAAGACGAAAGCAGAAGAAGCTCAAATACAGGTAGAGGAGAGTACAACCGCCGAAGTGTTCAGCACACTTGATGAAGGTGCGTCGAAAACGGAGGCTTGGGTCTCAAAGAATCAGAATTATATTCTTGGAAGTATTATTGCCGTTGCCGTGGTTGTTTTGGCATACTTGGCATATAACCAGTTTGTAATTAAACCCAAAGACGCAAACGCCGCCAACGAATTTTCGTACCCTATGCAACATTTCAATGAAGCAATGACTAATGAAGAGCAGAAAGATTCATTGTTGACACTGGCCCTAAACGGTACTGAAGGTAAGTTTGGTTTTTTGGATATTATTGATGAATATGATGGCACGCCCACATCCAATTTGGCTAAATATTCGGCGGGAATGGCCTATTTGAATTTACAACAATATCAAGAGGCCATTGAATACCTCGAAAGTTTTTCTTCTGATGATGAGGTCTATAAACCATTGGCTTTGGGAGGAATGGGTGACGCTTTTTCCCAATTGCAGCAACCCGAAGATGCACTTGACTATTATGAAAAAGCAGTTGCAGCATCGGGTGCCAATGAGTTTTCTGCCCCAAAGTTTCTGTATAAGGCGGGTATTACTGCACTAGGTCTAGGATATAAAGACAAGGCTTTGGAGTACTTTAAGCGCATTAAAAAGGAATTTTCCGGTTCGAATGAGGGCAATAATATTGATGCCGTCATTGGTTCGGCTGAATAATTCTGGGCATGGCCACGGAAAATAAAAATCTTTCACAATACGATAAATCAGAACTTCCTGACGTATCATACTTTTCTATTGGACTGGTTGTTTCTGAATGGAACCCTGAAATTACAGAAAATCTCTTTATAGGTGCTTATGAAGCTTTATTGGATTGTGGGGTAAAGGAAGAGTCTATTCTGCGATACAATGTTCCCGGTAGTTTTGAGCTTCCATTTGGATGTAAAAAAATGATTGTTTCAAAAAGTGTCGATGTAGTAATTGCCATAGGTAGTGTCATTAGGGGGGAAACAAGCCATTTTGATTACGTATGTGGCGCTACGGCACAAGGTATAATGAATCTTAATGTACAGACCGATGTGCCTGTAATTTTTTGCGTGCTAACTGACAATACCATTGAACAATCCCGCGCTAGAAGTGGTGGTAAACACGGCAATAAAGGCACGGAAGCGGCTATTGCCGCTTTGAAAATGGCAATACTCAACAGGTAATCCCATTGTTGCTTCTGTTTATGTTTTATTGTCGGGTTAGCCTATAAGGCACAAAGCATGGAACATCTCCCTTAGCTGTTAACAATTTTTGTGAAGCCCGTTTTAAGCAATGTAGGCATTTTAAGTACCTTTGAGTTCAAGCAAAGAGGGGATATGCGGAATTTTTTAAAGCTTCGAAGAAATCGTGAGTTTGATTACAAGCCCCGCTATTATAAGGGAGAAGGAAATCCCTATAAAATCGAGCACAAACTGGATAAGTTCAGAACTACGGCACATCATCAAAGAGGTCTTAAGAATAAGTTCTCAAATGCTTTTGAAGACTTAAGAAATGAAGGTGATAGAAACATGCGCATGAGGTTTTTCATTGCGCTGGCCTTTTTGTTATTGATATTTTTGTATATCATTGATTTCGATTTGTCCATATTCTACAGTTCTTAATGGCAGATTTCATAAAACTATTGCCCGACCATGTGGCCAATCAGATTGCTGCTGGTGAAGTGGTTCAACGCCCTGCCTCTGTGGTCAAAGAGTTGTTGGAAAACGCTATTGACGCTCAAGCCACTACAGTGAAATTAATTGTAAAGGAAGGGGGTAAAACACTAATACAAGTGGTCGATGATGGTACGGGCATGAGTACAACGGACGCCCGTCTTTCTTTCGAACGACATGCTACTTCCAAGATTTCTAAAGCCGATGACCTCTTTAACTTGCACACCAAAGGGTTTCGCGGAGAAGCTTTGGCTTCTATAGCGGCCATAGCCCATGTTGATATGCAAACCAAAACGGAAAATGAAGAAGTAGGTACCCATCTTAAGATTGAGGGTAGTGAAGTTGTTTCCCAAGAAGTCATCGCCACGCCAAAAGGGACTTCTATTGCAGTTAAAAATCTCTTTTTTAATATTCCGGCCAGACGTAATTTTTTGAAGTCAGATCAAGTCGAACTTCGGCATATCATTGATGAATTTCAACGGGTCGCTTTGGTGCACCCAACGATTGCATTTCAGCTGTTCAACAATGGCTCTGAATACTTTAACTTGACTTCTGAGAGTTTTAGACAGCGTATCGTTCATATTCTTGGAAAGAAAACAAACGAAAAACTGGTACCGGTCGAAGAGGAGACTGAAGTAGTCAAAATTTCAGGATTTATCTGTAAACCCGAATTTGCTAAAAAGAGTAGGGGGGAGCAGTTCTTTTTTGCCAACGACCGCTTTATTAAAAGTCCTTATTTGCACCATGCCATAGTTGCTGCCTTTGAAGGATTGTTAAAGTCTGACACCCATCCAGGATACTTTTTGCAATTGACAGTTGATCCGAAGTCCATCGATATCAATATTCACCCCACGAAGACCGAAGTGAAGTTTGATGACGAACACACACTTTATGCTACGCTCAGGGCTGCGGCTAAGCATAGCTTAGGACAGTTTCATGTCGCTCCAGTGCTCGATTTTAACCATGATGGCAACCTAGATACGCCCTACCATTTTAAAGATCGAGAGGCGCAGCAGCCGACAGTAACTGTTGACGCCAGGTTTAATCCGTTTTCAAGAGAAGATAACGCTTGGCGTAATACGGTTCATGTAGGTAAACAAAGTGTAAAGGGTTGGGATACCCTATATGATTTTTCAGATAACGAACAATCATTTTCTAGTCTTCAAATGGAATCTGACACGAAGAGTTCAGACTTATTTGAACCGACTGCGGCTTTTATTGAAACCAAACAGCTCAGCTTTCAATTACAACGAAAGTATATTCTAAGTACTGTAAAATCAGGTTTGTTGGTTGTCGACCAACAGCGCGCGCACCAACGTATTTTGTACGAGCGCTTTTTAAAAGAAATCACCGTAGAAAAAGGAGTAACGCAACAGCTTTTATTTCCTTTAAAATTAGAGTACGGTAAGAAATCCCTGGGTATTTTTAGTGCTATGAATACAGACTTACAGCAACTAGGATTTGAGATAGGGTTTTCGACCGAGGGGGAAATTACGGTTCAGGGTATTCCGGCGCACATTCCAGAAAGCGCCATTAAAGAAGTGTTGGATACCGTTTTGGCATCAACTTTGGATGAGACAGATGACAATGGACTCTCCCGCGCAGAGTGGCTTGCAAAAACCTTGAGCAAAGCGCTAAGTGTGAAAAATGGGCAAGAGTTGAACCAAGAAGAACAAGTTGCCCTCGTCAATGATTTATTTGCCTGCAAAGAACCAAAATTGAGTCCGTTTCACAAGAAGATTTACGTTATTGTTGAAGCAAACGAAATTGAAAATAAGTTTTAGCCAATGGGAAGAATGACCGAAGCCATAAAGCACCTTATCATTATCAATGTAATCTTCTTTATCGCCGGTGTAACCGGATTGGCTGATACCCTCTATGAGTACTTGGCACTTTGGTTTCCTAAAAATCCCAATTTTGAGTTTTGGCAGGTCATCAGTCATATGTTTCTGCATGACTTTACGGGCTTCTTCCATATTTTGTTCAATATGTATGCGCTTTGGGCTTTTGGTTCACCATTAGAGCGCATGTGGGGTCGAAATAAATTTTTATTCTTTTATTTCTCGGCGGGCATAGGCGGAGCACTTCTGCATATTGCTTCCAACTACTACTTTTTCAATCAAGGATTAGAGGTGATAACAGGAGCAGGATTAACAGAGCAACGCGTCGTTGAGATTTTGTCGAGCGGTCAATATAGTCCAGATTGGTATAAACTTGCCTCGCAAAATACAATAGATCGATTTATGAGTGCATTCAATGCGCCTGCGGTCGGGGCCTCGGGCGCGGTGTATGGTGTTTTGGTGGCCTTTGCTTTTATGTTTCCCAACTCAGAGTTGATGATGATATTTTTGCCTGTTCCCATTAAAGCGAAATATTTTGTTCCATTAATGATTTTCGGATATGATATCCTTTATGGTCTGCTGGGTTCAGGTAGTAACGTAGCACACTTTGCCCATATTGGCGGTGCATTGATTGGCTTTATCATGATGTGGTATTGGAAAAAAAATCAGTTTAATCAAAATCGTTGGAACTAGTTATGGCCAGTCAAGGGTTACCATACTATTTATCGCGTTTGAATATTGCCGAAAAGCTAATTGCCATCAATCTGGCCGTGTTTATTTTAACTGGGCTGGTGAGTGTTTTGTTAGGAGTCTCAATGGATTCCATATTGTATTGGTTTGAGTTGCCGAAAGATTTTTTTGAGTTTTTGACCAAACCATGGTCTCTGGTAACCTATTCATTTTTTCATGCTGGTTTTGGGCATATCTTTTGGAACCTTTTGATTCTCTACTTTGTTGGTAGGATTTTTTTAAACCTATTTGATGATAAACGCTTTATCAATGTGTACTTTTTGGGAGTAATTGTTGGGGGATCGTTGTTCTTGTTGAGCTATAACATTTTTCCGACCCTTTTGAACATCAATACCTCATTGATTGGCGCTTCAGCCGGAGTAACAGCTGTATTGATTTTTGTATGTACTTATATTCCCAATCAAGAAGTACGATTGTTCGGATTGATTAATATCAAGCTTTGGTATCTGGGAGCCTTCGTTGTTTTGATTGATTTAATCCAAATTCCCTATGGAGGAAATATCGGTGGGAGATTGGCCCATCTTGGCGGGGCGTTTTTAGGGTATTTATATGCGAGACAACTTTTAAAGGGAAGAGATATTGGTCAAGGCTTTTCAAGTTTAGTCGAATCCATTGGAAATGTATTTAAAGGGAAGCGAAAAACACCTCTAAGAACCGTCCATCGACGTGGTAATTCGAAGGCCTCAAAAGGTAAGTTCGATTATGACAAAGCGACCCGGCAAAAGAAAATAGATGCCATTTTGGATAAAATCAGTAAGTCAGGTTATGAAAGCCTTTCAAAAGCAGAAAAAGACTTTTTGTTCAAAGCGGGTAAAGAAGATTGAAATTTGAAGAAACTGAATTATTTCAAAAACCTTCTTCAGGGAATCAATGGTATTTTGACAATAATATCATTGGGTATTCTTGTCAATTACTATTGGGGAGGGAAGGATGCAGGATTTTTTGGAGTATTTCAACTGGTCACCCTACCGATCTTAGGATGCCATTTGCTCTGTTTTTTGTATTGGGTTTTTAAAGGGTCAAAATGGGCGTTAGCGTCACTTTTTGTGATGGGTTTATCCTATTATGTCTTTGGAAACTTCTATAAAGGGGGGCAAGATGCAAAGTCAAAAGAGGGTGATTTCACGGTTATGAGCTATAATGCCATGGGGTTTAATCGTTTTGATCAAATTAATATGCCCCATGCCGGAGATAGTATATCTGCATTTATTATTGAGAAATCACCTGATATTGTCTGCCTACAGGAACATGCTCGTAGTCGCAAAAAACAATTAATGCAGTATAGATATCTGAGCGAGACACCCCGTAATTCGTCTCGGTCGATTCAAGCCATTTTTTCAAAATATCCAATAATAGGGAGAGGCTCATTGAACCTTCCCGAGAGTACCAATAACATTATTTTTGCTGATGTTGCCATCAATAATGATACTATTCGAGTGTACAATGTTCATTTAGAGTCCTTTAAAATTGTACCGAATGACACTGATATTTCTAGTAAAGCATCGGAAAAAGTTTACCAAAGGATAAAATCAACAATAACCACACAAAGGAGACAGGCTAAACTTTTAAGAGAACATATCTCAGCATCACCCTTTAGTGCTTTGGTATGTGGCGATTTCAACAATACCCAATTTTCAAGGGTTTTTCGTTTGGTTTCTGAGGGAATGGAAGATAGTTTTCAGGTAATGGGCAATGGTATGGGGAAAACCTATAGTGTGAAGGGAGTACCGCTGCGCATTGATTATATCTTGGCAGAGAATCGTTTTGAATTTTTGGGACATTGGAACTACGAAAAAAAATATTCCGATCATGAGCCCGTCATGGCGCGTGTATCCTTAAGGCCTAATGAAAAGACAATCCACTGAATCGGCAATAATGTGAATGACCAACGCCAACCCCAATAATCTTGTCCTCTTCCAAAACGCCAGTCCGATATATATCGGAATCATGACATAAGAATGTAAAGGGTGAAATCCGATACTGCAGCGGTTGGCATCAAAGATAGGTTGCGATAATAAATGATCAATGTCTATGGCTATTGCCGAAATTAAAATAAGTGCAACTTTTAGTCTGTTTTCCTTGAAAAAGAATATGGCAACCAAAAGGGGAACGAAAAAATGAATACCATAATGTAAAATGTGGCGTATCAAGGGATTTTTATATTTTTCAAATACGTAGAGGCGTTTGGACCCTCATTGAACAGTAAATCCAAAGCACTGGTATTCGGTATAAAACCGTGACGTTCCGCAAATACTTGTTGATAGGGTTCGAATTTTAGGATGGTCTCCTTCTTTGCGTTAACCAAAGGCCTATAGTCATGTTTCTCATTAGAAACTTTACTATAGCCCTCTGTATGTTGCGTTTCAGGGTTTAATGAAATTGAATCACATAATAACCGAATACTATCCCAATTAAAATCCATTAAGTATTTGAATTCCCTATGAAAAAGCGGTGCAACATCATCTTCGTAGAACTCAAAAAAAGGAGAGGTGCGATAAGCGGTTTGTAATGTCCGCCAATGTTGTAATTGCCAACGATAGCTATTATCAATTTGAACCTCTCGATATTTTTGACGACCGTCTTTCCCTCCAACATGCCTTATGGGAATGCTTAGTTTATGTAATCCTTGATCGGTACAAATATGGTATCTATTACGATAGGTTTGCTTTTGAAAATTATCATGCACCTCCCAAAATACCTCTTTATTATGGTCCAAAACTGCCATGGTGAGGATATTTGGAAAACAAGTGGGGTGGAGTAAAGGCCTCAAATCAAGTACTTTCTGATTTTGATTTTCTTCTTTTCCTAAAGAAGTCAAATACGAACCATCCACCGAGTAGCGCTAGAAAGTACCAAAGGTACGAAGTTGGCTGACCGTTGCCGCCTACGGTTGTGAACATTCGTTCCGTTCGAAACTTCCATTCGGTGATGCTTTCCTCGAAATTGTCAAAGCTGAGCCATATAAAAACAGGTTTTCCAACAATGTGATTCGCCGGCACATATCCCCAAGTTCTACTATCCTCAGAATGGTCACGGTTATCACCCATCATCCAGTAGTAGTCCATTTGAAAGGTATAGGAATCTGCTGGTTGGCCATTTAATAGCACTTGATTGCCTGAAACCTGTACTTCATTCTTCTCATAATCCCTGATAATTTTTTTGTAAAGAGGAAGCGTCTCAGGACTCAATTGTATCGTTGCACCCGCTTTTGGAATGTAAATTGGCCCAAGATTATCGTTGTTCCATTTATAGTTATTGCTCTGTGGAAAGATGTTTCGACCGGTTTGCCCTTTGGGCTCAATATTCATTACTACTGAGTCAATTCTACTATCTTTTCTTAGGGCCTCCACCATTTCGAATGTGAGGTTAGCCGGACGTCTTCTAGGCGTTTCTTCTTTTAAACTCAGTCGCAATGCGCGGATTACGTCTGTTGGAATTCCTTTTTTGTCAGCGTATAGTTCTATCTGTCCGTCGTCTCTTCGATTAGCTCCCAAGACAAAACTATTGAGACCGTTCAACTGGCTTTGATTGATAGGTGGCGAAATATACTTTCTTTGAAAATCATCTGCCCCCACCTCATTTAACAAACGACTTGAAACTCCTTTATTACCATAAACAATGTGCTCATACATCACTTTGGCACGGTCTGATAGTTTTAATTGGTTTCCATTGACATGAACGAAGCCATTAATGATTTCAAGGGAATCTCCGGGGGTTCCCACGCATCGCTTGACGTAATTTGATTTTTTGTCGATAGGTTTCTTGACCCCTTTTTCAGCCACGAAAAATTGGCGAACGGTATCTGCTGGCCAACTGAATACGACGATATCATTTTTCTTGGGCGTACCAAAGCCCGGCAATCTGAAATATGGAATCTGCGGTTTGCTGAGGTACGATTTCGTTCGAACCAAGGGTAAGGTATCATGGACCATGGGTGCAGCTATAGCCGTCATTGGTGTTCTCGCCCCATAATGGAACTTACTCACAAAAAGAAAATCACCGATACGCAAGGTTCTCTCCAAAGATCCTGTTGGAATCACATAAGGTTGTATAAAATAGGTATGTACAAAGGTAGCCGCAACGATGGCAAAAACGATAGAACTGACCCATTCACCCAATCCTGTTCTGGGTTTGAGGTCACGGTCGGTGATGTACTCAATATCCATCGCGTAGTTCAGAACATAAGTGTAAAAGCCTAAAGTCAAGATGACCGCCCAAGTTTGCCAAAGTTTGTTCTGACCAAAACTGCGAATGGTTTCTACCCAAATAACGGGAAACATCAATAGATTGATTATAGGGATAAATAACAGCAGAATCCACCACTTGGGCCGGTTGATAATTTGCATGAGAACTATTCCGTTATAAATAGGTATGGCTGCTTCCCAAGCTTTTCTGCCTGCTTTGACATAGAGTTTCCAGGTACCTAAAAAATGAATGACCTGAACTACTAAAATGAACAATATCCACTGTGTGCCGTCCATGCTAAAATTCATTTTGAGACGCTAATTTGTCTTAGTTGTTACCAATTATAAATGGTTTAACACATCTTTCATAGAAAAAACCCCTTTTTTGCCTTGAATCCATTCTGCTGCGATTAGGGCGCCAAGGGCAAATCCTTCCCGATTGTGGGCCGTATGTTTGATTTCAATGTCATCAACAACGCTTGAATAGGCAATCGAGTGTGTACCGGGCACTTCTCCCATGCGTTTAGATGTAATTACGATGTCTTCTTTTGTTGGCTTCTCGAGGGTCCAGTTGGTGTATTTTAAATTTTCTATGAGGCCTTCGGCCAACGTAATTGCTGTTCCACTTGGGGCGTCAAGTTTATGAATATGATGATTTTCTTCCATTTTAGTGGTATAGCCTTTTACCTCTTTCATCATTTTCGCCAATTTTTTGTTGAGCTCAAAAAAGATGTTCACACCAAGACTAAAATTAGAGGCATAAATAAAAGCTCCTTTACTCTTTTGGCATAGGTCGACTGCCTCATCGTATCGTTCTAACCATCCGGTAGTTCCTGAAATCACAGGGATTTCATTTTCAAAACACCATGCAATATTTTCAAAAGCGGCATTTGGTGTGCTAAAATCTATGGCGACATCGATATGATTGATGCTGACATTAGGTTTGTTGGTATTTAAATCAACTTTGATAGGGAAGGAATGCCCTCGGGTAGACCCAAGCTTTTCAAGCATCTTGCCCATTTTACCATATCCGAAGAGTGCGATGTTCATCGTTAGAAAGTTACTATGACGGCCAAGCCAAAATTAGGATCATTGGTCACTTCATTAAAATTAAAGTATGGCTTTATTTCGTACCCCAATTGTTCGTTTACGTTATATTGTTTTAAATGTGCGTCAACATTGGCATCAATGATATTGAGTGCATAAAAGCCGATGGTAACGACCAACCAAAGATCACGATCTCGCTGCAAACGTTCTTGGGCACTTTGGAGGGACTCATCAGAAAATCGTTCAAAGTCTTCATTAGGGATGCCCACCCTTCTATCTTTGAAGGCATTCCTAAAGAGGCCATATTGGTTATTGAGGTCCACAAATTGAAAGGTACCCCAACCAATGGCCCCCCAAACAATGGGTGCTTTCCAATACCTTTTGTTATAGATTTGTCCTAAACCGGGAAAAATAGCGGAATAGAAGGCAGCCTTACTTGGTGCGAGAGGATTTATCTCTTTTTTTACAAAACTCACCTCCTCAACCGTTATCCCTTTGCTTTTAAGGTCAGTGCGCAGCGAATCAACAGGTTTGGGTTCCGGTATAGAATCTTGTTCTACCTGTGACCATGCTATTTGAATCATGGAAAAAAAACAAAAGGATAAAAGCATTATCCTATTCACCGGAAAGTATTTTTTTGATTCGTTGAAACTCTTCTTTTGAGTGAAAGGGAATTACAATTTTACCCTTACCTTTTTCCGAAGCATTAATTTCTACTTTCGAAGCCATATAGTCGCGTATGACGCTAAGGTGTTCTTTAGCGTATTTCGGTAAGGATTTTGCGCCTGAGGCTTTTGTTTTTGACGCACTGTGATTTGTATGGTAAGTCCTCACCAAATGTTCAGTTTCCCTTACCGAAAGACCATTGGCAATGACATTTTCAAAGATGGCAATTTGGTCTTTCTTTTTTTCCACATTAATCAGTGCCCTACCGTGTCCCATACTCACAAAACCATCACGCATACCAGTTTGAATGATAGGGTCCAACTTCAGAAGTCTAAGATAGTTTGTTATGGTTGAACGCTTCTTTCCAACACGCTCACTGAGTTTTTCTTGTGTCAATTGAATTTCGTTGATAAGGCGTTGGTAAGAAAGGGCAATTTCGATAGGGTCAAGATCTTGTCGCTGTATGTTTTCAACCAGTGCCATTTCCAACGACTCTTGGTCGTTGGCTATTCTTATGTAGGCAGGAATGGTCGGTAAACCGACTAATTTTGAAGCTCGAAAACGGCGCTCACCTGACACCAACTGATATTTATTGAAATCAAGCTTTCTAACCGTAATGGGTTGGATGATACCCAGTTCCTTTATGGAACTGGCAAGTTCTTGAAGGGAATCATCATTGAAATTGGTTCGCGGTTGAAAGGGGTTGACCTCTATAGCTTCTAGCTCTAATTCAACCACATTACCGATGACTTTGTCAGCATTTTTATCTGATATGGATTGTATGTCATTATCAGGGTCTTTGAGCAACGCCGATAATCCTCTTCCTAAAGCCTGTTTTTTGGTCGCTTTTGCCATTTAGACTTTTTCCTTGTTTTTCTTCAATAATTCTTGGGCCAAATTCAGGTAGTTTGAAGCTCCTCTTGAACTTGCGTCGTACTTGATAATGCTTTCCCCATAACTCGGTGCCTCACTTAATTTTACATTTCGCTGGATAATGGTATCAAAAACCATATCAGAGAAGTGCTTACGTACCTCTTCAACCACCTGATTTGATAAACGAAGGCGCGAGTCGAACATGGTCAACAGCATCCCTTCAATATCTAATTCTGTATTGTGAATACGTTGCACACTTTTTACGGTATTCAGCAGTTTTCCAAGTCCTTCTAGCGCAAAGTACTCGCATTGAATAGGAATCATAACAGAATCTGCCGCCGTCAATGCATTGAGCGTCAATAAGCCCAAGGAAGGGGCACAATCAATCAAAATGAAATCATAGTCATCACGAATGCCCTGTACAGCTTTTTTCATCATGTACTCTCGGTCATCTTTGTCAACCAATTCAATTTCTATCGCAACCAAATCGATGTGCGAGGGAATTAAATCAACATTGGGAGAATCAGTGGCAATGATGGTTTCTTTGACCGTTAACGTATGTTCAAGAAGCTGATAAGTGCCCTTTTCAATACTTTCAACATCAACACCCAACCCTGAGGTGGCGTTGGCCTGTGGGTCTGCATCTATAAGGAACACTTTTTTTTCCAACACACCCAATGGGGCTGCTAGATTTACAGTTGTGGTGGTTTTTCCAACACCTCCTTTTTGATTGGCAATAGCAATTATTTTGCCCATTTCATAAGTCAAGTTAGGAGGTAAAAATACGATTATTTACTATGGTGGGAAATGCAATTTGTTAACACCAAGTGAATAAGTGCCCTCAACAAAGTTAAACTTCGTTAAACTGCACAAAAGTGTTCTAAAGCCCCCTTTTGGTCTTATTCCATTAAGATTTCCAAGACCTCAATTGCGGCTTCACTAATTTTTGTGCCCGGTCCAAAAATGGCTATTGCCCCGACATCAAATAGAAAATCATAGTCTTGCTTCGGAATCACACCACCCACAATGACCAATATATCTTCTCGACCATAATTTTTAAGCGCTTGAATAACCGCAGGAACCAATGTTTTATGACCGGCTGCCAAGGAGGAAACGCCCAAAATATGAACATCATTTTCAACAGCTTGCTTGGCAACTTCTTCGGGTGTTTGAAAAAGTGGTCCGATGTCGACATCAAAACCTAAATCAGCATATCCTGTGGCGACTACTTTGGCTCCCCGGTCATGGCCATCTTGGCCCATTTTAGCAATCATAATTCTCGGCCTACGCCCTTCTTCGACGGAAAAAGCATTGGCCATTTCCCTGGCTTTATTAAATGTGGGGTCGTCTTTGATTTCTCTTGAGTACACGCCGCTTACCGATTGAATTTTGGCTTTATGCCTACCGAATACTTCCTCCATGGCGTAACTGATTTCACCAAGTGTTGCGCGTTCTTTTGCGGCATTTATCGCCAAAGCTAGTAAATTTTCACCGCTACCACTTTCATGTTTTGATTTTGCAGCGTTACTTATGGCTTGAAGGCTTTGTCTTACTTTATTGGCGTCGCGTTCTTTTCGAATTCGGTTAAGATCATCGATTTGTTGTAGACGCACTTTTTTGTTGTCCACTTCCAAAATCTGTAGGGTATCCTCATTTTCTAGTGCGTACTTATTGACACCGACCAAAATTTCCTCATCACTGTCAAGTCGTGCTTGTTTTATGGCAGCGGCTTCTTCGATACGCAGCTTTGGAATGCCGGCTTCAATCGCTTTGGTCATTCCGCCTAAGTCTTCGATTTCTTGAATAAGTTCCCAGGCTTCATGGGCAATCTCATGGGTCAACTTTTCTACATAATGGCTACCGGCCCAAGGATCGACCGTTCTATTGATTTGTGTTTCTTGCTGAAGATAGATCTGGGTATTTCTTGCAATGCGGGCACTGAAATCTGTTGGCAGGGCAATCGCTTCATCCAAAGCATTGGTATGTAAGCTTTGGGTACCACCAAAGGCTGCGGCCATAGCCTCGATGGTCGTTCTCGCTACGTTATTGAATGGGTCTTGTTCCGTTAAACTCCAACCACTGGTTTGCGAGTGTGTACGAAGCATCAATGATTTTTCATTTTTAGGGTTAAATGACTTCACTAATTTTGCCCAAAGCATCCGGGCAGCCCGCATCTTGGCGATTTCAGTAAAGTGTTTCATGCCTATGCCCCAAAAGAAGGAAAGGCGAGGGGCGAAGTCGTCTATTTTGAGTCCTGCTTTAAGCCCTGTCTTAATATATTCGATTCCGTCAGCCAAGGTGTATGCAATTTCCATAGCTGCCGGAGCACCCGCTTCGTGCATATGGTAACCTGATATGCTAATGCTGTTGAACCTAGGCATGTTTTGGCTGGTATATTCGAAAATATCAGCAATCAATTGCATGGAGGGAGAGGGCGGATAGATATAGGTATTTCGTACCATAAACTCCTTCAGAATATCATTTTGAATGGTTCCGGAGAGTTGGTTCAATGCTACACCTTGTTCCATGGCCGCGACGATATAAAAGGCCATAATCGGAATCACGGCCCCGTTCATGGTCATGGAAACCGACATTTCGTGTAGCGGAATACCATCAAAAAGCATCTTCATATCCTCTACGGTATCAATAGCAACTCCAGCTTTCCCGACATCGCCAACTACTCGTTCATTATCGCTGTCATACCCGCGGTGGGTGGGTAAGTCAAAAGCCACAGAAAGCCCTTTTTGCCCAGCTGCCAAATTTCTTCTGTAAAAAGCATTACTTTCTTCAGCGGTTGAAAACCCGGCGTATTGGCGAATTGTCCACGGTCGGCGAACATACATCGTGCTATAGGGGCCTCGCAAAAAGGGACGAATACCTGATGAAAAGTCTTCATGAAGAAATCTGGAATGCCGTATTCGGGAATTTGACGTTTCCAGCTTAAGTCCCTGAAGATTTTTTCTACTCATGGTATACCACGTTATAATTCCATTTCGAATTTTTATTGTTGACAGGAAAATCATTGATAAGGATGCCACTGCCTAAAGCGAAAACACTTCCTACCAATGTAACCCCGCCAATAGCTGCACCCAACCCCTCTGATAAAGCAGCTGCAAAACCAAATGGTGTTGCAACGATACCAGCGACCATAAGATATGTTCCTATAATGCCAGCTAAAGCAGATTTCCTCTTTATGGATTCAATGGAGTCGAGGCGTATCTCTTGGCCTTTAATTACAATGGTTTCTTCATTGAGAATTCTAAACTTGCCTATGATTTTATCACCCGAAAGTGTGTTTATTTTAATCCTTTTTCCTTCTTGGATACTTTTGGTTTTTCCCTTCTCAAAATGCGTCAATTCAATATAGTTTTGTTTGGCATACGTCAGAGAACTATTAATTAGGAATAGCGCTAAAAAGAGGTATGTTATATTCATTTTTCTACAATTGAGATGTTCCATCTTTTGGATTCTGTATGTTTATCTTTATTGGTTAAAATTACTAAACCGGTAACAAAAGCTCCGATGCCCAGCGCTGTGGCTATCTCGGCGTTGTTGTTGGGGTCCTCGCGTTTTGCACCTATTCCCTCTTCAAAGGCGGTAGCAAGCAATCCTCCAAAAAATAAAGGTGGCCCTATTACGGTGAGCGCTATACCACTGAAAAAGTGATTGTTGTCAAAACGTATCTTTCGAATGTTGTTCAAAGCAATTTTTTGCCCATTTATTTTTATGGTCTTTTTGTCGACTACGATAAAGTTACCTTTGAGACGTTGGCCTTCTATAGTCTTGACCTCAACCCAATGGCCTTCATAATAATGTTTGGTCTTACGAACGGTGCCACGTTTAGTTATTTCTAGTACTAAGAAAAATTCTTGTGCCCTCATGTCACTCACACAGAAGAGTGCGACAATCATCATCGACCAAAATTTTAATCGCATCATCTTGTTATTCTTCTTTGAGTCGATTTTGTTCTAAGGTTTCTGCAAGGCGCTTTTCCAAAATTGGGGGTATCAATGTTTTTCTTGTTTTTTGTTTTAAAAAAGGGAAAAGCTCCAAATTTTCTTTCATACGGTCGTCAGGATTTTGATATTTGTTCGTTCCAAGTAACACCAGTTTTCCCTCATCGAACATAGCTTGTTCTTTTGCTGCTGATTCTTTTATTTTTTTCTGAATGGTTCCCTTTTTAAGTTCCCTTAGAAATCCACCTGATGCTTCAATTCGTTTAAATAAATCAAGTGCTTTTTCTGCCAATTGTTTCGTGAGTACTTCTATATAATATGTACCTTCTGATGCCTTCACCGCTTCATTGAGGTAGCTTTCCTCTTTGAGTAAAAGCAATTGATTTCTTGATATCCGCTCGCCAAACTCATTGTCCTTATGATAAATAGCATCATAAGGTAGGTTACAGACGGTATCCGCCCCGCCCAGAACCGCAGCCATGCTCTCTGAGGTGGTTCTTAGCATATTCACATTATAGTCGTAGAGGGTTTTGTTCCGTTTTGATGGGGTTGCCAGTATATGACAGTCTTTGGTCAGGTCATATGCTTTGGCCAGGGTCTTCCAGAGCCAGCGAAAGGCTCTTAATTTTGCAATTTCAAAGAAATAATTAGGGCCAATACCTACTCTAAACACTACCTTTTTTTCTTTTGCCCCATGAAGTACTTGATTGAAATGATTGAGGTATTCGTTGGCATGGGCCAAGCCGTAGGCCAACTGCTGTATCATGTTTGCTCCTGCGTTTTGATACAGGGTCGTATCGATGGAAAGTATACTAGCGTTGGTATTAGTATTCATGAGTTGAACCACCTCTTCCATTAATTTGTGATCATCCTTTAGGTTATGGTACCAATTACCTGTTTGGGCTAAATTTCCAATAATGTCTAGATGAAGATAAATTTTACAAGATTTTTGTCCGATGAATTCTTTAAGCCTCTGTAATGGCGCCATTTCGAGAAAATGAACATTCAATTGTAGCGGGGTTGAATCCAATGGAATATTATCGAAAAGTATTGACCAGTCAACATCGCTATCGGGAATATCAAAAATGAGTGCGTTAGCACCTCTTTGAATGACATCCTTTGCTTTTTTATTCGCTGCTTTAGTGTTACCTGCATAAATGTTTTGACCGATATACCATCTGTGATTTTCGGGTAGCGGAAAGGAGGTCAAACCAGTCACATCGTCTTTTGTATAAAATGGTTTTACCTTTATCCCTTCAAGAGACTCCCATACCAGTTCTTGATTATAATCCGCTCCGTTGAGATCAACTTGTATTTTCTGCTTCCACTGTTTTACAGAAACCGGTTCAAATACAGAGAATAAATTCGTTTTACTCATTTTGAGATTCAAATTCAAAAGACAAAAACAAGTTCAATAGTTGTTGTCTTTTGATGTTTTTTTTTAATAAGAACCAAGAACCAAGAACCAAGAACCAAGAACCAAGAACCAAGAACCAAGAATTACTGGAGACTATCCTCATACTCAATTAAAAATACTTCCTCATTTTCTTTCTTCATATAATATTTTTCCCTTGCATATTTTTCCAGCGCTTTAGGGTCCTTTAGTTCATTCAGTTGTTTTTTGTCTTTTTCAATTTCCTTTTTTAAATAGTCCTTTTGGTCTTCCAACTTATTGATTTCTTTCTGTAGCTCACGATGAATCAAAAAAGAATTTGTATCAAAAAATAACATCCAAATAACAAAAAGGGTTAACACCAAAATATAGGTGTTGGTGAAAACTTTGAACCATTTTTTCTGCTTTAGTTCCTTCCAACCCATTTTTATTTCAACTTTTGATTAACAATTGTCCGAACCATATCGACGGCAACGGTATTATAATGGTTGTTAGGTATGATAAGGTCTGCAAACTCTTTTGAAGGCTCGATGAACTGATTGTGCATCGGTTTCACTGCTGTTTGATAGCGGTATAATACCTTTTCCAAATCATGCCCGCGTTCTTTGATGTCACGTTGTAAACGACGAATTAAGCGCTCATCTGAATCTGCATGTACATAGATTTTGATATCAAATAGCCCACGTAGCTTAGGATTGCTCAATACCAAGATTCCCTCAACGATAACCACTTTTTTGGGCGCTGTTTTCACGGTACCTTCCAAACGGGTCTCTTCAACAAATGAATACCGAGGAATATCAATAGCTTTACCAGATTTTAACTGTTGTATCTGTTCAATGAGTAAGTCAAAGTCTATGGAATTGGGATGGTCAAAATTAACGTTGCCCCTTTCTTCCTTCGTCATATGAGCAAGGTCATGATAGTACGAGTCTTGTGAGATGACAACCACTTCGTTTTTTGGTAGCTCTTCTATGATTTGATTCACCACAGTCGTTTTGCCACATCCCGTTCCCCCAGCTATTCCAATGATAAGCATTACGCAAAAGTTTAATCCAAATGTACACATTTGAAGATAGCCTTTAAATTCCGATGTGCGGGCTTTTTAGGTTGTACAAGTACATTTTGGATCCTTTGGAAGGGCATAATTTTTATTGAATATATAGTAATCTACATCTCGTTCTGATTGCTGATTTTACGTGAAACCACTATATTTAGAAAACACCATAGCACACTTTTATGGAATACAACTATAGACTCAAGGTCAATAACCAATATGAGTTTGAATTTACACCAGCCGACTTAAAAGCCTTGGATTTGATTCTGGCTGGAGAAGATAACCTTCATCTGCTGCAAAATCATATAACCTATGGTATTCATTTTGATACCAAGAATTTTAATGAAAAAAAATATGATGTTCGAGTCAACAATGCACCATATCGCGTCTTAATCGAAGATCCATTGGATGCTTTGATAAGCCATATGGGATTTGAATTAGGGGCATTAGCACAGGTCAGCGCCATTGAAGCGCCCATGCCTGGTTTGATTTTAGAGGTTTCTGTACACGAAGGCGAGGAGGTAAAAGAAGGAGATGCCCTTTTGATTTTGGAGGCGATGAAGATGGAAAATGTGATCATATCCCCTCGTAAAGGGGTCATTAAAAAAGTCGAGGTCAAACAAGGCGAGGCCGTAGAGAAAAAACGGATATTACTCACTTTTGAATAATTAGTAAATGAAAAAAATACTGGTGGCCAATCGTGGTGAAATAGCCCTTCGAGTAATGCGTACTGCTAAAAAAATGGGAATTAAAACGGTGGCGGTCTTTTCTGAGATAGATAGAAATGCTCCTCATGTTCGATTTGCAGATGAAGCGGTTTGTTTGGGACCCCCGCCGTCCAACCAATCTTACTTATTGGGCGATAAAATAATTGAGTATGCCAAAAAATTAGATGTTGATGGAATTCACCCGGGATATGGTTTCTTGAGTGAGAATGCTGATTTTGCAGAGGGGGTTGAGAAAAATGGACTGGTTTTTATCGGACCGAAATCACATGCCATTCGGGTCATGGGAAGCAAATTAGCGGCCTAATAAGCCGTCAAGGCCTATAACATACCTATGGTTCCGGGCGTGGACGAGGCAATTACCGACGTAGAAGAGGCCAAACAGATTGCCAAAGCCATTGGTTTCCCCATACTCATTAAGGCCTCTGCGGGTGGTGGTGGAAAGGGTATGCGAATTGTCAATAAAGAAGAGGAACTGGAATCGCAAATGAAGCGCGCCATTAGTGAGGCGACCTCAGCTTTTGGTGACGGTTCCGTTTTTATTGAAAAATACGTAACGTCTCCAAGACATATCGAAATTCAGGTGATGGCCGATACCCATGGTAATATCCTTCATTTTTTTGAACGGGAGTGTAGTATTCAACGTCGACACCAGAAAGTTGTTGAAGAAGCCCCCTCATCCATTTTGACGCCAGAATTGCGCAACGAGATGGGTGAAGCCGCCAAGCGGGTGGCTACAGCCTGTGATTATGTTGGAGCGGGTACTGTGGAATTCTTATTGGATGGTGACCACAATTTTTATTTCCTGGAAATGAATACGCGGCTTCAGGTAGAACATCCTGTTTCGGAACTTATAGCGGGAGTTGATTTGGTAGCCTTACAGATTAAAGTAGCTAGAGGCGAAAAGCTTCCCCTTAGGCAAGAGGATTTAAAAATCCAAGGTCACGCCATGGAACTTCGGGTATATGCCGAAGATCCTTTAAACGATTTCTTGCCCAGTGTAGGTAAATTGGAACGATATCGTCTACCGGTCGGTGAATATATTCGTACTGACAACGGTTTTGAGCAGGGAATGGACATCCCCATTTATTATGATCCGATGTTGTCAAAGTTGATTACCTACGGAAATACTCGCGAAGAATCCATTGCGCTCATGATTAAGGCGATTGATGCCTATGAGGTTGAAGGCGTAAAGACGACCCTGCCTTTTGGAAAATTTGTAATGAAACATGACGCCTTTCGTACAGGAAATTTTGACACCCATTTTGTAAAGAAATATTACGCTCCGGAAATGATAGCGAAAGCGAAAGAAAATGAAGCGCGAATTGCAGCATTGGTTACGTTGAAGCAATACCTCGAAGATCAAAAGCAACTGAAACTACCTGTAAACTAAAAACAATGGACGAGAAAAGAAGGAAGCTTAAGGAACGTGTGGCCTTGGCCCATTTGGGTGGTGGAGAAAAGCGAGTTGAAAATCAGCATACCAAAAAGAAGTTGACCGCCCGAGAGCGAATAGCCTATTTTTTGGACAAAGGTTCTTTTGAAGAAATGGGAATTTTGGTTACCCACAGGACCACTGATTTTGGTATGGACAATGAAGTCTATTACGGTGATGGTGTGGTAACCGGTTATGGTACTGTCAATGGTCGTTTGGTATACATATATGCACAAGATTTCACAGTATTTGGCGGGGCGCTTTCTGAAACCCATGCTGAAAAAATATGTAAAGTAATGGATTTGGCCATGAAAGTTGGGGCTCCGATTATTGGACTAAATGATTCCGGTGGTGCACGTATTCAAGAAGGGGTAAAATCTTTAGGGGGATATGCTGATATCTTTTACCGCAATGTACAGGCATCAGGTGTTATTCCCCAATTGTCGGCAATTATGGGCCCCTGTGCCGGTGGAGCGGTCTATTCCCCAGCAATTACTGATTTCATCTTTATGGTGGAGCATACCAGTTATATGTTTGTTACTGGGCCAAATGTGGTTAAAACCGTTACGAATGAAGAAGTTACGTCTGAAGAATTAGGCGGTGCAAATGCCCATGCCTCAAAATCGGGAGTAGCCCACAAAACATCAGCAAATGATGTTGCTTGTCTCGAAGATGTAAAGAAATTACTGGATTATTTGCCTCAAAACAATCAGGAGATTCCTAAACCATTGCCTTATGAATTGGGCGAGGAATTGCGGGAAGAACTTCGAAGTATCGTTCCTGATAACGCGAATAAGCCCTATGATATGCATGAAGTTATCGAAGGAATTAGTGATAAAGATTCCTTCTTTGAAATCCATAAGGACTATGCCGAAAACATTATTGTTGGTTTTGCCCGATTGGGAGGCAGAAGTATCGGAATCGTGGCCAATCAACCCATGGTTTTAGCTGGTGTTTTGGATGTTAACAGCTCGGTCAAAGGAGCCCGATTCACGCGATTTTGTGATGCATTTAATATTCCGCTATTGGTGTTGGTAGATGTACCGGGGTTTCTACCGGGTACCGATCTAGAATGGAACGCCATCATCACCAATGGCGCGAAGCTGTTATATGCGCTGAGTGAAGCTACTGTCCCAAGAGTGACCGTTATTACCAGAAAGGCCTATGGCGGGGCTTATGATGTGATGAATTCCAAACATATTGGTGCTGACTTTAACTATGCCTGGCCTACGGCGGAGATTGCCGTAATGGGAGCCAAAGGCGCCAGTGTGATCATCTTTAATAGGGAGATAGCGGCGGCCGAAGATGCTGATGCCAAACTCAAGGAAAAGGAGCGAGAATATGCCGATACTTTTGCCAATCCTTATCGCGCTGCCCGTAGAGGATTTATTGATGAGGTGATTTTACCGGAAAACACCAGAAGAAAGCTCTTAAAAACCTTTGCTATGTTAGAAAAGAAAGCAATCGAAACCCCTTGGAAAAAGCATGGGAATATTCCGTTGTAAATAAATTGTGTTTAGAGATTATTTTGTACGAAATAGTCCCTTACTTTTTTTCCAAAGTCTGTAAACTCATAACGCTGCTTTACGCCTCCATCCATACGTTTTATCAGATTTTTTGATCGAAACTGGGCTATGTCATTTCGAAGGTATTCGTCAATATCGAAAGCATCAGTATCATTATTTACATTATCAATTAAAGTTCCGAATGCATTCTTAAGTTCAAAGGACCATTGTGCAAAATATCTCTTGAGGTCCTTTTCCCGCTCAAATTCAGAAGTATTTGGTATTTCTCCTCCATCAACGGATATATTTTCGACTTTTTTATCTAATTCCCGTTGTAGTTCTATACGATCTAACCTTTCTTCTGAATATTTTTTTTGAAAATAGTCTCTATCTTTTTCCATTGCTAAGTAATCAGTTCTTGAAACAATACTGGTTTTATCAAATAGCCGAAGAATCAATGGTTTTAATGTTTTCTCAGATGCTTGCACAATTAACCTTGAAAGATTTAAGGAAGCATAAATCAAAGTCATTAAACCGAGACTAATCAGGACTGTTCCCAAGAAGCTTAGAAGGGAGTTCCAATTAAGGAAATGACCTCTTATGATTTCAAGACGGGCATCTGATGTCAACTTCTCGTGAAAGAAAACCTTATAGATAAACTCTCGATTCCGGATTACCCAAACAATTACAAGTGTCCCATAGAATGGATTTCGTAGTTTATCCTTAAAGGACTCATAGGTAGATTCAACAAATTTTACGAATAAAGAAGATTTACATCTAATTGTAGCCAATTTCTTAAAGCGAAACGCTGATTGGGAATTTGGTTGTGGGGTCTAGCATAGTCATGCTTTCTCCTATCGATTACAGTCGAGGTTTGTCAGGTCGAACGCAGTCGAGATTTGTCAGGTCGAGCGCAGTTGAGACCTCGATGAAGATATTAAATAGTTAAACCTTTAACCGTATCTCGACTGCGCTCGATAGGAGAGTTTGAGGTTTTTTTATTCCTCCGATTTATACTTATGATGCGTCGCGTTCCTACATTCCGCTAATATTTGCAATAAATCGAAATCACCGTTCGCCAATGCCAATTTCTTTTTTGCACTCCATTTTTTGATTTTCTTTTCAAAATAAATGGCTTGTAAGACCTCATTGAATTCCTATTGAAAAATTAACTGTATAGGTCTTCGATTAAAAGTAAAGGAATTATGATTTCTGCCGTCTTGGTGTTCATTGAGCCTTCGGTTCATATTGTCAGTTATACCAGTGTAGGTTAGGCCATCGGAACACAGTAAAATATAGACGTAATAGCATTTCATTTTGAAAAGATAACAAAAGAAGAGGTCTCGACTGCGCTCGACCTGACAACTGAATGCATTAAAATTCGACCTACTAGATTCAGTAAACTATTAATGGCCTTACAATTAAAATAATTAACACGAATTCGATAAAATGCTCGAGTCACATGTGATACGCTAAAGTCAATAAAAACCGACGAGATCACTTATAGTGCAGTCAAGACTTCCTCAATATATCAGATTACAAAACCCCAAACGGCATTTCCACTGCGCTCGATGTGACACTTTTGAATGTTAACAAAACTATCACTCTAAAACGGGTCTAAGTCCAATGGGTAATACTACTTTTGCCCAATGCAAAGTACCCAGGATAGACCTCATTTTGAGTTTATTGCCCTTATGGCCTCATTAATGTCGATTGTGGCCTTGGCCATTGATACCCTTCTCCCTGCCATTCCCAATATTGGGAAAACCATTAACAGCACTGACCCGGCCGAGCATCAGTTGTTTGTAACCATGATTTTCTTGGGCTTGGGTGTTGGCCAGCTTTTCTTCGGTCCACTTTCCGATCAATACGGTCGAAAACCAATGGTGTATGCAGGATTTGTAGTCTTTGGTATTGCGAGTGCCATTTGTTTATTGGCTCCCAATCTTGAGGTGATGGTGGTGGGAAGAATTCTGCAAGGTATCGGTTTATCATCGCATCGCACCATCGCAATCTCGATTATACGCGATTTGTATAAGGGTGATTATATGGCGCGCATTATGTCTTTTGTTACGGCATTTTTTATTTTGATTCCTGTGGTGGCCCCTGCGCTAGGGAAAGTCCTTGTTGACAACTTCAACTGGCAGACCATCTTTTATGTACACCTTTTTCTTGCTGTAATATTATGGATATGGTTTTGGAAAAGACAGCCCGAAACCCTGAAACCCCAGTTTAAAATTAAGTTTTCATTAAAAAGCTTTGCACAGGGTACAAAAGAAATGTTTCGATATTCCGAAACGGTGGCATTCACCTTTATTTCAGGATTGATAACTGGTTCATTTTTGGTCTATTTAAGTTCTGCCCAGCATATCTTCGAAGATCAATATGACCTTCGTGAGGCATTTCCCTACCTTTTTGGCGCCTTGGCCATATCAGTTGGTACGTCAACTTTTACCAATGGCACTATGGTCATAAAGTTTGGCATGCGCAAACTGGCATTGGCCGCCACCATTGGTTTTAGTTCGATAGCGTTGGCATATGTTCTTCTTTTTTGGAATACCGGTAACCCTGGCGTAGGAGTTTTGGTAGCTTTTTTGTTTTTTCAATTTTTTTGTCTGGGATTTATGTGGGGTAATTTTCGTTCTATTGCGATGGAACCTATTGGTCATATTGCCGGAATCGGTGCGGCGATCAACGGATTTATTTCTACTATGATTTCTGTACCCATTGCATCATGGATTGGTTCTTATCTTGAAGACACTGCGCTACCCCTGTTTGTAGGACTCTCAATCTGCGGATTTCTTTCCGTTGGAATTATGTTGTTATCACGTGAAAAAAGAAGGGCTTGGGTAAGCTCTTAGCCTAAGCCCTATTATCTGGATTATAAATGACCCCACTGCTTGAATCCCTTTGGGCCCCAGTAACTGAAGCATACACATTGGTTTCGTCGAGGTATTTAAGTACTCCCATAAAAGCGAAAACCATAGCTTCTTTGAATTCTATAAACTTTTTTGGTGGGATGACCACTTCACAAGATGCCCCTAATTTTTCTTGAAGTATATCAACAAAAAAGGTGTTTAAGGCGCCACCTCCCGTGACCAATACCCTACTTTTTTCGATGCTTTTTTCATTTTTTATGGCCGATACGATTTGCTCACAGTTATGGTGAATTACGGTGTGGAGGAGGTCTTTTGTCTCTGCATGGATGTTGTCCAGTAAGGGTTTGACTTCGGCTGAGAACCATTCATAACCCGTCGACTTTGGATACGGTAGATGATAATAGTTAAGGGTATTTAAGCTTTCCAAAAGCTTGGGTATTACTTTTCCAGTGCGGGCTAAGGCCCCACCTTGATCGTATTTTAGGTTGATTTGTTCCGTTAGATAATTCAAGGGCATATTGGCCATGCCAATATCGTAAGCGACGCGTTGTCTGTTCTTTTGAAAGGAAATATTACTGATACCCCCCAAATTCAAACAAAATTGGTATTCTGAAAGTAGTAAATGGTCCCCAATGGGGACTAAAGGTGCTCCCTGGCCTCCGAGCGTAACATCAAGGGTTCGAAAGTCGCAAATGACCTTTTGTGAACTGCTATTGGCGAGTGATTGTCCATCGCCCAATTGAAAGGTAATACCGTCTTCGGGACGGTGATGCGAGGTGTGGCCGTGGCTGGCGATAAAATCGATGTCAAGTTGATGCCTTTCAATAAACGCTTTTGCCTGTTTTCCCAACCAACTTCCGTACCCTATGTGCAGTTCTAAGTGGGCTTCCTCCGATAAGTGAATAGCATTTTTTAGTTGTTCAAATAACGTTTGGTTATAAGGAATCGCTTCACATTGACGAATTTCAAAATCCCAAGCCGTATCCTTTTTCCAGAAATGACAATAAGCTATATCCAATCCATCCAAAGACGTTCCTGACATGAGTCCCAAGACTTTAAAACGCTTCATTTTTTGCTGATGATTAGGATTAGGGAAACCGGTTCTTTCGTATCATTTACAACTTCTTTAATGGTAAAGGAGGCGTTGGGCAAATCAGCAATCAGTTGAGTCCAATCTTCAAGGGTTCGTGCGTACCAAGGGTGACCATCACTAAAATTACCAGGTAATCCTTTCCAAGAATCCGATAGCCATTGTGATTCATAGCTAAAACCTTTTTTCAGTAAATAAAAGGGATGTAAGGTCTGTATGATAAGTTTCCCATGCTTGGTAAGAGAATTTAAAACAGTTTTTAACAGTGAAAAAAGCCCTTCTTTTTGATAAATGGAAAAGTTGAATACTACCCCATCATAAGATCCATGGGGTAAGAAAGTATTTTTGATGATTTCATCATAGCTCAATACCGTAAACGTTCCAACGCCTTTTTTAGCGGCCAATTCAATGAATTCTGAAACCGCATCAAAACCATGTGCATGTACTCCATTTTTGGTCATTTCCCGTGTCAACCATCCCTCACCACATCCCAAATCAGCAACTTTTAGTAGCCCCAATGATTTTATGGTCTCTAGAATGGCGCTATTAGTGTATTTTCTGGAAGGGATGCTTTGATGGTCAATCGCCGTGCTCCACGCGTGGGCATTTTTTCTCCAGGTATCCAAGATATCATTGCTCATGCTGGGCTATTTTTTAGGGTAACCGGTAAGGTTCCTTTTGCTTCGACCGTTCCATTGAAATGTTCAATCGCATTACGTTGAAAAATATTAAAGTCTTGATAGGCCACAATCACACCCAAAGCGTTTTGCCAAGGGATTAAGTTTAATACAAACGGATTGCCAAAGAGATAAATAATGGTTTTGTGTTCCTCCAAAAATTTATGCATCTCTTGAAGTTCCCTATCGGTAAATGCAAAGAAATCTTTTGGTTTTACTTGACGCGGAACAAGACTTAGGAGTACATTGTTGTTATCGCTCTTATAGGTGTTGAAATATGATTTGAAATGTCCTTCAGATTTTCCGAGCTGAACAAAACTGAAGCCGTCTTCACGAAATTTGTCGATTTGTTTTTTGCTTCCTTCTAAGCATGTGAGCGATTCCTTCGCCAACTGTTTCATCAGATTTTCAAAATCAGATTTTTGGTATGCGTCAGTTGTGTTGCCAAATGCTTTTTCCTTTAGTTTCCAGAAGCGCTGGAAACTTTCTTCAATTCTACTGTAATTACAATTGTCAAGAATTTTTTGAATGCCTTCAGCGATATTATCTGCGAAACAAAGCACATCGTTTCCTGCATCGAAAGCAGCATATTCTACACCTCCCTTTGCTGAAAAATCCTTTGAAACCGCATGCATATTCAAGGCATCTGAAATAATGAGACCCTTCCATCCTAATTCATTTCTCAGAAAATTGGTCATGATTTCCTTTGAAACAGATGATGATTTTTTACCATCCCCTAAAGCAGGTACGGCCAAATGTCCGACCATTACCGAATCAAGCGAGTCGTTCATTAGGTCCATGAAGGGAAATAATTCATTTTCCAATAATTCCTTTTTCTGTTTGTCAATAAGGGGTAGCCCCAGATGGGAATCGGTGGCCGTATCGCCATGACCAGGAAAATGCTTTATGGAATTTAAAATACCTTCTGAACGCATTCCGTTGATATACGCCCCGGCATATTCTGTTACTCGGTTTCGGTCGTCTCCAAAAGAGCGGTACCCAATTACCGGATTTTCAGGATTTAGATTGATGTCCACTACAGGGGAAAGGTTCCAATGTATACCGGCTTTTCGACAGTCTTGGGCAATACCCTGCCCCACCTGAAAAACGAGGTCTTTTTGGTCTTGCATTGCGCCCAATGTTATGGCATATGGATATTGCGGTGTATTTTCAATGCGCATAGCGAGCCCCCATTCCGCATCGATGGCGATAATTAGGGGAACCGAAGCGGCCTTTTGATAACGTTCAATAAGATACAGTAATCGCTCATAACTGTTTTCATTGTGTACCACCACCTTTTTTCCTTCAAAGTTGGTTGCCGCACTTGCACGGCTGTGAAAGAAACAAATACTACCGATATGATGGGTTTTGATGCATTTTTCCAGTTTTTGAATATCCTCTTCGGTATCATATATAAAGGCTGCGGGCATGAACAACTGCCCTATCTTTTGGGTTAAATTGAGGGTTGAACTAGAAGGAAGACTATACATCCGGATTTCCTTTTTTACCATAATCCGAAGGATATTTTAAGAAAGGCAGTAAAAACAGTGCTGGAAGTGCTGCAATGACCACCCAGATAAAGAAACCACCATAGCCCAGCCATTCTTGCATAAAACCACTTAACATGCCAGGGAGCATCATCCCCAATGCCATAAATCCTGTGGCTATGGCATAATGCGATGTCTTTGACTTTCCATCGGCAATATAGATGAGATACATCAAGAAGGCTGCAAAGCCAAATCCGTAACCGAACTTTTCAAAAACTACGGTGGCGGTTACGGCCCAAGTATTTGTAGTCTGCGTCAATGCCAAAATTGCGTATAAAATATTCGGTACGTTCAGCGATAGCATCATAGGGAGCATCCATTTTTTAAGGCCATCTCGCGAGATTAGAATTCCGCCAAGAATTCCTCCAATGGAAAGCATAATAACGCCCGCAGTTCCAAAAATGGTACCCAGCTTTTCAGTGGAATACGCCAAGCCACCTTTTTCCAATGGGTCTAAAAGAAAAGGTGCTGCCATTTTCACCAATTGCGATTCTCCCAAGCGGTAGGTTAAAATAAAGGCCAGTGCAATGGCGATATTCGGTTTTTTAAAAAAGGAAACGAATACCTCCAAAAACCCTTGGGGTTTATCCAGCGTAATATGATTTGATGATTCATACTTTGGCGCGGTAAAAAAGTTGGAAACAATCAATGCCAACATCAAAAAAGCCGTGGCCGTCATTGTAATGCTCCATGCCTTGGTATTGTCGCCGTAATGGTTCTCCAAAAAACCTGCCAGTATTACAATAAGACCTTCTCCGGTGACCATGGCCAAGCGATAAAAGGTGCTGCGAATACCTACGAAAAAGGATTGTTTCTTTTCCGTCAGACCAATCATATAATATCCATCTGAAGCGATATCGTTGGTGGCCGAAGCGAATGCCGCCATCCAAAAACAGGCTAGGGTAGTGGTGAAAAATATATTGGTCGGTAGGCTCAATCCTACTCCAAATAAGGCTAGGGCAATAATAAATTGCATCCAAAGAAACCATTTTCGTTTTGTACTTTTTAAATCCACAAAGGGGCTCCAAAGAGGCTTTAATACCCATGGAAGGTATAGCCAGCTTGTATAAAGACCGATATCTGCATTACGAATTCCCAATTTTTTGTACATGATGACAGAAACCGTTACGACGATAACGTAAGGAAGCCCTTGTGTAAAATATAAAATAGGTACCCATGCCCACGCCCTTTTGTCTTTCTCTATCGCTTTCATGGTCAATTGGTTAAAAGAACGGGTTGACTTTCATTTCCAAAGGCATCTTTAATGGCAAACTCTATTTTTTTTGAATGGTAGTCCAATTCAAAACAATGCTGGGATTCATAGGCAGGAAGGTAGACTTTTTTTACTAATCTGGGAAGATGGGTGTTGCGCGTTTTTCTTTTATAAATGGATAGAAAAGTTGGAACGGAATCATAAAACGAGATACAGATATCCTGTTTTTTAGCGTTGGTCCTATTTGAAATAATGACCGGAGTTGAAATGGTTCGTCCCGTTTTTTGACTATTGACGGGAGTATCAATGGGGCCTTGGTAAAACTTTCGTTTTATCTTTTTGGATACATCTTGATGTTGCGGTAATGATTTGGCGCTAAAGAAAACATTGCCCTCTACCTTGGCAGTTGAACGTGATAATTCCAGTTGTTTTGACAGTTCTTGCTTATTGTCCCAGGCCTTGTCAGCATTATTTCGAACCTTATAAGCTCCATTGCCCATATAAAGTTTAGTATTGGTATTTTGGTTTGCCCACCATTCGGTAATTTTTCGATGCGATGCAGCGGGGTAGTCCATGCTCCAGTAGGCTTGGGGTACAATGTAGTCCACCCATTCCTGTCGCATCCAAAGCAAAGGGTCGGCATACAAGTCTTCATATGTTGTTTGACCCGCTTTGGTATCCGAACCTTGCGGGTCAGTGGCCTTGTTTTTCCATACGCCAAAAGGACTGATGCCAAACTGTACCCATGGCTTTAGGGATTTTATGGTTCTATGGACATTCTTGATCAATGAATCCACATTGCTACGACGCCAATCTTCAAGGTTTTGTTGCGGTAAACCATTTTGGGCAAAAGTTAGGGAATCATGGAACGTCTCTCCCGATACTTTATAGGGGTAGAAATAGTCGTCAAAATGAATTCCGTCGATATCATAATTTTGGACAACTTCTTCCACTACTTTGGATTGGTGTTCCCAAACTGTTGGAATACCGGGATTGTAGTAATATTTCTTTCCGTATTTCACCATCCAATCTCGATGTTGGTAGAAATCATGCTGCTTTGCCAGGATTGTGGTATCTAAATCGAAGGTGGCGCGATACGGATTCAACCATGCATGAAAATGCATACCCCTTGCGTGGGTTTGGTCAATCATCCACTGCAAGACATTCTCAAAACCCGCTTTATGTTCGCCTTCTGTAACCGTTAAAAATCGGGACCACGGTGAAAGTTCGGAAGCGTAAAAAGCATCACCTGCAGTTCGCACTTGAACACTCATCGAATTGAAGTTGAGCCCCTCATAATAATCCAAGAGGTTTAAAAAGTCAGCCTTTTGTTTTTCTACATTATCACCCTTGTTTTTAGGCCAATCAATATTGGCCACAGTGGCAATCCATACCCCTCGAAATTCGGTTTTGGGCGATGGTAAGCTACTACAGGCTATTACGATTCCTGCTAAAAGCGGGAATAACAGTCTTTTTAAAAAGGTATTGAAATCGTTTTTCTGGTGAACACGCAATGTTAAAAGTGGTATCTTACAAATCCTTCTATAGCAGCATATTCTGCCAAGCCTAATTTACGGTATTTTTCTGCGGTGTTTTCATTACGTTCTTGCGCCCTCATCCAGAATTCCCTGCTATCGTCACCTTGAAACATCACCCCATCTTTTTGTGACTGATGGCAAAAAATGGCATTTCGTTTTTTTAGTACTTGTATGGGACTCATCGGTACTGCCATTTCGATTTCATGAATATCCCACTCATGCCATGCCCCTCTGTACAACCATACCCAACAGTCTTTCATGTATTTTTTTTCTTTTAAGCTTTCCAAAGCAGCAAAAACAGCATCCAGACAGACGCTGTGGGTACCATGGGGATCCGCTAGGTCGCCAGCAGCATAGATTTGATGGGGCTTGACCTTTTTAATAATGTCAATCATAATATTGACATCATCTTGGGTCAGGTTATTCTTTTTCACTGTACCCGTTTCGTAAAAAGGGAGGTCAAGAAAATGAACATTGGTATCAGATAGCCCAAGATAGCGGGTGGCTGCGAAAGATTCGCCTCGGCGGATACTGCCTTTTAATTTTCGTACTTCTAGGCTGTCGATGGCACTTTCGGGCTTTGATGAAATTGCCTTAATAAGTTCCTCTACTTTCTCTGAAGGGCTTACCCTGCTTAGCACCTCAGCAAACTTTAGCGCTTCCGTATCCGTAACCGCAATATTACCTGAAGTTTGGTACGCCACATGAACTTCATGCCCCTGGCTAACCAATCGGTCAAATGTTCCCCCCATGGAAATAACGTCGTCGTCAGGATGGGGGCTAAAAATAATGACTCTTTTTTTCTCCGGCGTTGCTCTCTCCGGTCTATTGGTATCATCGGCCTTCGGTTTTCCACCCGGCCAACCGGTGATGGTATGTTGTAGGCGATTAAACATTCTAATGTTTAAATCGTATGAATCTTGTTGGGCAAGGAGTCCTGACATGCCATTATCATTGTAGTCTTTGTCCGTTAAGCTTAGAATGGACTTATTTAAAGTGATACTCAACCAGAGTACAGCTTTTGCCGTTAAAATATCCGTCCATTCGCAAGATTCGTCTACTAACCAAGGTGTTTTGTTTCGGGTGAGTTTGGAGCCAGCACCATTATCCAGTACGAAGGTGCAGTTGTGGTGCCTTTGTAGATAGGTAGCAGGAACTTCTGAAGAAATTTCACCTTCAATCGTCTTCTTGATAATATTCGCTTTGTTCTGCCCCCAACCTAAGAGCACTATTCTACGGGCATTGTGTACGGTAGAGATGCCCATGGTTATAGCCCTTCTCGGCACATTATCTATTCCCAAAAAAGCTGGAGCGGCATCCACTCTAGTAATGTGGTCTAGGGTAATTACGCGGGTGCCTGAGTTGTAGTGTGATCCAGGCTCATTAAAACCAATATGGCCCGTTCTACCAATACCCAATAGTTGAAAGTCAATTCCACCACAGTCCTTTATCCTTTTTTCGTAGTCCAAACAGTAGGGAATAATATCATCACCGGTTAAGGTGCCGTCAGGAATATTGATATTCTCTGGGGAGATATCAACATGGTTGAACAGGTGTTCGTGCATAAAATACCAATAGCTCTGACGGTTGTCTTTCTCCATCGGAAGGTACTCATCGAGGTTAAAGGTGATGACATTGGTAAAACTTAATCCTTCTTCTTTATGCATGCGAACTAGCTCTTCATAGACTTTGATTGGGGAAGAACCGGTGGCGAGACCAAGAACACATGGCAAACCGTGTTTTTGCTTTTTACGGATCAAATCGGCAATCTCTTGGGCCACGATAATAGAACCTTGGTTCGAGCTGTCCAAAATGACATTGTGTATTTTTTCAAAACGCGTTTCTTCGAATTGTCCTACCGGTTTGAAAGCGATATCAAAACTTCTTTTGGCAACGGTTGTGGTTTGCATAGATGTATTTTATTTGACGGATTTTGCTGTTATTTAGTTCAAAGATACACTATTATGCTATTTTTTGCTTTTTATTTTGCTGTTTTTTGCAATAAATAACAATTTTATAACTTAAAATAGTGTAAAACGGCAAATCAATGAAATAACTATCTTTGTCAAAGAAGTTTCAACTATGCTCAAAGAAGAACGGCAACGAACTATTTTAAATGAGGTGGAATTACACAATAGGGTGCTGTTGACCGATATTGCAGATAAACTAGAGGTTTCTATTGATACGGTGCGCCGCGATGTCAAGGAGTTGGATGCCAACAACCGTTTACGAAAGGTTCATGGCGGTGCAGTTTCATTGGGCTTTGCAAATTATAGTCCTAAGAGGAATAATGTTTATGCCCTAAAAGAAAAATCTTCCATTGCAGAAAAAGCAGTTAAATTAATCCGTAATAACCATGTCATTCTTATCGATGGTGGTACCACCTGTTTGGAGTTGGCCAGGTTGATTCCCGATAGTTTTAATCTCACTTGTTTTACACTTAGTCTGCCAGTTGCTATGGAGCTCCTCAATAAACCCAATGTTGAGACCATTTTTATTGGAGGGGTGCTTTCAAAAGACTCGCAGATTTCAATAGGTTCGAACACTATTCATAATTTATCGGAAATCAAAGTTGATTATGGTTTTATTGGCACAGGTTATGTCGATGCGCAATTAGGCTTGACCGAATTTGATTGGGATATCGTTCAGACCAAAAAAGCGGTAATAAAGGCTTCCAAGAAATCGATTTTACTTAGTATTTCTGAAAAGCTACACTCCCAACATCGTTTTAAGACCTGTGATATCAATGAAATCGATACTATGATAACAGAACTTGAGCCTCACCATCAATTATTGACCGCATTCAAAGATCAAGATATTAAACTGGTTTAATGAACACATTCAAAAAGATAACCGAACAATCGTCCTTACACGAACACCTTGAACAACAATCTATATCAAGTTTGTTAAAGGGCATTAATGAAGAGGATAAAAAAGTGGCTTTGGCCATTGAAGAAGTACTACCACAAATAGAAAAACTGGTCGATGCCTTGGTAGTACGATTCCAAAAAGGGGGACGTTTATTTTATATCGGAGCAGGAACCAGTGGTCGATTGGGAATTTTGGATGCCTCAGAAATACCCCCAACCTTTGGTATGCCCCATGATCGGGTCATCGGAATAATAGCGGGTGGGGATGGTGCTATTCGCAAAGC
Organism: Croceivirga sp.; assembly: GCA_050042945.1. Taxonomy (GTDB): domain Bacteria; phylum Bacteroidota; class Bacteroidia; order Flavobacteriales; family Flavobacteriaceae; genus Croceivirga. Next base: position 45,703 of record JBHJJC010000092.1, read on the forward strand.
AGTAGAATTTGCAGAGGATAATACCCTTCAGGCATGGAAAGACCTAGAAACTTTTGCCATTCATGAGAATGATGTAGTGGTCGGTATAGCTGCCTCAGGTACTACGCCCTATGTTTTGGGTGGTATTGCCGACGCCAAAAAAAATGGTCTTTTAACCGCAGGTATTACAAACAACCCTGGTTCACCATTGGCTGAAGCTGCTGAAATCCCCATTTCCATTGCAGTAGGACCTGAGTTTGTGACCGGTAGTACCCGCATGAAGAGCGGTACCAGTCAAAAATTGGTCTTGAACATGATTTCTACAGCTTTGATGATAAAAATAGGTCGTGTAAAGGGCAATAAAATGGTCGATATGCAACTGAGTAATAATAAATTGGTAGATCGCGGAACGCGGTATTTGGTTGAAGCCTTAGGTCTAGAATATGCAGAGGCGGAAAAAGCACTAAAAAAATATGGCTCAGTACGGGAAGCGATTGATCAATTAAAGGAGAATGTTTGATAGACCTTAGTAGCATGCTGAACTGAAAGAAGTAAAATGAAAAATCTCATTAAGGATTTTTCTGCTTTTTTGGTCTTGGGATAACAATGGAATAGCGATGAAAAATTTTGAACAACGTTTAAAGGGGGGACATCCCAACTCCTTGGGCAATACCTTCGAAATTGTAGATGAGGTTTTGGCAGATCCCAAGCTTTTCGATGAACTTTTCAACTGCTATTGCTCCGATGATGCGATTGTACGATTACGCGTCTCCAATGCCATGAAACGTATCGCCAAAGCACGGAAAACGCTGCTGCTTCCGTATATGGATAAATTCTTAAATGAGGTTTCAGCTATTGACCAAGCCTCTACCCAATGGACGTTATCCCAACTCTTTCTTCAATTGGAAAAAGATATGACCGTTGATCAAAAACAGAGGGCCGTGCAAATTATGAAAGGGAATCTTTCAAACCATAATGACTGGATTGTGCTCTGCCAAACTATGGAAACCTTAGGAAAATGGGCAAAGCAAGACAACGGTTTGCAATTATGGCTTTTGCCCCATTTAGAGCGATTGCGCAAAGATGAACGTAATTCCGTTTCTAAAAAAGCCCTTAAAACCTTAGCATTGTTGGTCCAATAAAGAAAAATTAGATTCTTTATATTTGGAAATACCCTTTTACGTTGCGCATTGTTTCCCTTTACAGTTTGTCCAGTACTTATGAGACCTTTTTGTTCTACGGATGGTGGCAATTCGCAACATGTTTTTTTGCCTTCATAGCCTTGTTATCCATTTGGTGGCATATCGGTAAAAGGCAAAATGATTTTGGTCAAGTATGGTTGGCCCTTTCGGTGTTATGCTGGGGGATCTCTGGACTGGTTGAAGTAGTTTTTGCTGCAGATTCTGAGGTGAACACTGTTTTATTAGATGGTTTCCGAAGCGTTCTATCATTGTTCAACAGCCTTTTTATTCTTTTAGCCTTACCTTGGTTTCGTTATCTGCCCAAACCATTGGAACCATTGATTCTATCAAAATATTGGTTATGGATTGTGGGCCTACCATTTCTTTTTTCCTTATTACCGACACTTAATAAGTTGATTTTAGGGCGTGAAGGAATTATCAATGAACTGGATGTTTATTATGCCGTTTTGACCCTAACTTTTTTGGGCATGGTATTGTGGGAGTCCTTTTCAAAACGAAGATTGATTTCGTTGGCTTATTTATCACTTCTTTGCGTAGCCATAACCTTGTTGGCCCAATGCTATAAACTTACTGGTTCGGCCATCAACCTTACCCTATTTTCGGCCATATTTAAAACGTGCTTGATTATGATATTCTTTGCGCTTGCCTTAAGCTGGGTGAAAGAACTGTCTGAAAATAACATACCACTTTCGAATCAAATTTCTTTAGGCTTTAAAGTCGATAGAAAAGAGAACAGAGTTGAGCGCGCTGTATTATTAGGGGGCTTTCATGGTGAGGATAATCGTAGAATCGTATTGACGGCCACTCAGTTTGAACTCTTGTATCGATTTGCCGAACTAAAAAAAGACAATGAAGCCCATTGGTTGGAAATTCGTCCTAAAAACAATCCTTCTAAGCATAAAGCATATGATATAGGCGATTACAATGAAATAAAAAGGATGTTGTTTTCCCTATTGGATGGTTTGTTTGGTAAAGGCAATTGGACAAAAGATAACCACCTGAATCCTCTAAAAGACGCTCTTTTTGAGCTTTCAAAAAAAAGGGAGCGAAAAATTAGATTGCGAATCCCGCCCCAGAATATCAAACTTCAAGACGTATAAGTTTACAAATTGTCGGAATCGCTATTACTGACAATTCGATATTTTTTCCGACAATCCCATATCATGTAAATCAATGCTTTCAACTTAGTGCCAACTTCAATTTTAAAAATGATGGTATACGGTACTTCGATTTTGAAAATGCAAATTTTACAAGATTCGCACACAGGATTGGATGAAAGAATCAACGACGCATTCATGCCTTTTGCCATTTGGTGGGAAAACATCATCTTTTCAGAGGTAACTATTTTGGGGATTGGAATTCCTGTGGTGCTTATTCTCCTGCTTTCGGGAGCTTTGTTCTTTACGGTCTATTTCAAATTTATCAATATCAGGAGTTTTCCGATGGCAATTAATGTCGTTAGGGGAAAGTTTGATGATTTTGAAAATAGGACCGTTTTATCCGATTCACAACAAACAGAATTAGATCACTCGGGAGAAGTCAACCACTTTCAGGCGTTAACGACAGCGGGTTCCGGTACTGTTGGCCTTGGTAATATTGCGATGGTCGCCGTGGCCATTTCCATTGGAGGTCCTGGAGCCACGTTTTGGATGATCATGGCAGGAGTATTGGGCATGTCGACAAAGTTTGTCGAATGTACGTTGGGCGTGAAATTTCGTGATATTGCCAGCGATGGAAATGTGTATGGCGGACCAATGTACTATTTGTCTAAGGGACTCAAAAAGAAAGGGTACACCTCAATAGGTAAGGTTCTAGCCTCAATCTTTGCACTACTTTGTGTAGGGGCTTCGTTTGGTGGGGGTAATGCCTTTCAAACGAATCACGCCGCCGCCCAAATTATCTCACGGTTTAATATTGAAAGTGACAGTTCTGGCAGTATCATAGGCGTTTTGTTTGCGATTTTGGTGGGCATTGTCATTATCGGGGGAATAAAAAGAATTGCCAGGGTTACTGAAAAAATTGTTCCTTTTATGGCAGCACTTTATGTATTTTCTGCCCTGGTTATCATTTTTATGAACCTAGGTCAAGTCGGAACGGCGATTCATCTTATTTTAACCGAAGCATTTACGCCGAGGGCCACTGTCACAGGGGGCTTTGTTGCCGTCATGATACAGGGATTCCGACGGGCGGCATTTTCCAATGAAGCAGGTGCCGGATCAGCGGCTATTGCACACTCGGCGGTCAAAACGGGATATGCTGCTTCAGAAGGCTTGGTTGGTCTTTTGGAACCTTTTATCGATACGGTGGTCATTTGTACGATTACCGCATTGGTCATTGTCATTTTTAATGTTGACGGCGGATTTGTCTATGGCGATGTTATTGATCAAAAGGTATTGTTGGCAGATGGTAGCAGGGTAGGGGGTGTGAACCTCACTTCTATGGCATTTGAAAATACCATTCCAGGCGCTTCTTACCTCTTGGTTATGGCTGTTGTTTTATTCGCCTTTTCAACCATCATTTCTTGGTCTTATTACGGATTACAATCGTGGAAATATCTCTTTGGACGTTCAAGATATTCAGATTTGGCCTATAAAATATTGTTTTTGGTTTTTACCGTTTTAGGTGCGGCAATTACCTTGGATGCGGTCATAAAATTCTCCGACGCTATGATTTTGGCGTTGGTATTTCCCAATATCATTGGATTGTTTTTTCTATTTCCTGAGGCCAAAGAAGAACTAACAAGATATACCGATGTAATTCGTAAAAAATCAGCGTGAATTTGCCTATGCCAAGAGGCTTCCATTCATTTATATGGAATTATGCATTGACTCTGGTTGACCCGAAAAGAATTGAAGGGGAACCCTTGGTCTATTTAGGAATTAACTTGTAAATGCCTTTTCCTTCAATTCCAACATAAATATATCCATCAGGGCCTTGATTGATAGAGCGCACTCGACCCATACCGTCCAATAGTTTTTCACGATAGGTCACCTTATTTCCTTTAAGGACCAATCGTTCAAGATATTGAAAAGCTAAAGATCCCGCTAGAACGTTACCCTTCCAATCAGGGTATTTGTCTGAACTTATGATTTCCAATCCTGAAGGTGCAATCGAAGGTACCCAATAGTACAAAGGCTGCTGCATATTGGGTCTTTCCGTTTCATCGGTAATTTTGGTACCACTGTAATTGATACCATAGGTTATCACTGGCCAACCAAAATTCTTTCCTTTCTTTATGACATTCAGTTCATCACCACCTCTGGGACCATGTTCGTGTACCCAAATCTCTCCCGTGAACGGATGTTTCACCATTCCTTGTGGATTTCTATGGCCGTAGCTGAAAATAGCGGTGTTGGCTCCATTCTTATTCACGAAAGGATTATCGCGAGGAATACGTCCATCATCATGTATCCTGTAAATTTTTCCGCCATCCCTGGTAATATCCTGTGGGTTTTCATCCCTACTACCACGATCACCTACGGAGAAGTAGAGATATCCTTGGTCATCAAAGGCAAGTCGTGAGCCAAAATGATAGGGCTTACTGCTATTTGGACTCGCTTTATAAAGTACCTCTTGGTCGGTCAATTCGTTTCCGTCCAATTTAGCGCGCATAACCGCTGTGTTTGCACCGCGGCCCTCTCCTTCGGGCGAAGAATATGTAAGATAAATCCAGTGGATTTTATTGAAATTAGGATGTGCCATAACGTCAATCAGTCCACCTTGTCCGACGACCTTGATTTCTGGCAACCCTTTGATGGTCATTTTTTTCCATCTTTAAAATGAAAAAGGCCTCCTGATTTTTCTGTAAATAAAATGGAGCCATCGGTACCAACGTCAAAACCCCAT
>JBHJJC010000093.1:0-17466 GCA_050042945.1 Croceivirga sp.
TATCAAAACCCGAGGGCCTTTTTAAGAAATGAATAGTAATACCCTTAATCTCTCAAATAGTTATTTATAGAGATTGCTAAACACTTTTTGAAAGAAAACTAACCGCATCGTAAGTCAACGAGTTCATGAAAAAAATAAACGTAAGCAGACAAGAGGAAATCAAAAATGTTGTCCAAGACAACTCAGAGCTCATCACTTCGGTTCTAGAAAAGTTGGTTAAAGATAAATGGACCGATTTAAATCCAGCACAAGACATTGTTAAAAGACTAAAGCGGAAAGGATTTCGAAATAGTGCCGAGCAATTCATGAAATATTATGATGAGATAAAGAGAAAAAACTTATCGTTGGATGATCCGCAAAACGGTACTGCCGACTTGATAGAGTTGGAACCCAAAGAAATCAACAAATTGGTAAGGGAAGGCATATCTGGTGTGGACGATATGAAATCCTCAAATTTTCTGCACAAAGGATCCTTGGTTGCCCGCAGTGTTGCGAGAATTATTGATGCCTACAATCGTGAACCCTTTGGTACTGGTTTTTTGGTTTCTCCAAATCTCTTTATGACTAATCATCATGTAATTTCTACTAGCGAATCCGCACTTGAATGCCTAATTCAATTTGATTATGTCTCAGATGGTACCGCCGATCCGATTCAACCTGTCGAATTTAAGTTGTTGCTAGAAAAACTCTTTGTAACCAGTCCAGAAGATGAATATGATTATAGCTTAATCGGGATAGAAAGTACAAATCATAAGGACATAGCAATAAGTAGTTTTGGTTGGATAAAACTTATCGAAGAACTTGATAAGGCTGCTGGTGGAGAAAGACTAAATATTATTCACCACCCATTGGGAAAGCCTCAACAGACTTCGTTTAGAAAAAATTTGCTGATTTCCCATCATGAGTCCATGTCACGACTTTTTTACATGACAGATACGGAAGAAGGTTCCAGTGGTTCCCCTGTATTGAATGATGAATGGGAACTTGTGGCATTACATTTTGGTTCTCAGGAGCTTCATGATGAACATCAAAAAGAGCTTTTTTTTAAACACATGTATAACAAATACATTGAGTTAGCTCCTGAGATGCATGGCAAATCCGTCATGGTCAATGTTGGTATGAGAGTCAGTGCAATTGTCAATAGTATAAAGAAGAAAAGTCAAGGACTGTCTCATAGCCAGTTTTTGCTGATAGAAGAATTGTTCGAGATTTCAAACCCCGGATATAAAGAATTAAGTAAAAACAGATATTCTGAAGGAATAGCGGAAATTTCAAAAATATCCGAAAGATTTAATCGTGAAGAGCCTCTGAATATCAATATTAATATTGGGAATCGTCACTTATTAGATCCCAATCAAGTCGACAGATTGAGCTTTGAAGGGTTGCGGTCTGATAACGATAATGATTTAAAAACCAAATTGGAATTATTCAATAAGAATATCCGTTCTCAAAAAAGTGTCTTTAATGCTCTATTGTTTTTGGAAGAGGCTAGACAAACTAAATATTTACCTTCCAAACTTGAGAGAAATAAAAGAGTTAAAAACTATTATGGACCTATTATTTCGTCAATGGAAAACGGTTTAGATAGGGGAATTGCTTACGATAAGTTGAATTCCCTCGTATCGGAATCACTTAGTATTGTGGATCGGTTTCCCGACTTTTCTATGGATCTGGAAAATGTTTTTCAAAACGTTTCCCTAGAATCCATAAATCTAGAAGGGGGAGTTTCATATGCTAGGGCACGCGCACATTTGTACACATGGGTAGATTTACATGAAGATCGTATGTTACGAGGAGTTTACACGAAAATGATAATTGCACCAGAACAATTACTTCTCTTGGATTTGATAAAATCACTAAAACTGGGAGTGACCTTTCCAAGGAGATATTCAAATAACCAATTTTTGAACTGTGAACATATAGTCCCCCAGTCCCTGTTTAATGAGGATTCCACTGGAGTTAGTGATTTACATCATTTAATTACCGCTGAGGGTGCTACAAATTCTTTCAGAAGCAATAATATTTATGGTATACTCGGAAACAATGGGGAAGAGGGTCCTCGAAATCTGCCGGAATACATTCCTAAAGGAGGCAGGAAAAAAGATGGCTTTTTCGAACCTTTCAATAATAAGCCCCTGGTTGCCAGGGCGACTCTTTACTTCATAGTAGCTCATAGAAATAAACTGAGTAAGCAACTTTTCAATAACTCAGTGATTGGGACGCTCATAGAATGGTCCAATCAAAAAAAGCCAAATAGGTATGAGCTTCATAGAAACGAGTCGATATATGAACTTCAGGGTAATAGGAATCCCTTTATCGATTTTCCTGAATGGGTAAATCGTATTGATTTCTTGTTGGGATTGAAAACTTGATTACATAACAATGAATATAACAGAAAAATTTAAGGAGTTTGAGACGTATGAAGAACAAAGTCTATTATTCAAAAGGGAGCTAAGAGAAAAAATGAACTCTGAATACCTTTCCTTTTATGAAAGGTTTCAAAGAAAAACGAAACTTGATTTCGTATCTTTTTCGGCCCTATTTGGCCTCACTTTATTTTCAGTTCATTTCTTGTCAACTCTATTGGAGAAGGATGTTGGTTCATTTTCAATTATTAAGGACTTTTCATATTTCCTTTCGATTATGAATTCTGTTGGGCTTTTCTTGTTGCTAACGGCAACGGATAAGTTACGAGAGTTTGTAGTGAATTTGGTCTCACTCACAAACAACAGAAGTGTTAATATAACGGAAAACTATCTTGGTGTTTTGGAAGATAAATTCTTGAGTGGACGCCCGTTTTATTTTGGTGTCTTGTTTGGGATAATAAACTGTACCATATCCTTGTTGTTAGGTGTTGAATACTACGATAATGGCCAATACTGGCTCTTAACTTCTTTTCTTTTTCAAGTATTCACGATTGGATTTATTGGTGGAATAACTGTAAACACGACCTTCGTAATTATTAAAATGATAAAAAGCATTTCGGTCAAGGATGATTTTTATCTTCAATATTTTTACCCAGATGGGTGTGCAGGAACTTTAATTATAGGCAATATCCTACTTATTTTCTCTCTTCACTTCATCGCCATTGGAATATTTATTTTTCTCTTTTTAGAAGGGTTTGATTGGACCTTTGCAAGGAGTCAGTCAATAAATCCTTACACAAAAGCTCTATACATTTTTTGGCAATTTTTTCCATTTTTGATGTCTGGTATAATTTTCTTTTTTCCCGCCAAAAGGGTAAGTAAGATTCTCACTGAGTATAAGCTCTTTGAACAATTAAAGGTAAAACGAAAGTTAGACCATATAAGACAATTAGTCATTCAAAAATCCGATCAAGGGGTTCGAGCCAAGGATGAAATTGAAGCATTGGATATTCACTATCAAAAGCTATTGAAAATTGAAGAAGAGCTCGAAAAAATGAATAATTGGCCATATAACTTAAGATACCGAACTACATTTTTAAGTGTTTTTCTTCCTGTAGTAATAGCTATTGTCCTTGAAGCTTCCGAAAAAGTAATCTCAAATCTTATTGAATTCTTGTTTTGAACGGAAGGATGTATAAAGACCAGAACCTAATTGTGGAGTACAGGTGATTACTGGCTTTACGATACTTTCGTTTTTGATACTCACCGAAGAGCTCACCTAGATTAAAAAATCAAAGAAACTACAATAAAATAGTGTGGGTAATAGACTTTCCTATGAATTGAATTCATTTTTCATTAAATAATATGCGGAAATACTAACCTCAATTCTACATAAAATTTGATGGATTTTGTGTTCGTATGATAAGTGTTTAAAGCACGTAGTGTTTACATTTTTTGTCCTGCTTGCAGGACGAAGAAGGTAAAGCAAGAGGGTAGCGCGCTAAAGCGACGCTACGTTTTCTAGTTAATTGATTTTCAGTGGATTATGAAGATTAAAAAAGTCTTGATAAAAAGTTTTTACTGTAAAAACCTTGAGAGCCCCAGTAAACACTGAAAAAGTTTACTGTAAAAAATATTATTTGTTGCAATTTGTTTCCATTTGAAAGGTCTTTTTGAACGGATTTAATTTGATAGTGTTTATTTCTATTTGAAGAGTGTAGTGAGAAAAAATTGAAATGGAAACATTACAGTAAATACAGAGAAAGTGCGCCCTAATTCGATTTTACTTTACGCTTAGCTATCTGCATGCTATAAAATCGAAATAGGATCCGGCGCAGGTTAGTTATGGTAAAATTTGGGGACTTTGCGCTCCGCTAACTAAAATGCGTTTGAAAAGAAATTCTGGAATTTACATTGAAGATTTTTTGGTCTTTGCGTCATTGGCCAATTTATCTTTTAATATGGCCATGTCATCACTAACTTTCTTGTTTACAATCTTAGCGTAATGTTGTGTAGTTCGAAGATTCTTGTGTCCCAAAAGCTTACCTACAGTCTCTATTGGAACTCCGTTTGAAAGGGTTACCGTAGTCGCAAAAGTATGACGTGCCAAATGTGTAGTGAGATTTTTGGCAACGCCACAGCGGTCGGCTATTTCTTTGAGATACGAATTGGACTTCTGGTTGCTCAGTACAGGAATTACACATTCCCCATTTTTTACTTGAGGGTGATTCTCATACTTCTCCAAGATTTCCATAGCTGTTGGGAGCAAGGGAATCCCTAACTTCGAACGAGTCTTTTGGCGTGCACTCTGAATCCATAGGCTACCATCAATATGGGTAACAATATTGTTTGGGGTAAGTTTTTTGACATCGATATAAGCTAAGCCCGTGAAGCAGCAAAAAACAAACATATCCCTCACAAGCTCTAGGCGAGGCATTAATGAATTTAAACTAATGATGGACTCTAGTTCTTCCTTGGTCAGAAATTCACGTTCTACATGCTTGAATTTTACTTTGTAATTGTAGAAGGGGTCTTTGGAAATCCAATCGTTGGCCACAGCCATCCGAATAATCTTCTTAAAGTTATTGATATACTTCAGCGCACTATTGTGGTTACACTCTTTGGTAAACTTCAAAAAATATTCAAAGCGTGTAATGAATTTATGGTCAACGTCTCGTATCGGAAAATCAGTTCGCCCGTATTGCTTTTTGATGAAGGCGGCCGTATGCTTAAAAGTGGTGTTGTAACGCTTCCAAGTGCCTAATGCAAATTCTCTGCCCACTAAAGATTTCATTTGCTTGTTATGCTCCCCAAAAACTTCAAGCAACATTTTGTGGGGTTCACCTTTACCCAGGAAACGAACCTTAATCTCTTGTGCAGAAAACGGTTTTCCTTCCTCAATTAAATGATGATGTATTTTGTTAAGCTTATGACGAATCGTCGTCATATAGTAATTCAATTCTTTGGCTTCCTCTTCTTTTCCTTTTACACGATTCATCCGGGAGTCCCAGTGTTCTGGCGCAACCTTGCGCTTTATGCTTAAAGTGGAACGCCTTCCATTCACGGTAATACGTACATAAATCCCCGCCTTACCATTCTTATCAAGACGCTTGTCTTTAAGGTAAAATAATATGGAATAGGTATGAGCCGCCATTTTGGGTATCGAATAGGTGTCGATTAAGACGAATAACAGATAAAATAAAAAATCGTAAAAAACTAATAATTAGTAATTTATAAAGAAATCGACACCTATTTTTAAATTTAAAAATGCTCACCGAATAGGTGTCTTTTTATTTGATTTTAAATAGTATTATTTGATAGCAATAAAAATGAAAAAACCTGTAAATCAATAATTTACAGGTTTTATGATTTAGAGTAGCGTCTAAAAAGTGGAGCCGGAGGGATTCGAACCCTCGTCCAAACAAGCAATAACAGAGCTTTCTACATGTTTAGTTTTGGTTCAATTTTCGACGCATAACCGACCCAAAACCGCCTATCATGCGCTTAGCTTCTTTAGTTTAGAATTTCTATCGAAGCCCTAGAAATTCGGTGTTGACTTTTATGGTGCTCCAAAACAAATCGCCGTCAACAAGGGCTATTTAGGAACATTTAGCTTTCGCGCCTTGCGCGACTAGGCTTGGACTTACTATAATTCAGTCAATTAAGCAGCTAAAGCGTAGTTAGACTCGCCATTTAAAAGTGTGGGATATTGTAGTAACGAGCATCACTCCCATAGCTCGACATGCTTACACCGCCATTGGTCTCGCTGTCAAAACCGGTCGGCCCCGTAATGAGACAATAAATCTGTGATTTACAACGTCGAATTACGCCCAGGGCAAAGTCGCCGGGCCTAAATCGTATTCTCACTTTATTTTCAAAGAACTAGTACCCTCTGCTTGTCGATGGGTGGGCGTTTCCCTTTTTGAGGGCCGGGCTTTCGGCTATACGCGGTATCGGCCTCAATCCCTAACGCAGGGCGGCAAAGATAACCATTTATCCCGCTTTGTAGGGAAAAGTTTGCGTACCCCTTTTTATCGCTTTATTTTCGTCAAAATCCATACCAATTTTAGATGAAATTCGGAATTATTCAAGAACGCAAGAATCCTCCAGACAAGCGCGTAGTACTGTCTCCGCAACTGTGTCAATCTGTTCTGCAGTCCTACCCCCAGGCTCAAATAGTGGTAGAACCTTCCCCCATTCGTGTTTTTGAAGATATTGAATATCATAATAGGGGTATTGAAGTGGCTTCGAAGATGGAAGGGTGCGATGTGCTTTTGGGGGTAAAAGAAGTTCCTATATCTGCATTAATTCCCAATAAAAAGTACTTTTTCTTCTCACATACTATCAAAAAACAACCGTATAACCGTAATTTATTACGGGCCATTTTAGAAAAAAATATCGAACTCTACGACCATGAGGTCATCACCGATTCCAAAGGGCAACGTCTAGAGGCCTTCGGTCGCTATGCAGGAATAGTAGGAGCCTATAACGGCCTACGTGCCTTTGGAATGAAGTATCAAAACTTTCAATTGCCCAAAGCAGAAACCCTAAAAGATCAAAAAGCATTGATTACCGAACTGAACAAAATTCAATTGCCCAACACCAAAATACTGTTGACCGGAAAGGGTAGGGTAGGCAATGGTGCCAGAGAAATGTTGGATGCTATGAGACTCAAACGGGTCACTGTAGCGGACTATTTAGGAGAGGAATTCAATGAACCCGTGTACTGTCAAATCGATGCCTCTGAGTATAACAAACGAAAGGATGGCGTACGTGGCAATAAAGCCAATTTCTTTGCGCATCCAGAGGAGTACAAGTCCAATTTCTTTCGTTTTGCCAAGGTAACCGATTTTTATATTGCAGGACATTTTTATGGCGATGGCGCCCCGTATCTCTATACACGTGAAGATGCGAAACATCCTGATTTTAAAATTAAGGTCGTGGCAGACATTAGTTGTGACATAGATGGACCGGTGGCCACAACCATTCAACCCTCAACAATTGCCAATCCCATTTATGGATATGATGCGCAATCAGAGAGTATAGTGGACTATTCCAATGAAGATGCCATTGCGGTAATGGCCGTAGATAATCTGCCAGCAGAATTACCGCGCGATGCGAGTGATGGTTTTGGGGAGGCTTTCGCCAAACAGGTTATTCCTGCATTTTTTAATGGAGATAAAGATGGAATTTTAGAACGCGCACGAATGACCAAAAACGGAAAGTTAACGCAGCGATATAAGTATTTAGAAGATTTTGTTCAATTATAATTACAATTTATCAAGTTTTTTGAACAAAAAATTGAACAATACGTGCTTCTTTGTATATTTCCAGGGCTATCTTAATGGTACCGTAACAAGTGCATTTTAACTGGATTTATACCAAACCAACTGACCCAAACCAAAAAGCGCATTCCATTGAATTGGAGTATATGTTGCGACCTAAGATTACCAAGTACTTAATGGAACGTTTCGAAGATGAACTTAATGGAGATTTTTCTTGCTTTCATTTTGACGTTGATGTGGTATCGAGCTGCGTGAGTATCTCTACCAAAACCCCGTCTAGGTTTCGATATTTAGCATTGCGTGATTTTGATTTTTTCGTAAATAAAAAAAGGACTCGCCATCTTTAACCTTGTAAAGGAAGATACTACCCAATTTTTGTATGAATCCTGCAGAAGAATATATTTTATCCAGAGAAGAACCATATCGAAGCATACTTTTACACCTTAAGGCTATTATTGAAGCGGTGATTCCTGAAGTCAATATGAAGTATAAATGGAATATTCCCTGTTTTTATGCTGAAAAACGTCCAATCTGTTATCTAAACGCTTCGTACAAAGGCAAATTTGTGGATCTGGCTTTTTGGAACTCAGCCCATCTCACCAAACATATTGAATTGATGCATTCTGAAAAGCGAAAAGTGGTCAAATCATTCCGGTATCAGTCACTGGAAGGGATTAATGATGAAATTCTTATTGAAGTACTTCAAGAAGCCTATGCCTTAAAGGCAAAAGGATTTTATAAGAAAGGTTAGAATGTATTGACTACATTTTTGAGAGCTACCAAATCGGTGAGCAGTTTTTCCAACAAACTCAAATCTAACATATTGGCGCCATCGCTTTTGGCATTTTTAGGATCAAAATGGGTTTCCATAAACAGGCCGTCCACCCCGGTGGCGATGCCTGCCTTGGCCATTGTTCCGATTAAAGCCGGGCGCCCTCCAGTCACCCCTGAACCTTGGTTGGGCTGCTGTAACGGTTGGGTGACATCTAAGACCACAGGTGCATATTGTTTCATCGTGGGGATACCCCTGAAGTCAACTACCATATCTTGATATCCGAACATGGTTCCGCGATCGGTTATCCATGCTTTGTCATTTCCCGAATCCATTACTTTTTTTACAGCATGTTGCATACTCTCAGGGCTCATGAACTGTCCTTTTTTAAGGTTAACCGTTTTACCGGTTTTCGCTGCTGCGACCACCAAATCGGTTTGGCGCACCAAAAAGGCCGGAATCTGTAACACATCCACATAGGCAGCGGCCATTTCAGCATCTTGTTCCGTATGGATATCGGTAATGGTAGGTACGGAAAATGTCTCCGATACCTTCCGTAGAATTTTTAGTGCTTTTTCATCTCCAATTCCCGTAAAGGAATCAATACGACTTCGGTTCGCTTTTTTAAAACTTCCTTTAAACACATAGGGAATTTTCAATTTGTCCGTTACCTCAACAATATGCTCTGCGATCCTCAAGGCCATATCCTCTCCCTCAATGGCACAAGGGCCGGAGAGCAAAAAAAAGGTATTGGAATCAGTATGTTTTAATTGCGATATCTGTCTTAGATCCATTCCCTAAAGTTTTGATAAATACACTTGTCTGCAAAAGTAAACCTATTAGCTTTAACCGTAATCAAATCCTAATCCATGAAGTCTTATACTATTCTATCTGCGCTCTTGTTTTGCTTTTTTTTTTACTACAACCAAAGCGCAACGTTTGACTGAAAAAGGCTATGGTCTTATCAATCTGGAAAGACATCAATTCACGTTCAACCTCTTTGGACCTGGATTTCGTTATGAATTGGGCCTTATTCGAAATGTAACCGCCTCTACAAGTTTCAGTCCGGCCTATGCCTCTTATCAAGAAGGGTTTACATTTGGGTATTCATGGCACTTAAGGTTAAGGTATTATCATAACATCCAAAAAAGATTGGACATCAATAAAAATATTATTGGAAACTCAGCGAATTATTTTGCTGCTGCCCGTTCCATATTTTGGGAACCCTTACAAATTATCGAAAATATGCCCAATACCAGAGATTGGGCGTTTGCTTTTTAGGGGGGGGGCTATTGTATACAGCGCACCAATCGAAAAGGGTTTAATATCAATGCTGAAGTAGGCTATGGCTTTATGAGGGGAGATGGGCTGTAGAATGGCCACGGGCCTTTGGTGCATATCACTTTTGGCTGGGTGTTGACCAAGAGAAGAAAACAGCCGGAGTTTCAGTTTGATTTAGATTAGTTAAAGCATTAGTTTTTTAAGGTCATCCATATAACCGCGGCTGACTCTTACGACATCACTGTTCATCATAGTGACATCATAACTTTTTCCATATTTATTGAGCTCTTTTACCTTATCAAGATTAATAATCGAAGAACGATGTACCCGTAGAAATTTTCTTGGGTCCAATCTCTTTTCTAAATCAGTGATACCAAAGTTGCTCAAAAAGACTTGGTTATCGATATGCAGTTTTGAATAGTCACCATAGGCTTCTACCCATTGAATACTATCAATGGAAACGGTTATCAGTTTTTTGTTCTGTTGCACCAAAACTCTGGAGGGATAGTCTGTTTTTTCCATGATGAGACTTTCTGTCAAATCCCCCAATTTCTGGTTGCCATCCTTTAATCGTTCTATCGCTTGTTTGAAACGTTCTTTGGTGTAAGGTTTCAATAGATAATCGACCGCGTGTACTTCGAAAGCTTTTAGTGCATATTCATCATATGCGGTTGAAAAAATTACTTGTGGCAATTCTTCTAAATGGGTGAGGACTTCAAAACCGGTTTTACCGGGCATTTGAATGTCCAAAAAGACCAAATCAGGTTTAAAGCGATTGATTTCGGTAATAGCATCCACACCATTGTTCACTTCAGCAATCAATACCAAATTCGGGTAGTTTGCTAAATACTCTTTTATCAGTGCCCTGCCTGCTTCCTCATCGTCTGCAATCAATACTTTTTTCATATGGCAAATCGTATCAAAAGTCCTTTTGGGTCATTATCAATAAGCTGTATCTGGCTTTCATACATTTTTTGAAGCCGTAATTTGGTGTTTGTAAGTCCGACTCCTTTACCAAACACTCTTTTTTTATCTTCAATACCGATACCGGTGTCTGCTATTTCAAACTTAAGTTTACCCTCCTCCCTAAAGATGTTCACCGAGATGGTACCGCCTTCCACCAAACTTGATAACCCGTGTTTTATGGAATTTTCAACCAATGGTTGTAGCAGCATCGGGGGTATTTTTTCATTCATAAGGTCCTTTGGGACGTTAATGTCAATATGCAATCTATCTTTGAAACGTTCCTTTTCAAGGTCAAGGTATTTTTTTAGAAAATCAAGTTCTTCTTCAAGGGTCACAAGATCGGTTTTTGAGGCGCGAAGTTGATAGCGAAAAAGATCGGATAGTTGGGCAATCATATTTCTTGTCCTTTCGTTTTTAGGGGGTACTGAGGCATTTATAGTGTTGAATACATTATACAAAAAGTGCGGATTGAGTTGTGCCTTGATAGCCGCCAGCTCACTTTTCAGGGCAGCTTGTCGCAGTTCTCCTTCGATCAATAGTTTTCTTTGGTTCTCTTTAAAATAGCGGTAGGCAAATAAAAAGCCAAACTGCACTGTTAAAAATAGTACCGGTATATACCAATCCCAAACTTCAGCGGGTCCCTTTAATCGCCCCCTTCCCAATACGGTATTATCTATGATGACATAACGAAGTTCCCTGGTAAAATAGGTTGCCAATGGTATCAATACAAATACAGCCACTATTTGGAAGAACATACTTTTTTTTTGCAGACTTCTAATGCTAACAAACCAGATAAAAATTGAGACCAAGAAATAAAATAAGTAGGATAGGCCTGCATTGAACCAATACTCCTTTAAGTCGACCCAACCCCAAATGCCTTGGTCTTTAAAAGTTCCGATACTATACCAAAGCACGATATGATACAACCAAGAAAATGTGAAATAAAAAAGAAAGACCCAAAGCAATTCCCTTAGGGTAATACCGAAAATGAGTTTTTTTTCCATGACTTCGATTTTGAATGAAAATTAAGGAGTTCTTTTGCAAGAGCACTAAAAAATACCGATAAATTGGCCTATAGACCGTTGAGTTGTCCTGGTCATTTCGTCGGCCTATGGTTCAACTCGACGAACAATGGTTTTACAGTTGTAACCAATGAAGGAATTTTGGGTATATCTAAAAAACGAAAAAGCCATGCGAACGTTATTTCTTTCTTTAATTCTTCTATGTAGTATTAACCTTTCTGCCCAAATTGTCAAGGGGAAAGTTATCGATGAGAATCAAGCTCCGGTCATATTTGCGGCAGTTACCCTTAATAGTCCTATTGATTCAAGTTTGGTAAAGGCCACCATAACGGCAGACCTTGGACTTTTTGAATTTGATGGCATTTTAGCCGGTATCTATGATTTGAAGATATCAAACATTGGGTATTCCACCTATTCAAAACAAATTGAATTTGATGGGGAATTACTTGATTTGGGAATCGTTAATTTGAGCATACAGACACAGAATTTAGAAGAGGTAACCGTAGTTTCCGAAAAACCAATGGTTCAGGTTTTAGCCGATAAGACTGTTTTTAATGTGGAGAATACCATTAATGCCACCGGTACCAGTGCCTTTGAATTATTACGGAAGGCCCCAGGGGTAATTGTTGATAATGGTGGAGGTTTCGTTGTTGAAGGAAAAACAGGTGTTCAAATTTTTATAGATGGTAAATTATCTGTTCTTCAAGGTGAAGACTTAACCAACTATCTAGAAAGTTTACAGGCTACTGATGTCGAATCAGTGGAGATCATCACACAACCTTCATCAAAATACGATGCTGCAGGTAACGCGGGTATCATCAACATAAAACTTAAAAAAGACAAAAGTTTAGGAACAAACGGAACATTTACTTCTGGTCTGACCGTGGGTGACTTCGGTCGAACCAATTCCAGTTTGAATTTTAACAATCGCGAAAAGAATGGCAATTTTTATGGTACATACAGTAATCGGTTTGGAAAGAGCACCAACTTTATCGATTTGTTGAGAAGTCAATTCGGAACACAGTTTGATGCTCGTTCTACAAGTGTCTTAGATCGTAATACAAATAATATAAAATTAGGATATGATTACTACCTTAACTCTAAGCATACGCTAGGTGCCATTGTTAACGGTAATTTCAATAACGGATTTACCAATTCAACTACAAGAACACCAATTCGCGAGATTGGAAACATTGAAAATGATAGCGTGTTATTAGCGCGCAATGAACGTCAAAATACGTCGTACAATATCAACGCGAATTTGAATTATAAGTATGCCGATACCTTGGGTCGTTCCATTAATATCGATTTGGATTATGGCCGATACAATAGCGAACGGGATGCGCTTCAGCCGAACACCTATTTTAATGGCGATGAATCGCAGGTTTTGATCCAGCGGATAACCTTTCAAGACACTCCGATTGACATCAATATTGCGACTATTAAAGGAGATTATGAGCAGAACTTTTTGAAAGGGAAATTGGGTGTCGGATTCAAGCTCTCCTATATCAATACTGATAATACCTTTGATTTTTTTAACCAAATAAACGGTCAGAACGTCTTAGATACCGATCAAAGCAATCAATTCGATTATCAAGAAAACATCAATGCCGCCTATGTTAATTTCAATAGAAAATGGGGAAAATGGAATCTACAATTTGGGTTGCGGGTAGAGAATACCGATTCAGACGGAATCTTGACGAGCGAACAGGAAAATGAGGATGACAGGGTACAACGAAATTATACCGACTATTTTCCTTCCGGGGGGTTGACCTATCAAATGAACCGTAAGAACCAATACGCTTTAACCTATAGCAGAAGAATACAGCGACCGAATTACGAATCTTTAAATCCGTTTGAATATCAATTGAATGAATTGTCATTCAGTAAGGGGAATCCTTTTCTACAGCCCCAATATACAAACAACATAAAGTTGTCACATACCTATAATTATCGTTTGACCACCTCTATCAGTTACAGCTATATCACCGATTTCTTTGCCCAGGTGACCATTGCCGATACGCAAACCACTAATTTTTTAACCACACTAAATGTGGCCAATCAAGAGGTAATCAACCTCGGAGTTTCATATCCAAAAAAGATTTACAATTGGTGGAACCTATATTTTAGTCTTAATGCTTACATCAGTGACTTTCAGGCGACGAGTGACGAATTTTTACCTGTGAGACAGGAAACATTGAGCCTCTATGCTCAAAACACCTTCAATCTTTCAAAGAAACTAAGAATGGAAGTATCAGGATGGTATAGCTCTCCGTCTATTTGGGGAGGAACGTACCAGACACAGTCACTGGGCTCATTGAACGTGGCTTTTCAACAGAAGCTTTTTGATGACCGATTTACGGCAAGACTTTCGTTCAATGATATTTTGTATACCATACCTTGGAGGGGGGTCACACAGTTTGGAGACCTTTTTATTAACGGTACTGGTGGAAGTGATAGTCGTCAAGTGGCTTTTGGGCTAACCTATGACTTTGGTCGTAACGAGATTAAAAAGGCCAGAAAGCGAAAAACAGGTTTACAAGATGAAAACGACAGAATAGGTAGCTGATTGCGGCACGAAAGTTGGTGAGTTGCGTTACATAAACCAATAAATTCAACGCCATGACTTGTAGAACCTTAGTATCGTTATTTTTGTTTGTTCTTTGTAGTAACCTCTTTGCACAGCAACAAGTAGAAAAACAACAATGGTCTCTTGACGTTTTGTTACCTGGTGTAACTTATGAAGTGGGCTTATCTAAGAAAACAACCTTAAATGCGAATCTGGGTTTTGGATTTGGCTTAAGAGGTGATGGACAAAATACCGAGTACGGCATTTACCCAACGGGGATACTTCAATACCGGTACTATTATAATTTTCAAAGGAGGTTGGATAAAGGAAAGAGAATTGCAAGAAATACAGGTAATTATCTATCGCCTTTAGTCGCATATACATCCGGAGAGCCCATCTTAGGGGACTATCAAATCAATGAAGGAGGTTTTGTTGGATTGGCCTATGGTTTACAGAGAACCGGAAGAAAGGGATTCCAGTGGAATTTTCTCTTTGGCCCTGGAATCGATTTTGAAGGGGAATTTGCCTTAATCATCAATTTCAAACTGGGTTTTGTGTTAGGTAAAAACAAGTAAAAATCCACTGTAAACCAATAAGATAAAAATAATGTTCTAGTATTTCTGCAAGCCAAAAATAGAAGTATCTTTGCGCGCTCAAAACAAGGCCATGCAGAAAATCAAGAATATTGCCATTATTGCCCACGTTGACCATGGTAAAACGACCTTGGTAGATAAAATCATGTATCACTGTCAGTTATTTCGTGAAAACGAGAACAAGGGCGACTTGATTTTAGATAACAACGACCTCGAGCGGGAACGTGGAATAACTATTGTTTCCAAAAACGTTTCCGTAGTCTATAAGGATACTAAAATTAATATTATTGATACCCCGGGTCACGCTGATTTCGGTGGTGAAGTTGAACGGGTGCTCAATATGGCCGATGGCGTATTGTTATTGGTCGATGCCTTTGAAGGCCCCATGCCACAGACACGTTTTGTTTTGCAGAAAGCCATTGATTTGGGGCTAAAGCCTTGTGTGGGCATCATTAAGGTGGATAAAGAGAATTGTACCCCTGAGGAAGTACACGAGAAGGTCTTTGACCTTATGTTCGAATTGGGTGCTGAAGAATGGCAACTGGATTTCCCTACCGTTTATGGTTCTGCAAAAAATGGTTGGATGAGCGAAGATTGGCAAAAGCCAACCGACGATATTTCCCCGTTATTGGATATGGTGTTGGAGCATATTCCTGAATTTAAACCTGAGGGAGGATCCACTCAAATGTTGATTACATCCCTCGATTTTTCTAGTTTTACTGGCCGTATTGCCATAGGGCGTCTTCAACGAGGAAGTTTGAAAGAAGGTCAGCAGGTGACTTTGGTCAAGCGGGATGGCGCTAAGGTAAAATCAAAAATTAAGGAGGTCTTTATTTTTGATGGTCTGGGCCGAAAGAAAGTACAAGAGGTGCAGACAGGCGATATTTGCGCCTTGGTAGGAATGGATGGTTTTGATATAGGCGATACCGTCGCAGATATCGAAAATCCTGAGGGATTGAAAACCATCGCTATCGATGAGCCTACCATGAGTATGTTGTTTACCATTAATGACAGCCCATTCTTTGGAAAAGACGGAAAGTTTGTTACCTCAAGACATATCAAGGAGCGTCTTGAAAAAGAGCTTGAAAAAAATCTCGCCCTTCGTGTCGAGGAAACCGATAGTGCTGATAAGTTTATGGTTTTTGGACGAGGAGTGCTACACTTATCCGTGTTGATTGAGACCATGCGCCGAGAAGGGTATGAACTTCAAATCGGTCAGCCACAGGTTATCATCAAAGAAATAGAGGGTACAAAATGTGAGCCAGTAGAACAATTGACCATTGATTTACCGGAAGAGGTTTCTGGAAAAGCTGTTGAGATGGTTTCGATTCGAAAGGGGGAAATGGTGAGTATGGAAGCTAAGGGCTCTCGTATGGTGTGCGAGTTTGTCATTCCTTCAAGAGGAATCATAGGGTTAAGAAACCAATTGCTGACCGCAACCGCAGGCGAGGCGATTATGGCGCACCGCTTTTTGGAATATCAGCTATTAAAGGGAGAAATTACCGGTCGAATTAATGGATCAATGGTTTCTATGGAAAATGGAACGGCCATACCATATTCCATTGATAAACTACAAGAGCGGGGTAAGTTTTTCATCGATCCAGGAGAAGATATTTACGAAGGTCAGGTCATTGGTGAAAATTCCCGTCAGGACGATATGACGATTAACGTCACCAAGACCAAAAAACTTTCGAACGTTCGTTCTGCAGGGGCTGATGATAAAGCTAAAATTGTTCCAGCAATAAAATTTTCACTAGAAGAGGCCCTGGAATACATTCAGAAAGATGAATTGGTTGAGGTGACGCCCAACCATTTACGCTTGCGTAAAATTCATCTAAAAGAGGTTGATAGAAAACGCAACAAGGCGAGCTAAGTTCTTTTAATCATTCTTGCAAGGTGGTAGGAATCCACCACCAATCGAGTTAAGAAGAACGTTTTTTATAAAATTTACCACCTAAAACCAAAGCTGCAGAAATAATCATCAAATTTTTTATGATATACTGGCCTTCAAGTGTGGGCATTAGAATATTATTTTCCTGAAAGGTTACTTCCGGTAGAAATAGCAATGGCATAAAGGTGCCTACCATTTGCAAAAACAAGAGGGCTATTGCTATTCTTGTGGTCGATCTAAATAAAAAAGTTAATCCTATTATTACTTCCCACCAACCAATAATTTTAAGCCAAGATTCTGGTCTGCCAAAGGGTAACCAAGCAACAGTTGACTTTAATAACCCCTCGGCGGCAGAGAGCCCAAATGGTTTTAAAATTCCGAACCAAAAGAAAATGATGGCAAATGAGATACGCATTGCGGGTATTCCCCACAATTTCATTCTTTTGGCGATTCTTTGGTCAAGTGTATTCCATGAAGCCATTGGGAAATTGCTTTAACCGATATGCCCGTGGTGTTGTTCACGTAAACATGAAATAGCGGCACCAATAATTCCTGCATGGTTCATGAGCTCAGCTTGAACAACGTCGGTTTCAACATTGATGAGGTGCCCGTACTTATCCCATTTTTTTGAAATGCCTCCACCAACGATAATCAGGTCTGGTGATACGAGTAGTTCAACATATTTTAAAAACTTATTGAATCGCTTTGCCCATCGTTCGTA
>JBHJJC010000094.1:0-25244 GCA_050042945.1 Croceivirga sp.
AGAATTGATTTCACGCAATGAGGCCGCTAATACAGGAATCGGTGAAATTGCAATTCCAATAATTATTTCATCACAGACGACCGTTGCCGCTTTTGTTCCGCTAGGTATGTGGCCAGGTATTATGGGAGAATTTATGATTTATTTCCCCATTACCCTTTCTGTTGTGCTCGGTTCATCATTATTCGTGGCCATCTTCATGAATTCAATGTTGGTTTCTCAATTCATGGAAGTGGGGGAAAAAAACCTTACTCGCAAACAACTTATAAGAATAAGTGCACTTTTGGGTGGTTTTGGTCTATTTATTATGGTAGTAGGTGGACCTGTACGCGGTTTAGGTACTTTAATGTTGGTGGTCGCGGTCATGTTTTGGGTCTATAAATACGCCCTAAAACCATGGTCAACCCGATTTCAAAAAAATAGCCTTGTAAACCTTGAAAACTGGTATGAAAAACGTTTGACCCATGCGCTTCGAGGTAAAAACGTGTATTGGTATTTTGGTGTAACCATGTTGCTATTGTTTGCCGCTTTTGCCACATTTGGAGGGTCAGTCGGCAGCCAAAGGACCAAGGTAGAGTTCTTTCCAGATAACACTCCTAAAGAAATCTATGTATATATTGAATATCCACAGGGTACCGATATTGAGAAAACGAACTTGTTGACCAAAGACATTGAAGAGCGCATCTACGATATCATTGACAACAAAGAGTACATTAAACCAGACGGAGTGAATTATTTGGTTGATACGGGAGTTTCGCAAGTTGGAAGAGGTGCTGAAAATCCCTTTACCGAGGGTGGTTCTTCGGCAGAAATGCCACACCGTGGAAAAGTTACCCTTTCTATGCAAGAATTTAAATTCAGAGAAGGTCTGGATACCGAAGAACTTCGACTTCGAATTCAAAATGATTTGGCCGATGTCTACCCAGGTGTGACCATTTCAGTGGAAAAAGATGCGGTAGGGCCACCAGCGGGATATCCAGTCAATTTGGAGTTAATAGGACAGAATTATGACACCCTTATCAGTGTAGCCGAACGAATGCGAACCTTTATTAACTCTAAGAGTATTGAAGGCATGGAAGGACTAAAGGTTGATGTAAATAAAGGGAATCCAGGAATGGAGGTTGTGGTAAATCGCCAAAAAGCTGGTGAGTTGGGAGTTTCTGTTGGGCAGGTAGCCCAACAACTTAGACGGTCCATATTTGGTGATAAGGCAGGTATTTATAAGAAAGACGGGGAAGACTATGATATCAATGTTCGGTTCAATGAAGACCTGAGGTATAATACCAGTGCGTTGTTCGACCAAAATATCATCTTTAAGGATCAGAACACTGGAAAAATTAAGGAGATTCCGATTTCAGCTGTAGCCTCAAGAAAAAACACCTCGTCTTTTAACGCCATTAAACATAGAAATGGTGAGCGGGTAGTTACCGTTTATTCTGGTTTAAAGCCTGGGGGGAATGCCCAAATAATAGTGGACCAGATAAAAAAGGAAATGGAAAACTTTAAGGGAATGCCTAGCGGGGTTAAGATTGATTACACAGGTGAGTTGGAAGAACAGGCAAAACAGCAGGCCTTTTTAATGGGTGCTTTTTTCTCAGGATTGGGACTTATCATGCTCATATTGATATTTCAGTTTGGTGGTATTTCAAAGCCCGCGATCATCATGATAGCTATTTTCTTGAGTTTCATTGGGGTGTTTGGGGGCCTTGTGGCAACAGGATGGCCCTTTGTTATCATGATGACCATGATGGGAATTATTTCTTTGGCGGGAATTGTAGTCAACAATGGTGTGGTGTTGTTGGATTATACCCAAATTCTCATCGACCGTAAAAAAGTAAATTTGGGCATTTCAGACGATGAACTGTTAACTCGTGAAGAAGTCACCGAAACGATAATTAAAAGCGGTAAAGCCCGTTTACGACCGGTTATTTTAACCGCAATTACCACAGTACTGGGCTTAATCCACCTAGCAACAGGATTGAATATTAATTTTATTACACTCTTCGGGCAATTTGATCCGCAAGTTTACGTGGGGGGAGACAATGTCATTTTCTGGGGGCCTTTGGCATGGACCGTTATTTTTGGATTGATCGTAGCGACATTCCTCACCTTGATCATCGTACCTGTATTATTTAATATCGTATATAGAATCAAGATTCGAATGAGGGGAAGCCATACCAAAAGACAACAAGAAAGAGAAACGTTGAGAAGCGCAGCATAAAAAAAGCCCCTGAATTATCAGGGGCTTTTTCATTTTTAAAATAAAATTTTTAGTTGACCGTAACGCCATCAGCAGCATTCCAGTCACGTACCGCGGCAATTTTACTGTCAACGAACTCCACTTCCTTGACCATATCGCCTTCATAAAAATGCCAGATACCTTGTTTCTTACCGTCATCGTATTTGCCAGCTGCAATTTTAGTGCCTTCAGCATTAAACATTGCCCAATCACCATGGAGCTTTCCATTTAACATGAATCCCACTTGGGCAATTTCTCCATTATCATGGAAATAAGTGGCCTTTACCATTTTTCCATCCTTTTCAAAGGTCGGTTCAACTTTTTGGGAATGCATATATACCGAACAGAGGGTCATTATTACAAGTAGTCCTTTCTTCATAACATCACACTTTAAATGATTATTTCATTTACATTAACGTTACAAATCTAATAAATATTTTACCTAAAATAAATTTTTAAATAACTTTTAATTTACATTAAATTTACATAAAAATCATAAGTATCTGATTTTTAGATATTAATAATATTTTCCTTGTTGGCCAGGTAACAAAAGAAATGTATCAATGGTTTTAGAAACGATGTAATTGGTCGAGAAAACTATGATGATTCCTTGCTTTCGCTCCATTTGAACTCACTAACTTTGCCGCTTTAAATTCAATTTTATGTACCGGACCCATACTTGTGGTGAATTGCGTTTATCGCATGCCAATGAAAGTGTCGTGCTCAGTGGATGGATTTCTAAACTTAGGGATAAAGGCTTTGTTGTCTGGATTGACCTGAGGGATCGATATGGACTTACGCAGTTGGTTTTTGATGAAGAGCGAACACCGATTACCCTTTTGGAAAGTGCTAGAAAACTAGGTCGTGAAACGGTAATACAAGTAAAGGGGAAGGTCATTGAAAGGGCCTCTAAAAATCCCAATATCCCAACAGGTGAAATAGAGCTATTGGTTGAAGAAATAAAGGTACTCAATGAAGCCTTGTTGCCTCCATTCACCATTGAAGACGAAACTGATGGTGGTGACGAACTCCGTATGAAATATCGCTACCTGGATATTCGCCGAAATCCAGTTAAGAACAATCTCATTTTTCGCCACAACGTAACCATGGGAGTCCGAAAATACCTTTCAGGTCAAGGGTTCATTGAAGTGGAAACCCCTTATTTAATAAAATCTACACCCGAAGGGGCGCGTGACTTTTTGGTACCCAGTCGAATGAATGAGGGGCAGTTCTATGCATTGCCGCAATCACCACAAACCTTTAAACAATTGTTGATGGTGGGGGGAATGGACAAGTACTTTCAAATCGTAAAGTGCTTTCGGGATGAAGATTTACGGGCGGATCGACAACCGGAATTTACCCAAATCGATTGCGAGATGGCTTTTGTGGAACAGGAGGACATCCTCAATGCTTTTGAAGGATTGACCAAACACCTCCTTAAAGAAATCAAAGGAGTGGATATCGAAAGTTTTCCAAGGATGACCTTTGATGAGGCCATGGAACGCTATGGGAACGATAAACCTGATATTCGTTTCGGAATGGAATTCGGAGAATTGAATGCTGTTGCCCAACATAAGGACTTTAATGTCTTCAATTCCGCTGAGTTGGTGGTGGGTATTGCCGTGCCCGGTGGAAATTCCTATACCCGAAAAGACATCGATAAACTTATTGATTGGGTCAAGCGACCCCAAGTAGGCGCAAAGGGTATGGTCTATTGCCGATGCAATGACGATGGAAGTTTTAAATCATCGGTCGATAAATTCTATGACCAAAATGATTTGGCCCATTGGGCCAACGCGACCAGTGCAAAAGCCGGTGATTTGATTTTGGTGCTTTCTGGAGAGATCACTAAAACCCGTGCCCAACTGAGCGCACTTAGAATGGAATTGGCCGAACGCATGGGTTTACGAAACCCCAATGAGTTTGCCCCACTTTGGGTCATTGATTTTCCTTTGTTGGAATTGGATGAAGAAACCGGCTATTACCACGCCATGCACCATCCCTTTACCTCACCCAAACCAGGGCAGCTGGAACTGTTGGACAAAGATCCCGGAGCGGTACGTGCGAACGCTTATGACTTGGTATTGAACGGTAATGAAATCGGTGGGGGTTCCATCCGTATCCATGACAAGGAGACCCAGGCCATCATGTTCAAACATTTAGGGTTTACCACAGAAGAGGCCAAAGCACAGTTTGGTTTTTTAATGGATGCTTTCCAATACGGGGCCCCTCCGCATGGGGGCATTGCCTTCGGATTGGACCGACTGGTAGCCATTTTAGGTGGGCAGGAAACCATTCGTGATTTTATCGCCTTCCCCAAAAACAATAGTGGCCGTGATGTGATGATCGATGCGCCAGCTACTATTGACGAAGCCCAGCTAAAAGAGTTGCACTTGAATTTGGATTTATAACCTTTATCATTTTAATGCCATTCTAGGTGTATTTTCAATAATTTTGGTTGAACCAGTTTAAAATGGCAAGCCCAAAAGTACTTCTCCGCAGATTCTTAAAATGGCGATATAAGAATATTTCCAACAAGACGTTTGTGCAACTGATGAGTGTCCTGGTCGGATTCTTAGCAGGTTTGGTGGCTGTAACCCTTAAAAACCTCACCTATTTCATAGAGACCCTTTTAGAACGCGGTATCATCATTTCACAAAATCAACTCTATTTTATACTTCCCGTTATTGGGCTGACTTTGGTGTATTTGTACGTCAAATATGTCCATAAACATCCTTTAGGGCATGCCGTTTCTTCGATTCTATTTTCCCTTTCTAAAAACAAGGGTATGCTCAACCTAAAAAAAATCTATTCGCCCCTTATTGCTGCACCCTTGACCGTAGGCTTTGGAGGTTCGGTGGGATTACTCGGTCCGGCATTGGAATCAGGTGCTGCCGTAAGCTCAAATCTGAGTCGTTTCTTTCATATAGAAGCCAAGACAAGGTCACTATTGATTGCCTGTGCTTCAGCAGGGGCTATTGCCTCCATCTTTCAGTCACCTATAGCAGCCATTATTTTTGCCGTTGAAGTTTTTAGTTTAGACCTGACCATGCTATCGGTCTTGCCGTTATTATTAGCTTCCATTTCAGGGGTCTTGACCTCATATTTTTTCTTGGGCAATGAAACCCTGTTCAGTTTTACCCTTTCAAAAGGTTTTGAACTCAATGACACCCTGTTCTATATTTTATTGGGGTTGGGTACGGGAGTGGCCTCGGTCTATTTTACCAAAATGTATTTCTGGATTTCATCTCTGTTTAAACAATTTCGAAGTCCAAAATATAAACTGCTTTTCGGCGGAATCGCCATAGGGGTCATGCTGTATTTTATTCCACCCCTCTATGGCGAGGGCTTTGGTTTTATCAATAATCTCTTGGATGGAAATACCATTGGCGCACTGGGCCAGACCCCATTTGACCAACACCTCAACAACACTTGGGTCGTTATAGCGCTATTGTTTGGCATCACCATTTTTAAGGCGATTGCCATGACCACTACTTTTGCAGCAGGGGGGGCAGGGGGCATCTTTATCCCAACAATGGTTATGGGCAGTGCTTTGGGAAATGTCGTGGCCCAAATCATAAACAACCTAGGTTTTGGCTTTCAGGTCAATGAAAGTAATTTCACCTTAATTGGTATGGCCGGATTGATTGCCGGGGTAATCCATGCGCCACTAACAGCCATATTTTTGATAGCCGAAATCACGGGAGGCTATGAACTTTTTGTACCACTCATGATTACAGCTTCCATTTCATATCTCATTACAAAAAACACCTTAGAATATACCATATATACCAAAGAATTGGCAGAGAAAAATGCCTTGCTTACCCATAATAAAGATCAGGCCGTCTTAACCCTGATGACCTTGGATGACGTTATTGAGACCAACTTTAAATCAGTACATCCTGAGATGACCCTGGGTGATATGTTGCACAAATCAGTTTCCAAATCGAACCGAAATATTTTTCCAGTCTTAGAGGCCAAAAAATTGGTTGGCATTGTCTTATTGGACGACATTCGGGAATTTATGTTCGATGCTGAAAAATATGATTGCACACGGGTAAAGGACTTTATGCATTCAGCACCAGAACATATTTTTTATGAAGCGGATAGTATGAAGCGGGTCATGCAAAAATTTCAGGATAGTGGGGCTTGGAACCTTCCAGTAATCAAAGAAGAAGAATATCTGGGCTTTGTATCAAAATCCAAACTTTTGACAGCCTATCGTAGAAAACTGATTAACTATTCCCGATAAACCTGTAAACTATGAAAACGAAATATCTCATTGTTGCTATTCTCATTGCTTCGTTTGCCGCCATTATCTACGGTTTCCAATTAAAGAAAACCGATGAACCCAGCGGACATAAGTTTATCGGTTATGGTACGTTGGGAATCTTTTTGGTAGCAATGCCATTATTTCTTATCAAAGAAAGCAAAGGAAAAAAGATGAAAGATTATATGCTAAATGAGGAAAACATTATGAAAATGAGGAAAAAAGAGCGAAAAAATACTGATAATCAATAAATTTTGTCGGATTTAAAGTCAAATTAAAACTAAGCTTAGTTAAAAAGGTTACTTTCGCACTTTAACACATTTTTTTATTTTAATGACTGGTACAGTAAAATTTTTCAATGAGTCCAAAGGGTATGGGTTCATTACCAACGACGAAACGGGCAAAGATATTTTTGTTCATGTTACAGCACTCAACGGACTACAGTTGAATGATGGAGACAAGGTAGAATATGTAGAAGAAGAAGGAAGAAAAGGTTTGGTAGCCGGACAGGTTCAAATCATTTGATAGCGATATTGTATTCTTGATTACGCATTGACCCTGACTGAATAGTCAGGGTTTTTTTTGTAAGTAAAAAAGTTGGGGGGCTAGTTCAAATTACGTTTTTGAATAAAGAAACGCTTCAACAAATCTGCCGCTTCATGTTCCATAATACCGCTCACCACTTCCGTTTTTGGGTGCAGTGTAGTACCCATAACCCCATAACCGCGCTCTAAATCCCTAGCCCCATAAACCAGTTTTGAGATCTGACTCCAATACATAGCACCTGCACACATTTGACAGGGTTCGAGGGTCACATAAAGGGTACAACCATGTAAATACTTACCCCCCAAAAAATTGGAAGCCGCCGTAATCGCTTGCATTTCTGCATGTGCCGTCACATCATTTAATCTTTCTGTCAAATTATGGGCGCGGCCAATAATACGGTTATTTACCACTACTACCGCACCAACGGGCACCTCCCCGGCTTCAAAGGCCGCTTCAGCTTCTTGAAGAGCACGCTTCATGAAATAGTTATCATCAAATGGGTTTACCATACCATATTTCCAAAATCCAAAACTACAAACCAAAGGATAATTACGTGATGATATTCGGTATTTTTACACGGTGATGTCAACCCTATTAGCAAAAATCAATACCCCTGATGAGGTAAGACAGTTGTCCAAAGGGCAATTAGTTGATTTGGCCAAAGAACTACGTGAATTCATTATCAATATCGTAGCGACAAAAGAAGGGCATTTGGGGGCTAGTTTGGGGGTTGTCGAATTGACCTTAGCACTGCACTATGTTTTCGAGACGCCAATCGACAGATTAATTTGGGACGTTGGCCATCAGGCCTATGGACATAAAATACTGACCGGAAGAAAGGAGATTTTCGAAACCAACCGACAGTTGGATGGCATAAGCGGTTTTCCCAAAAGGGATGAAAGTCCGTATGATACGTTTGGAACAGGTCATAGTTCCACCTCAATTTCAGCAATTTTGGGAATGGCCCTAGCTTCAAAAATACAGGGAGACATCCGTAAACAACATATTGCAGTGATTGGCGACGCATCTATTGCGAGCGGAATGGCCTTTGAAGGATTGAACCACCTCGGAATGACCAAAGCGAACGTCTTAATTGTGCTTAATGACAACGCCATAGGCATTGACCCCAGTGTTGGTGCTTTGAAGAAATACCTGACAAACGTAAAAAAGGGTATCGCCAAAGATGAAAATATCTTCGAGTGCCTCAATTTAAAGTATTCAGGACCTATTGATGGTCATGATCTACCAAAACTTCTTAAGGAATTAAAACGCTTAAAAAAAATAGAAGGGCCACGTCTGTTACATATCATCACCACTAAAGGAAAGGGACTAAAGCAAGCTGAGGAAAATCAAGTTGCGTATCATGCCCCAGGAAAATTTGATGCCCTAACAGGAGAAAGAACCCCTTCGACCAATCAAAAAAAACCACCAAAATTTCAAGATGTTTTTGGGCATTCCCTTGTCGATTTGGCCAAGCAAAACAAAAATATCGTAGGTATCACGCCCGCCATGCCCACTGGGAGTTCCTTAAAATTCATGATGGAAGAAATTCCAGAAAGATCATTTGATGTGGGTATTGCCGAACAACATGCTGTAACCATGGCTGCGGGAATGGCCGCAGAAGGATTAGTCCCTTTTTGTAATATCTACTCCACTTTCTTACAACGCGCTTATGACCAGGTCATTCATGATGTAGCCTTACAAGACCTACCTGTCATTTTTTGCCTAGATCGAGCTGGGCTAGTAGGCCAAGATGGCCCTACACATCATGGGGTATTTGATTTGGCCTACTTAAGATGCATTCCCAATATGATTGTTTTCTCACCATACAATGAGATGGAATTACGTAATATGATGTACACCGCCCAAAAGGGACTACCCCATCCTTTGGCCATTCGTTACCCTAGAGGACGCGGAACTACCTTGAACTGGAAACAGGCCTTTGAGATAATAACCATTGGCAAAGGCAAAGTGTTGAAAGAAGGAAGTAAAATTGCTTTTCTTACCGTTGGCCCAATTGGGAATAACATTGCTTCCCTAATCCAAAACCATACATCACCCTCACTTTTTGGACATTATGATATGCGCTTTGTAAAACCATTGGACGAAAAGCTGCTCAAACATGTCTTTGAAAACTACGAACACATCATTACCGTTGAAGACGGTTGTGAGCTCGGAGGATTTGGTGAATCGATTATATCTTATGCCAACGCAAACGCGTATCACACGCCCATAAAGATTTTTGCGATAAAAGATGATTTTATTACGCATGGTACAATTCCAGAATTGTATGATATTTGCGAGCTGAACAATACAAGTATTCTCGCATACCTTGAACAAATCGTTTAGCATACTCTTTATTTTACTTTTTTTTACTAGCGCCTTGGGCTTTGCTCAGGTCATCACGAGTGCTTCGCAAGATACATTGTCCCTAGAGCAAGACACCACAAAAATTGACACCATTGTTATCCGGTGGCCCCAAAATAAGTTAAAAATAACACCATACGGTGTTCGCAGGATTGCACCAAAAACAGGATTGAACAAGACCTCGGTCTTACGTGAAAAACCAAAGAAATTTGTACCCCCTACATTTTGGGTCAAACAAAACAATCTTGGTTTAAATATTAATGAAGTGGCCTTTGTCAATTGGAATGCCGGTGGAGAAAATTCCGTTTCAGCATTGGCCAATCTTGCGTTTGTTCGAAACTACAAGTTTCGCTATCTCACTTGGGAAAACGAATTGCGTTTTCGCTATGGCATTAATGTACAAGAGGGCCAGGAACTCCGAAAAACGGAAGACCTTATTCGATTTACCTCTACCTTCGGTTTTAGAAAAGATACCTTGACCAACTGGTTTTATTCCGCAAAAGCAAAATTTAACACCCAATTTTCAAACGGTTTTAATTATCCTGACCGAGATACGCCCATTTCCCGTTTTATGGCCCCAGGGTATGTATTTTTTGGTGCAGGTACCTCATACATCAAACCAGATAATTCCGTTAACATCTACATATCGCCAACCACCCTCAAGGCGACATTTGTATTTGATGAAGATCTATCATCCAAAGGTGCTTTCGGGGTATCTCCCGGTGAAAACTCTTTTATTGAATTCGGGTTTCTCTTCACCCATGCGTGGGAAACCCAGGTACTCAAAAATGTACAAATGAAGCACCGCCTTAACCTCTATACCGATTACCTTCGAAGCTTTGGCAATGTCGATGTTGATTGGGAACTCAATTTTGAATTTAAGGTTAACGAATATATCAACGCCAATATAGGAACCCATATCATCTATGATGACGACATCAAATTTGATCAAATTTTTAATGATGCAGGTGATGTTATCAATCCGGGGAAACCAAGAATTCAGTTCAAACAGGCATTAGGTATTGGGTTGGGCTATAAATTTTAAAGTCTCCCTCCCACAATACGTTGATGAATTTGAACAGCAGCACTGTCTGATAGACTGGCCACGTAGCTACAGGTTTGCAGTAGCACTTCATAAGTGCTTCCTTCAACACTCTGATAGGGTTCTGGTAGTGTTCGAATCAAAAGTGTATCGTAAGCACTGGGATTCCCTTCTTTTTTAGCAATCAAGGCCTGGGTAAAAACATGCAACAGTTCTCCAATAATGGTATATCCTGCAAGCTCTTTTTCCACCACTTCGTGGGATTGATAAATCTTCTCGACACTCAATTTTATAATGTCATTGATTTGGGCCGAATACTGACTTTTATCAAGCAAGGCGGTTTCGAATGTACCACTTCGAATGGCTTCCTCATGGGCAATGAATATCTCGATAGCTTCTTGTATCAGCGTACTTATGGCTAAAGCCCGCAGATAGCTCAAGCGATCACCAGAGTATTTCATCGCATGGTATTTTGAGGTATTGATTCGGTCTTTGACCAACTTTATCAGATATTCAAGGGCAAAATCCTCTGAAATAAATCCACGATTGATGCCGTCCTCAAAATCGATGATCGTATAACAGATATCATCTGCAGCTTCAACCAAATAGGTCAACGGGTGACGATGGAATCGTTCTGCAAAATCATTTTCCTTTGGCAACAATCCCAGGTCATGGGCCACATCCAAGAAATATTCTTTTTCAGACTGGAAACATCCGAACTTTTTATCTGAAATCTGTTTAGTGGGTTTTTTGGGGAGCGAACCTTTGGGATACTTTGTAAAGGCTCCCAAAGTACCATAACTTAAGCGCAATCCTCCTGGGGCGCCACTTCTGGAATCAGTAAGTAATTTAAATCCATTGGCATTGCCTTCAAAATCAACCAAATCTTGAAACTCGGCATCGGTCATCATCGATTGATACTTACGTCCTTCACCATTTTCAAAAAATACTCCTATAGCCTTTTCACCACTATGCCCAAAAGGGGGGTTGCCAATATCATGGGCAAGGGCAGCAGCGGCTACAATCGCTCCAAAATCGTTAAATTGATACCCATGTTCCTTTTTTAGGTAGGGATACTTCTCCAAAATGGCTTTCCCGGCAATGCGGCCCAAACTTCGACCCACTACGGAAACCTCAAGGCTGTGCGTCAATCGAGTGTGCACAAAGTCTTTATGGGTACCCATATGAATCGGCAAGG
The DNA here is from genome assembly GCA_050042945.1 of Croceivirga sp. Classification (GTDB taxonomy): domain Bacteria; phylum Bacteroidota; class Bacteroidia; order Flavobacteriales; family Flavobacteriaceae; genus Croceivirga. The sequence goes on from JBHJJC010000094.1 coordinate 11,660, forward strand.
GAACAACCTGGGTCTTATCTTGTAAGCTTCTAAAAGCCGATGAAAAAATAATACGGTCATAGTCTACCTCAAAACCCAACCGGGTCTCGTCTTGCGTCGAACGAAGTCTTTTTTCAGTATCACCAAAGCGTTTTAAGGACAATAGCTGCTCCCAATGCATTCAAGAAAATTTAAAGTTTGCAAGATACATTTTTGCGACGTTTAAAAGAGGGAGGCGTAGGGTCTCAAAATTTAAAACAGCCATACTTTAATAACCTGCACATAACCATTCGTTAACGTTGCATTACGTTATTTGCCAAATTATGATAAGATCATTATTCATTTTCGGTTTTGTGATAAGCCAATTGGCAATGGGTCAATCGTCAGGCGCTATCTACGGAAAGATTACCGATACCAATCTCACAGGAGAACCTTTGTTATTTGCAAATGTTCGATTGAAAGGTACTTCTTTCGTAACACAAACCAATTTTCATGGCAACTTTGAAATGACCGGTATTCCATGCGGAACCTATCTATTGCAAGTGAACTATCTTGGTTACGAATCGAAGGAAATTGAACTTAAGATGAAAAGCGATGAAATTATCATCATTGAAGAGTCATTGCCGCCACTTTCAGAACAAACGAAAAGCTTGACATTCACAGAAGTCTCTGAACCCCTGAACAAGGTAGCTGATAAAAGTCTCCAACCCTAGTCTTCATATTTTCTTATCATATTTCTTAGATGTTGGTTTGAACCTCAAACTCTAGGTGTTTCATAACTTTATTTTAACCTAGTAAAAGAATTATAGTATCATTTTTGCGTACTTTTCGATTGTCATGGGTGAAAATATCTACCTTTTCATGGTTGTTGCGTTGGCTATTTTGGCCATTACCGACTTGGTCGTTGGTGTAAGTAACGATGCCGTTAATTTTTTGAATTCCGCCATTGGTTCAAAAGCCATCTCGTTCAAAACCATAATGATTGTGGCCAGTTTGGGTATTGCATTTGGTGCCATTTCCTCTAGTGGTATGATGGAAGTAGCGCGAAAGGGCATCTTTAATCCGACTGAATTTGTATTCGCTGAAATCATGATCATTTTCATGGCAGTCATGATTACCGATATTCTATTGTTGGATTTTTTCAATACCCTGGGAATGCCCACCTCGACCACAGTATCAATTGTATTTGAACTTTTGGGTGCAGCAGTAGCCATTTCTTTGGTCAAAATCATTGCGGCAGATGGCTCTTTCGCAGATTTAGGAGGATATATCAATACAGCTAAAGCCACTGAAATCATCTTTGGAATCCTTCTCTCGGTCTTTGTTGCTTTTACCATTGGGGCAGTAGTGCAATACGTTTCACGGGTTTTGATTTCGTTCAAATTTGAGGAAAAACCCAAATGGGTTGAAGCCATTTTTGGCGGTATCGCCATAACGGCCATTATCTATTTTATTCTAGTGAAAGGATTAAAAAGTGCAGCAATTTTTGACCCATCAGTAGTAGCTTTTGTTTATGAATCGACCGAACTCTTTTTATTGGGCAACTTATTATTATGGACCCTGGTTTCCTGGATTTTTGCAAGCTTTTTAAAGTGGAATGTCTACAGGGTCATCATCGTTTTAGGAACATTTGCACTGGCTATGGCCTTTGCTGGAAATGATTTGGTAAACTTTATCGGTGTGCCCATCGCAGCATTACAATCGTTCCAAGACTGGTCCGGCTCAGGAATTTCAGCGACTGAATTCAATATGCAGGGCTTGACCGCTGCAGTTCAAACCCCTACCCTTCTGTTATTGGCCTCAGGAGCGGTTATGGTCATTACTTTATGGTTTTCCTCCAAAGCAAAAAGCGTGGTAAAAACCAGTGTAGATTTGGCGCGACAAGATGAAGGTGAAGAACGCTTTCAACCCAATTTTTTATCTCGTCAAATCGTCAAATTCAGTGTTACGGCCTTCGAAAGTTTTTCTGCCATAATTCCCCCATCATTCGGCAAACAAATCGATAAACAATTTGAGGCGCCCAGCACTTATGTTCCCAAAAGTAAAGTACAAGATTTGCCTGCCTTCGATATGGTTCGTGCAGCAGTAAATTTGATGGTGGCCAGTGTTTTAATTTCGATTGCCACCTCTATGAAATTACCGCTTTCCACCACATATGTGACCTTTATGGTTGCCATGGGAACGTCTTTGGCCGATAGGGCTTGGGGTGCTGAGAGTGCAGTTTATCGAGTTGCAGGCGTGTTGAATGTCATCGGAGGATGGTTCTTTACCGCCTTCTCGGCGTTCACCGCAGCCGCTATCATTGCCTATATTCTGCATTTGGGCGGTTTTGTATCGGTAATTGTACTATTGCTTGTCGCCGCAGCCTTGTTGCTTCGTAATTATATGGCACACAATGAAAAGACAAAGGTCATAAAGGCTGAAGACAGCCTGCGCCGGGCAGAAAGTAGCAGTATTCAGGGTGTAATTGAAGAAAGTGCCGATAATATTGGCAACATGATAAAGCGAACCAATAAAATCTATACCGGGGCCATTAATAGCTTGGCTAGACATGACCTCGAAGCCTTGAAGAAAAATAACAAAGGGGTCGCGAAGATGTCTCGAGAGCTAGAGGATTTACAAGACAGCATTTTTTACTTTATCAAGAACCTTGATGAGTCAAGTGTCGGCGGCGCCAGTAACTTTTACATTACCTTATTGGATTATTTACAAGATCTGGACCAATCATTGGAACTCATTTCAAAAAAAGGCTTTACGCATGTCAACAATAACCATAAAAAGCTAAAGTATAATCAAATCAAAGAGTTAAAGGATTTGGACATTCATCTGGCCAAACTTTTTGAGGAAACGACCGATATTTTCAAGAATCGGACTTTTGACCGTATAGGTGAGGTGCTATCCACCAAAAACGATTACATGAATTTGGTCAATAAAAAAATTGAAAAACAGGTCGCTAGAACCCGTACCGAAGAATCCAGCCCTAAGAATACAAGACTCTATTTTACCCTATTGACCGAAAGTCGCGACATGATAAAGGCGACGATGGACCTTTTGGAGCTGTATTACCTAGAACATGATAGTTCCGTAGAACCCGCCCGTATCGATTAAATCTTCATGCTGTAAAAGAAGAATGCATAGCTTTGGGTAAACAAAAGTCATGCGTTACACTATTCTTTTTCTCTTGCTTATTACCAAAGCTACTCTCTTGGCACAAGAAATGATCGGTTCACAATTGTTGGATAAGGCCATTGCCTTTCATGACCCAAACAATCATTGGTCATCATTTCAAGGAAGTTTTCAGGTTAAAATGGAAACCCCTAGCTCTTCGGATAGGTTAAGCAAAATTCACCTTGACTTTCCCAAGTCAATATTTGAACTTCAGGTTTCAAAAGATAGTGATCGCTATACTTATAAAGTACATGGCGATACTTGTGAAATTTCATTAAACGGTTCCACCAACCTTTCTAAAGAGGATAGGGAAAAGTTTCGATTAAGTTGTGAGAGAGGAAATATGTATCGCGATTATTATGCATATCTCTACGGATTACCCATGAAATTGAAGGATAAAGGGACCTATATTGATGATAAGGTAACGAAGACGACCTTCAAAAACAAAACTTATCTCAAACTAAAGGTTACCTACGATACCGAGGTAGGTGATGATATTTGGTATTTTTATTTTAATCCAGAAACCTATGCCATGGAAGTGTATCAATTCTTTCATGATGAATCAAAAAATGATGGGGAATATATCTTGCTTAATGGGTTGGAAAACATAAACGGAATGCAATTGCCCAAGACCCGAAAATGGTATTACAACAAGGATGATAAATTTCTAGGGGTGGATATTTTAAATTAATCTTCTAATACATTCAACAATGTGTTCACCTAGTAATCATCAAACTCCTTGATAAATTCTATTATTTGACATTTCTTGCTTATTAGAGCATGTCGCGGTAAATCTTGGTTTTAATAACCATTTTTTAGTAGTTCGTTGTAAAGTTCATTCTTTCCGCGTCTTTTTCCAGTTCAATGGACTCTTTTTCGTTTCCGATGATCTTATACTTCAGCTTAAACACGAATGCGCAAAGTCTTTAGCTGTACCTTTATCACTAATACATCTTAGGTTAAATAGCCGCATTGTTCCTTTAACGCGTCTATTTATTCAATGAATAACTAAAGCGCAAATTAGTCCTTAACAAATGCAGGCACGACGGTCTCAAAAATAGGTTTCATAATTTTCTCATCTTCACGGTCAAAGCCCGAAACAACTATGGTTAAATCAAGTTCTTCTACGACCATCACCCGTTGTCCACCACCGCCCCAGGCCAATGTCATATCATAACTTTTGTTACCAACGGTGACGGGCGTATGGTACCAAAAATAACCATAACGATAATTTTTGGGCATCCAGTCTATTGCAGGACTGACGAGACCGCTGGTTGCTTTTTTTAGATAGGCCTGGGAAATAAGCTGTTCTCCATTGAGTTTGCCCTTATTTTGCACCAAGTATCCAAATTTAAGCATGTCGCGCGATTTGAAACTGGCTTGCCACCCTGCTTGTGGTAAACCGCTTGCGTGTTTTGACCATTCATAATCGGTAATATCCAGTTTATGAAGTAATTCATTTTCTATAAAATCTTCGACAGATCCAGGTACAACGGCATCAACAACGGTCATTACCATCATGGGGTTAAAATTTCCGTACAAATAGGTTTGGGTCTCGTTAGTAATGGGTTCCGTTTGTTCAAGAAGGGTCTGAACCAGCCCCTGTCCTTTTAAGCGAACGGTATCGTTTTCAAAGTCTTTCCACTTTTCTTGGTCTATGGTCAATCCTCCATGCATGGTCAAGGCCTTATGAAGCGTAATCTTCTCCGCACCAGGAGCCAATTTCGAAGGATCTAAATCGTTCAAGAAATGAATCAAAGGTTTGTCGAGATCGTCCATGCCTAAATAACCCATTTGAATGGCCCTCCCCAATACCAGACTGGTATAGCCTTTTACTGCTGAGGCTTGTCCGTGTGGTGAATTGATACGACCTTTTCTATAATACGATTCATAGACCAATTCATTCTTATGTGAAATAAGCAACGCATCGTAATTCCCATAGGTACCACTAAAAATCTCTTGAGATAGTTGGCGGATTGCCTCTTGGTCTTTATGATTCACCGCTAAAGTGTCAACCGATATCCCATCTTTTCTGTCTTCTGGAGTGGTAGTGACAAATGCATTGTTTAGCAGAGGCATCTCCCAAAATGAAACCTTATTGCCAAGACTTGAAATGGGATGCATTAAGGATGACAACCAAGTCGCACTGCGAACCGCTGTTGTAGGGAATGCCGTACTATGATCACCATCAATCACTTCTTTATACACGGATAAACCGGGATCTCTTCGATCATTTAATAGTTTTATGAATGCCTCTACAGGTGCTACTACCTCCCCACTTTCCAATGAACCATGCGTAATAAAAACATTGGCATTCAAACTTGAATTTCTATTGGATCGTTCGTAAGGTCCAAATTGAGTATTCAATTCCGTTAAGTGATCCACTTCACCTCTCACTGTTGGGCTTCCAATAATGTAGTTGTTAAAAGTATCCGGTTGCGTCAAAAGGATATACGCGCCAAATTCACCGCTGAGGGAGTATCCAAAGTAGGTACGACTGTTGGGGTCCGTGCGGTACATTTTATCAACATAAGTAATGACGTCATTGCGAATAAACTCGAGATGCTTATTGGCCTGCCCTGATTGATACTTGGCTTGAACTTCAGGATTACTGTGTTCGCTTATCGAATAATCACGAAACCGACTCACATGCGCTCCTACTTCGTTTTTAAGGTCTTCGTCGATGTCTAATTGATACGAAATTCCAACCAGAATTACCTCTTCAATGATGAATTCTTGGCAGGCAGATAATATTTCACGATGCCATGTAGCATCGGTGTAATAAAGGACAGGGTAGGTTTTATTAGTATTTTCGGAATACGTTTCTGGTAGCTCTATATACAGTTCATAATTTCTTTCTGTATTGGTATCTTTTATGGGAACTACTCGAATTTCCGGTACGACTAAGGGAGACCCCTCTCCACTCGATAATAATTTAGTAACATCACTGTCTTGCCCAAGGGCAATATTTGTTAGGGCAAGAAGAATTAAAAGTAACGGTCTTGTTATATTTTTCATTTCTAATAATGATTTTACTTGTTTACTAATTTCAAGCTATTCGCGAAAGTTCTCTCTGAATTGTTTTACTCCAGATGAAATAATCCTGATTTGGAAAGCTGTCGAGAAATAACGTTGAGTTGATTGCTTTCACGATGGGTATTTGCCGTTCCGAAATACGCGATGACCAAATCTTTAGAAGGCGATATATACAGTCCTTGTCCGCCATGAGCGCCTTTATATAAATCACCATCTTCGTAGACAGCTCCCCATTGATAGCTGCTGTATACGGTTTCTCCTGTATATCGCGATTTCTTTTTGAGGTTTTTATTGACATCTCGAATTTTGGATAAGTGTTCATTAGAAATTATTGGATTGGCATTCTTTCTGCCACTAGGTGTAAAAGCAAGGCCAAACCTAGCCAAATCTCGAAGTGTCGTGGACATGCCATCGAGGTAAGCGAGAGAGGTTCCATTGGTATTGCTTCCAATAAGGGCGCTATGTTCCGCTCCAATCTTTTTCCATATTTCTTGTTCCACAAAATCGCTGAAGGTAAGACCACTCATTTTCTCAACAAGTAACATTAGTACCATGGCATCAGCATTAGAAAATTGATACTCAGTGCCTGATGGCTTGGCTGATTTTGCCATAGCTAAATCCTTAATAGGAGAAAAACTTGCCTCAAACGTTTCTAATGGTACTCGTTCAATTCCAGAACTCATGGAGAGAATATCGATTATGGGCACACCATCCCAACCAGATCCTTTCAGCCCGTCAAAGTAATCATCAATGGGTTTATGCGTATTTATTACACCATTATCCTCCAAAATAGCAACTGAGGTGCTAACAAATACTTGAGTTATTAAGAAATTCACATGTAAATCGGTTGGGAACATCCTTGGATAACCCTCAAAGACGATTTTACCCTTATGAATTATGATTAACCCATTTACTTCTACCTGTTGTACATAGTCATTTAATGATAGTCCGCCCCCTTTTTTTAAATCTGTTGACGTGATAAAGTTTTTCACGTCATCTCTTGGGGCTTCTTCAAGAATTTTTGGAGTATCGGACCTAAGTATTCTAGAGTGTTCCTTTATTTGGGAAAAGTTTAGATAAAAATACCGCTCCAAATCGCCGTATTCGGTCCAATTGCCTCCTTCATAAATCCGTTTATGGAATCCATAAATCTCTTCCTTTGTAAATCCAGAATAATTATAGGTCTCATATTTTGATGTTGAGCTGTTTGGGCTATCTGCATGCTTTGTTGATGTGTCTTTGCACGATTGAAATAGAAATAGTATAAGAAGTAGTCCTACTATGTTTTTCATAGGTATGAATTCATGGTGAAAGCCCCTTTATGGGATGTTGGATAAAAATATCGCAAAGGCCATGGTTACCTTCTTAAAGATGACAAATACAATAATTAAGTGACGAAGTCATTTCGTCATTGATATATCGCATTGATAAAGGAATTATGACGATTTGTACGTTTTGATACTATCTTTCAGGTATATATGGTCAAAAAGTCTTTACAACATACCATTCTCATTAATATCGCTGCCTTTTTATTGGTCGCCTTACTTGAAATACTGGGCGGATGGTTATTCAGAAATCAATATGATACCACATATTCATTTTATGTCTGGCAATTAAGTTATGCAGTGACTATTATGGGTGTTATATGGGTAAACCATTTTATCCTCATTCCTTTTGTTTATGATAAGAAAAGCTATGTACTCTATGGTTTGTTGCTTATTGCTACCATATTTCTTGGTGCATTCTTAAAGGCATATCCAAAATGGATAGGTATATATAAAATGTCTTCTTTTCTTATATATACCACTGGCACCGGAATGGCCGCTTTCTTTTTAAGAAGAAATATGATATTTAGAAGAGAAAATGCCGAGAAAGAAAAATTACAAAAAGAAATGGAGCTCAATTATTTAAAAGAGCAAGTAAATCCACATTTTTTATTTAATTCCTTAAACAGTATTTATTCCCTTTCTAGACAGCAATCGCCAGAAACTCCTGAGGTCGTAATGCAACTCTCCGAATTAATGCGATATCAATTGGAGAGTTCTAAAAAAGAAACCGTTCTAGTCAAAGAGGAACTTGAATTTATAGAAAATTATTTGTTGCTCGAAGAAAAAAGACTGAGTAAACGGTGTACCATTGAATTTGGAATCGAAGGTGATTTATTAGATTTTCGGATAGCTCCCATGTTACTTATTCCCTTTGTGGAGAATGCCATTAAACATGGTGCCCATAGTACCAATAAGCAAAGTACCATTGATGTTTCGGCTTCTCTAGAGCAGACTACACTTCATTTTTCGGTACTAAATTCAAAGCCTCCCCACACTACCGAATCCAATAGGGAAGGAATGGGACTTGAAAATGTAAAAAGACGATTAAGTTTATTGTATCCCAATGCCCATCTATTGGAAATCAATAATGAGGAAAAAACGTATCGTGTACATTTGTCCATTGACGTATCAGATTCTGTGTTAAAACTATATGATTAAAATTGCCATTGTAGATGATGAATTGTTGGCACGAGAGGTGCTAGAAGAGTATTGTTCTAAAATAAACAACTTCAAATTGGTGTTGAGTACAGGTAATCCCTTTGAATTTGTCAATTTCATCCAGACCGATCAAGTTGACCTTATCTTTCTTGATATAGAAATGCCAGAACTTAATGGAATGGGTATTTTACGTTCTGTCATAAAATCTCCCAAAGTCATCTTAACCACAGCCTATTCGGAGTATGCTTTGGAAAGTTATGAGTTTGGTGTGGTAGATTATTTATTGAAACCTATCAAACTTGAACGCTTTTTGCAAGCCATAAACAAAGTTTCAGCTTCGAATGGTATTGTACCCAATACGAAGTCAGAAACGGAAGAGTTATCCATAAAACATGACGGCTTACCAACTACCATACCCTTTGCCTCTATTCGTTATCTACAAAGTTTCGGGAATTATCTGAAAATTTTTACGGATACCCGAATGTATTTGATATCTGATACCCTGATTCATATCAACACCTTGTTATCTGAAAACTTTCAACGCACCCATAAATCATACATAGCCAATTTGGAGCGGGTTTCCAAGGCTACACGAGCCCATGTATTGATTGAAGACAAAAAGGTACCCGTAAGTACCATGTATAAGGTTGTTGTTTCAGAAAAATTGGAAGTGCTAGCAAACCGGTAATACAATTATTCTAGTTCCAAACCTATTCCTCTCAACTTTAGGTTATTTAAAAGGATATTCTTGAAGAAATCTTTAGATAATACATTGATTGTGTTGCACCCGTCAATCTTTACGCCATGAGGTACGGCTGAAAGAACGTTCGTTTTTACCCAACTTCAGGTTGACCCATCTACACATTAATAATTTTCAGTCAAGTAGGGTATTTTTTAAGTGAATTGTTAAGAATACGTAATTTCTAATAACCTCTTACGTTTTATACTCTCACAAATGAGATTGATTTGGTGTTATTATCAATTCAAATTTTAATCAAATCATATCCCAATGAGACTTTCTTACCTACTATACTTTTTGTCTTTTATCGTCATTTCATGTTCTCCTGAAGAAGAAACAAGAAGCTCTCGAGAAGAGGGTTCATTAAATTCCGAATCGGAAAACCAAAAAATTTCAGAGGTAGACGATTACACCAATTATGACCTTGTAGGATTTAATGTTTTTGTTCAAGACAAGGCCTTTAAAAACGAAGAAGTACTTACGCAACAGGCATTGGATTTACTGGAACAAAAATTGATTGAAGTAACCGAGCTAGATTTGAGCAATACTATTTTAAACCAACTTTTGAATGTTAATATTTTTGTTGATTGGAATACATCCAATGGGTCAGCCGTATTTCATCCTTCAGAATATTGGTTATCTCAAAACGGTTACATTTTGGAGAAAGCAGGTGCAATTGAAATATCCAATGTTCAAAATTTTATTAATTGGACAAACAAAAATCAACCTTTTTTAGTGCTACATGAACTGGCTCATGGCTATCATCATTCAATGCCTGAGGATAGTAAAAAAAGAGCTGCAATAACAGAAGCCTATCAAAATGCTTTTAATTCGGAACTCTATAAGGACGTCAAATACGATTTAGGAAATGGGAATTATTCTACGGCTTTCGCAGCTTATGCGCTGACCAGTGAAGGAGAGTATTTCGCCGAACTTACAGAGGCGTTTTTCGGACAAAATGACTATTTTCCATTTAACAAAGAAGACTTGAAAGAATACGATTATCAAGGTTTTAAGGCTATGCAAATGGCTTGGGAACAACCCTAAAAGGCTACTTTAAACTTTATTGGGAGAACCTAATAGGCAATTATGATCGTCTTTAGCTACTTTTTAATCTTAAAAGAATTATTCGGTTTAGTCACCAACGCAATCGTATACCGTTTGTGCAAATGGAAACCTTGAAGAACTGCACATTTTTTATTTCTCGAGACTGACCCGAACAGCGTTCATTCCCTTTGGGCCTTTTTCCAATTCGAAAGTGACCTTATCATTTTCATTGATTTCATCATTTAAACCTGATACATGAACAAAATGTTTCTCTTGCGTTTCTGTATCCATTATAAAACCAAAGCCCTTTGAGTGATCAAAGAAGGCCACTTTACCTTTTCGAATGGGATCATATTCTTCTTCTACCTTTTGAGGAATGCCCAATACGATTTCGGAAGCATCAATCTCTTCTTTCTCTGCCGGGTCGGGAGGCGTATCGGTAAGATTCCCGTATTTATCTACGTAGGCAAACGGAATACCTCCGTCACCTTCCTTGGCTTCGGCCCTTCGCGCTTCTTTTTTCTTTTGCTTTTCTTCGCGCTTTTTCTGTTTTTTCTTTTCTTTCTCTCTTTTACTAAAGGTTTGTTGTGATTTTGCCATGTATGGATTTATATTTAGTAAGATAGTTCATTAATTGACGAAAGGCTACTTTTTATGCATAAAAAAGCCCATCTTTTGTAGATGGGCCTTATTCAATCGTTTTTTGAATTTAGATGACCCTTACGTTCACCGCATTCAATCCTTTTTTACCTTGTTCTAAATCAAACTCAACTTGGTCACCTTCGCGAATTTCGTCGATTAATCCAGTAACATGCACAAAATGCTCTTTGTCAGCACCTTCTTCATTGATAAATCCAAAACCTTTGGTGTCGATGAAGAATTTTACTGTTCCTTTACTCATTGTATGTATTTAATTATTGCGGTGCAAAGGTGAGGTTAATTATTGGATATTAAGAGATTTATTTCAAACAGCATGTTTAAAGACGCTCCATTGTTTAAGAAAGTATTGTAAGAAATTACTATTCGCTCCTATTAGGCGTAAGAACAGTAGACTGTTTTAAAAATTAAATGAAGAGGCATGATACATTATGTCTTTTCCGCTTGGATATAGCAAGGGCTTTGCAGATGCCGGTAAGCAAATGTTTGCTGAAAGTTACAGTGATATTAAAAATGGCTTTCCCAAATCACCACCACCTTATCCTAATTTTGAATATGGCCTTTGGGAATTATTATTTTGAGAAGCAATTATTGAAAGTAACCCTGGATAGAGCAAAAAGGTCTTCTTACGGTTCATAAGCATAAATAACATATCAAATTAATTCGCGAACTGCATGATAAAACGCTTGATTAGCATGAAATTAGACCACAACTAACAGGGCCTTGCCAACAAAAATTTCTGTTTAGGCATTATTTCTATTCCCTTTGTACTTTTAAAACAAAATTACTGCCCTGACCAACCATTAATATGAAGATTAAATTCAACCTTATAATATTCTACCTACTTATTTACCCCTTCTTTTCGGGCTTTCCCCAAAATCCTTCATCCAAATTCTCACTTCAACATATTAAATCAGGACTGTCTCAAAGTTCTGCCACACAAATTTTTGAGGATAGCTTTGGGTTTTTATGGATTGGTACACCAAATGGCCTTAATAAGTACGATGGAACCAATTTTCAGATCTTTGAGCGAAGTCATGATGGAAAAATAGGCCTTACCGACGGGTATGTAGAGAAAATCTATGAAGACAAAGAAAAAGAGCTATATATTGGCACAAACCAAGGTCTTAATCATTATAACAGGAGTCTAAACCAAATTACACCGTACCCCTTTAAGCCAGAAGCTCAGTTTTTACAATCTAAATATTTCGGTGCAGTGGCGCGCACAAATAATTACTTATGGCTTGGTACGGACAATAGCGGGGTATATCGTTACGAAATCAATACCGGCGAAACCAAACAGATCATTTTTGATGAGATAAAAAAAGGCGGGCCGAGCAATCACTATATCGTAGAGGTTTTTCCTGTAGAAAATGAAAAGCTCTTAATCATCACCCAGGCTTCGATTTATCTAATAAACCACAATCTACAGGTACTACACCAAATTGAAAATCCCCAAAACTTAAGTTCTGCCATTGAGTACGATGAAAATGGGTTTCTCATAGGGTCTCATGAAGGCGAACTTATCGAACTAACCATACAAAACAATAATTCATTTGAGATTAAGAAGATATCAATATCCCCAGGTCATTCCATATTAAGTCTGGCTATTGATGTCCATAAAAACATTTGGCTAGGAACCGAGAACGATGGGTTGTTCATATACACCTCAAGTAATGGTATAATTTCTCATTACAAACAAGATATTACCAAACCGTATCATATATCAAGTAATTCCATATGGTCTTTGCTAACGGCAAAAAACGGTGTTGTTTGGATGGGACCTTTTAAAAATGGACTTAGTTTTTTTGATCCTGAATACAGAAAGTTTACTCATATTAAAAAAGACCCATTTGACCCAAATTCATTAAGTAATAATATCGTAAACTGTTTTAAGGAAGACGAAAATGGCAATCTTTGGATAGGTACCGATGGAGGTGGACTGAACTATTGGGACCGTTCCAAAAATTCCTTTCAAGAATATTCATTGACAAATAGGAAACTACATACCGATGTTGTACTATGCTTGTTTAAAGATGATAAAGAAAGGTTATGGATTGGATCTTGGGCAAAGGGACTTTCTATCTTCGACCCAAAGACCAAAGAGCTTGAAGTATGGACCAAAGAAAATTCCTTTTTAGGTTCCAATAATGTTATTGATATCCATCAAGACCGGAAAGGACGTTTTTGGATAGTAACCCTATTTGGTGGGGTTCATGTCTATTACCCTGAAAGTGGAGGTCATGAACATATTCGTCTACGATCGGAAAAAGACGGGTCCGAGGCCGCTACGGTAGCCCGATTACTTGAAGACAACAATGGAACAATCTGGATAGGTACCCAGACCATGGGGTTATTCAAATTGGTCGAAAAGAATGATCAATGGACTCCTGTTCACTATCACAGTTTCAACGATAAAAGCAGACTCAGTAACGACTTTATCAATACCATGGTACAGGACAATAATGGAAAT